>JADINB010000090.1 GCA_017694275.1 Candidatus Egerieousia excrementavium | reverse complement strand
CCCCATATAGTGCAGAAGGCAAATCATTATTACTCTACGGGTTCTGTAAGAAAAACCACCCAAATCTGCTGACCCTTTTCACCCTTTTCTGGGTAAGAGCCGGACTTTCACTCAAAAAGGAACCTGCAGGCCCTCTGCGCAAATGGCACATAGAAAAGAATGAGGTCCCCAACCCGCATTTCGATGCCTCTTCACGTACCATAAATTATTTCTACCTGGATTACGACGGGCAACGCCACTGGTTTTTATTCGATTACACCGCTGAAAGGCATAAACCTGCAAAAGAGTTTTCAGATTTTTTAAATTACGGTATCAATATTGATTGACATACCACAATTATTTTATAAATTTATGTGCCGGAATCAAAATTGGCTAAAATATTATAAACACCTGTTATAAAAGCAGAAAAGATTAATGATCAAAACATTTTTCAACAAATTGGCAAACAAATTTAAAAGCGCGACTCCCTTTATGCAGGGTATGATCGTACTGGCGGTAATTTTGATAATAGGCATAATACTAAGATGGAACCACATTGTGGAACAGGTTACAAGAAGTTTGGATTTTTTAAATGGAAAATGAGATGGCTGTAAAAGGAACGGTTATTATAGACAGGCAGATATGCAAAGGTTGCGGGATATGTGTGATAAACTGCCCGTCCAAGGCACTTGCCCTATCCAGGGAGGTAAACGGAAAAGGATATAATTACGTATATATTGCAAACGACAACTGCACCGGATGTACAAACTGTGCGGTTGTATGTCCGGATTCTGCAATTGTAAAGGTTTACAGAAGCAGAATCTGACAAAAAAAAGGAGACAAGACATGGCAGAAAAATTATTGATGAAAGGAAACGAGGCCATAGCCTTTGGAGCCATCAGGTGCGGCTGCGACGGCTATTTCGGCTACCCCATAACACCACAGTCTGAAATAATGGAGACACTGATGGAGCAACAGCCGTGGGAGAGCACCGGCATGGTGGTATTGCAAGCGGAAAGCGAGACGGCCTCAATAAACATGCTGTATGGAGGCGCAGCGACAGGCAAGAGAGTCATGACCTCGTCCAGCAGCCCGGGAATCAGTCTCATGTGCGAGGGGCTCAGTTACCTGGCAGGAGCTGAACTCCCCTGCCTGGTGGTAGATGTAATGCGCGGAGGCCCGGGGCTTGGCACCATACAGCCGAGCCAGGCAGATTACTTCCAGTGTGTAAAGGGTGGAGGACATGGAGACTACAGGCTGATTGTACTGGCCCCGGCATCGGTACAGGAGATGTATGATTTTGTAGACAAGGCATTTACCCTTGCATTCAAATACAGGATACCGGCCATGATTCTGGCCGATGGAGTAATCGGACAGATGATGGAAAAAGTGGAGCTCGGCCCGGCAAAACCACGCAGAAGCGAAGCGGAAATCGAAGCGGAGTGCGGCAACTGGGCTACAACAGGAAAGAAGACCGACAGAAAGCGTAACATAATAACTTCACTGGCACTTGAAGCTCCGGTTCAGGAAAAATTCAACCTGAAACTTATAGAAAAACACCGGAAAATCGAAGAAAATGAGGTTATGTACTCCACATACAGGACAGAAGATGCCGAACATCTGATCATAGCGTACGGCAGCATGTCCCGCATTGCGGAAACAGTAACAGACATGGCCCGCGAACAGGGGATAAAAGCCGGGCTGCTGCGTCCTGTAACACTCTATCCGTTCCCCAAAAGGGAAATTGAAGCCTTTGCGCAGAAGGTAAAGACTATGCTTGTCGTGGAGTTGAGTGCCGGACAGATGGTTGAAGACGTGAGACTCGCGGTCAACGGAAGAATACCGGTAAATTTCTACGGCAGATATGGAGGAATGGTCCCCTCTCCAGATCAGATACTGGAGGAATTCAAGAAAAACATCAATTAGGAGATTATGGAGAGAGAAGATTTGATAAAGGAGGAGAATCTGGTTTACAGCAAGACTCCTCTGCTTACAGATACTGTAATGCACTACTGCCCCGGCTGTACCCATGGAGTGGTACACAAAATGATAGCCGAGGTAATAGAAGACATGGGAATACAAGAGAAGACCATCGGTATATCGCCGGTCGGATGTGCGGTCTTTGCATATAACTATATCGACATAGACTGGCAGCAGGCGGCACACGGCAGGGCCCCTGCACTTGCCACTGCCGTAAAAAGGCTCAACCCCTATAAATATGTCTTTACATATCAGGGAGACGGAGATCTTGCCTCAATAGGCACGGCAGAAGTCATTCATGCATGCAACAGAGGTGAGAACATAGTAATCATATTTATAAACAATGCGATATACGGCATGACAGGCGGACAGATGGCCCCCACGACACTGCTTGGCCAGATTACCTCCACCACTCCATACGGACGACGCTCAGACCTGAACGGCTTTCCACTCAAAATGACCGAAATCGTGGCAAAGCTCGACGGCACGTGCTATGTGACCAGACAGTCTGCCCACACTCCACAGGCGGTAAGAAAGTGCAAGAAAGCAATAAGGAAAGCTTTCGAAAATTCGATGCTCAACAAGGGAACATCATTTGTGGAAATTGTAAGCACCTGTAACTCAGGGTGGAAACTCACGCCAGTCAAGGCCAACAAATGGATGGAGGAGAACATGTTTCCGTTCTATCCTCTTGGAGACGTAAAAGACAGATAAAAGATTTTTATGAAAGAAGAGATAATAATAGCCGGATTCGGAGGACAAGGGGTCCTCTCTATGGGGAAAATACTTGCATACTCTGGAATAATGCAGGACAAGGAGGTTACATGGATGCCGTCGTACGGTCCGGAAATGAGAGGCGGCACCGCCAACGTAACGGTCATAATAAGCGACAGCAAGATAAGCTCACCGGTTCTGGCCAGGTTTGATACGGCGATAATCCTTAACCAGCAGTCCATGGACAAGTTCGGGCCGGCAGTAAAACCTGGAGGGCTGCTTATATATGATCCAAACGGCATAACAATTCCCCCGTCAAGGCAAGACATTACGATATGCACCATCGATGCTGCAAACGAAAGTGCACTGCTTGGCAATACAAAGACCTACAACATGGTTGTCCTGGGTGCATTTCTGAAAATGAAACCGGTCATTTCAATGGAAAATATCGTTCTCGGGTTGAAAAAGTCCATACCGGAAAGAAGCCACCACCTTATAGGGATTAACGTACAGGCCATTGAAACAGGCATAAATAATGTAAAAATCATCAATAAGGTTTAGCGATTTATCCATTTTATTCTTAACTTTGCAGCAAATGTATCATGGGTGAAGAGAGTCAAATAGTTTCAAAACTCAAAGGGCACATAGAACATATCATATCATGTTATGAAGCAGCCCTTTTCGAGAAGGGAGAACTTGAAAGGAAGCTCTCTGAAACCATGACGGATTTGGAAAAATATAAAACGAAAGTAAAGGAACTGGAAGACAAATTAGAAAAGAAACAACTGACGACTGCTTTTGAAGCATCATCACAAGATATAAAAGAGGCCAGACAAAGAATTGCCAGAATTGTTAGGGAAATTGATAAATGTATCTCTCTGCTAAATAATTGATAATGGAAGAGACACAACGTATTAGAATCACTATTGCAGGGAAGACTTATGCACTCAAGGTAGAAGCTTCCCAGGAGGAGATTTTAAGGTTGGCAGCCAAAAAGGTTGATGAAACCGTCAACAGGCTGAAGCAGAATTTTTCCGGAGGGATTAACAGTGACGATCAGGACTATCTTGCCATGGCAACGTTGTCCATAGCAACGGAACTGATGGAAAACAGAAAAAACAATGAGACGGAAAGGCTCATGGAGAGCCTTGAGTCATTGGATAAACAGTTGACAGAATATATTCAATCCTCAAGCCGTTAAACGATTGCTCTTTGCGAAAATCAACATTTATTAACAAAACCGAGTGATCGGCTAACAAAAACAGGCCTGGGTTACCCTTAACAGGGGATTCCGCTTGCGGGACGCTGGAAGTTTGCGTTAACAACCGAAGCTCAAATCATACATTTTCAGGTTTTTCTGAAAACAGCATTGTTTAACGGCTTCTTTTTTACCTTGTGTGTTGTCGGTTGAGGCATGTTTAACAAATATATATACACACAATGGAAACAGTTACAATCATTATCGTTTCACTGATAGGTGCCATGGCAGGTGCTGGCATAGGCTTCTATTTTGTCAATAATATATTCTTGAAAAAGAAGAAGGAGGAAATTCTCAAGGAGGCTCAGGCTAAAGGCGAAAGCATTAAAAAGGAGAAGATTTTCCAGGCAAAGGAGAAGTTCCTGCAGCTCAAGAGCGAACATGAGCAGTACATAAACGAGAAAAACAGCAACATCCAACAGATTGAAAATCGTGTAAAGCAGAAAGAGCTCATTCTCAATCAGCAAAATAATGAAATTGCAAGAAGGCAGGGCGAAATAGACAGGATAAAGGAAAACATTACGCACCAGCTTTCAATAGTGAACAAGAAGTCTGAAGAGTATGAAAAACTCAAGCAGGAGGTGATTGAAAAAATCGAGAATGTTGCAGGCATGTCTGCCGCAGAAGCCAAGGCACAGCTCATACAGCAGATGAAGGATGAGGCAAGGACCGAAGCCATGTCTTACATAAACGATATAATGGATGAGGCCCGGCTCACAGCGTCGAAAGAGGCTAAAAGAATAATCATCAATACCATACAGCGTACGGCATCTGAAACAGCCATAGAAAATGCAGTTACGGTATTCAACATTGAGAGCGATGAAATCAAAGGGCGCATTATCGGGCGTGAAGGACGCAATATCAGAGCATTGGAAGCAGCCACAGGAGTGGAAATCGTAGTGGACGACACACCTGAGGCAATACTGCTTTCTGCATTCGATCCTGTCAGAAGAGAGGTTGCAAGACTTGCACTTCACCAGCTTGTGACAGACGGACGTATCCACCCGGCCCGCATAGAGGAGGTTGTTGCAAAGGTACAGAAACAGCTCGATGATGAAATCATGGAGACAGGCAAACGCACCTGCATAGATTTGGGAGTGCACGGCCTGCATATAGAGCTCGTAAAAATGATAGGAAGAATGAAGTACCGTTCGTCATACGGCCAGAATCTTCTTCAGCATTCACGCGAAGTCGCCAACATCTGCTCAATAATGGCTGCAGAACTTGGACTCAACCCCAAAGCCGCAAAAAGGGCCGGCCTGCTGCATGACATAGGCAAGGTTGCGACAGAGGAGGAGAACGAACTGCCTCATGCAATACTCGGCATGAAGATAGCTGAAAAATACAAGGAAAAACCCGAGATCTGCAATGCAATAGGCGCTCACCATGAAGAGGTGGAGATGAGTTCTCTGCTCTCCCCCCTTGTACTTGTAGGAGACGCCATCTCAGGAGCAAGGCCAGGTGCAAGAAGAGAGGTCATAGAGTCATATATCAAGAGACTGCAGGATATGGAAAACATTGCACTCTCCTACCCTGGCGTTACAAAGACCTATGCTATCCAGGCCGGCAGGGAACTGCGTGTCATCGTGGGAAGCGAACAGGTCTCAGACCAGGAGGCAGAGAAACTTTCTACGGAAATCGCAAAGAAGATACAGGACGAAATGGTATATCCGGGGCAGGTAAAGATTACCGTAATACGCGAAACCCGTTCTGTAAGTTTTGCAAAATAGGCTTACATAATTATTTTCGGAATTCGGGCTAAGTCATTTACTCCAGTAAACTCTTGTCGCCCTCATCCTCAATGCCTTGCATTTTGCTAATTCTTACACACCTTAAAGGGGCTGCATCAAAACATTCATTTTGACACAGCCCCTTTTATATATGATTCGAAAATGCCGCGACTTACCTTGCCTGGGGAAAAAGCAGCGTCTTGTCACGCTTGAGCGCATCGGCTGTCCAGCTTTCAGGAACGAACTTCCAGTTGTCCCAGTCCTTTATATTCTTGTCTTCACCACTTGTGTACATGTTGTAGATAAGGGTCCGCAAGTCATCCAGTTTCTTTACCACAATTGAGGAAAGTGAATCTGCGGCGATTCCGGCTCCCTGCACCAGCAAGTCACCTCCGCCGCTTGCCCTGTAAGATGAAAGGGCTACGGTATAGAGCGAATCTGCATGAAATGGCCTGCCGTCTGTCATTCCCTTTATTGCAATTCTCTTCCCGAAAGGCTGCCTTACATCTACTTCATACTCGATATTTGCCGCTGAATCAAAATTGTAGGGCATGTTCCTGAATGAATACCCGCCCGCAGAAGTATCATGCACAAGATTAATGATATGGTCATCTTTATGCTTCATCGTGGCAATCCAGCAGTTGTAACTGTATTCCAGATAATCTTTTATCTGCCCGCCGTCGAGTTCGATTACGAAAAGCTGGTTTTCAAAAGGATATATTGTAAAAAGTCCTTGAAAGTCAAAATCGCCGGCCTTTATGAGCCCGTTGGTCGTAAGAGGGGCGGCAAATGAAATGTCGGCACCGGAAGCATTGAGCTGGATCGAATGTATGAGGCTCATATAGTCTGACGGGCCGAAATATGCATCGCACGTCTGCATATCCTTTTCAAGTGTGCCGACTTTCCGGTTTGTAAAACTCTTTACCCTGTTGAAGTAATCCTTGAAGCATGCAAGGTAGTCCCCGCATTTTTCCACTCCCTCCATAGGGACAAGTTCTCCGCAGATACGCTTGCCCACAATGGAATCTGCAGAGAATTCCAGTTCAATATCTGCATGAGACAGGTACTGGGCGCGGCATGCACCTTCAAGAAGGAGTGTTGAATCTGTTCCGTTGAAAATCTTTTCGCAACACATCTGATGGTCATGTGCGGCAAATATCACGTCTACGCCCTGCAGTTTTGAAGCCAGATATCTGGCCGGATTTTCCAAATCGTTGCTCCCGTCTCCGAGTCCGGCATGAATTGCAAGGATTGTCACGTCTGGGTTCTCTGCTGCCTTGACACTCCTGACAAGCGAATCAGCCAGATGCTCTATTTCCACAAAATGCATTCCGCTCCACAGCGACTCGTCCAGCCACGATTTTATGTTGGGGTTTGTCATGCCGATGACCGCAATCTTAAGCCCGCCGCGCCTTATAATGGCATACTCATCAAAATAACTGCCTGAACCGTCGTTTTTGAGAGAGTTTGCCGCCAGATACGGGACATGCAGTTCGTCAAGCAACCTGTCGTAAACCGGATGTCCTGTCTCAATATCATGGTTTCCTACAACCAGGGCATCATATCCCATATATTCTGCAATGCGGGCAAACAGATGGTGTCCATCGTTGCGGTTAGTGTCAATGAAATTCGAATAATATGAGGCATTGTCTCCCTGCAGTGCGTCTCCGAGATCGAGAAATACGATATTCTCCTCTCCGTCGGAGGCCCTGCGCTCTTTCATATAGGCAGAAATATTGGCCATAGAGACACGGTTTGCCTTATTGCCAGAATACAGGCTGTCGAAAAACTTACCGTGAAGATCATTTGTCGCATATATACTGACTCTGTATTTACCCTCCCTCGGGCTGCTGCAAGAGCAGATGATTGCAAAAAGCGCGAAAAAAACCAAAAGTCTTTTCATTCTGTCCTCCGTTTATAAATCTTGTCTATAATCATTGCGATAGCCCCGTCTCCGGTAACGTTTCCTGCCGTACCGAAACTGTCCATCGTTATATAAAGCGCTATCATAAGTCCCTGAAGCGTTTCGTCGAACCCCAGCATTGAGGAAAGCAGCCCGAGCGAAGCCATGATGGCTCCTCCCGGAACTCCCGGTGCTGCAACCATGGTAATCCCCAGCATGCATATGAAACCGGCATACAGTTCAAGAGAGTATCCTATTCCTCCGGCCCACATTATTGCAACCGCACATGCAACAATCTTCAATATACTGCCTGAAAGGTGGATGGTTGCACAAAGGGGTATTACGAATCCTGCAATATCTTCATTTATGCCGTTTTTCTTTGCCTGCGCCAACGTCACCGGAATTGTTGCCGCAGAAGACTGCGTACCCAAAGCCGTCATATATGCAGGCAACATGGTATAAAGAGCCTTGAAAGGGTTTTTTCTGGAAATCAGGCCGGCCACTGCAAACTGAAACAGCAGCATGAGTATGTGCATGACAAAAATGAGCAGAATCACCTTTATGAACATGCCGAGTATTACTCCAACCTGTCCTTCCGCGCCTATCTTCAGGAAAATGGTGAATATGTAAAGCGGCAGAACAGGAACAATCACTTTGGTTATGATAACCGTTATCATCTCCCCGAACTCCGAAAAGGCATGTCTTAGGGCATTTCCTTTCAGTGCGACTATCCCCAGCCCAAGGACAAATGAGATAATCAGTGCTGCCGTGACATCCATAACCGGCGGCATTTCAACCGTAAAATAAGGCTTTATGGCGTTTGACGAAATATCGCCGTACTCTCCGAAAGCCGAACCTGTCTCCAGAATATATGGATATACGGCATCGCAGGTAAAATATGAGAAGAAACCGGCAATCAGCGTCGAAATATAGGCTATGGCGACAGTCATGCCAAGAAGCCTTCCTGCCCCGCTGCCGATTTCCGCTATACCCGGGACTATCAGCCCCACAATAATCAGAGGGATTATGAAATTTATGAAATTCCCTATCAGAACATTTACGGTTACAAATATTCTGTTCAGGAAATCGGGAAAGAAAGTAGAACAGGCTATTGCAACAGCTATTGCGATTATTACCTTGGGCAGCAGACCCAGTCTTATCCGCTTCATGCCTTCACGCCTTTAGAGGGGACACTGCGCCCCATTTTTCTCCAGACCATGATTATATATGCCAGCACGAAAGGAACTGCCAGTGAGACATACGCCATTACCTTCAGTGTAAATTCACTCGAAGAGCTGTTATACAGCGTGAGAGAATCCTGCAGCGATGCTGTGGAAGGGAAATATGCTGTATTGTTGAATGCCGCACATATCAGTATCGGCCATACAGCAAGCACTGCACCTGCGCCCGTTACATAAAAGCTGTTTCTGGAGAGCCAGCCTGATGGTTTTCCGAACATAGCCCCTGCCAGCCCGGCAAGGACCGCCGCCACTCCTGCAAGCAGAAGCACCAGTGGCCAGACAAGTTCCGTCATATTCAGGAAATATTTATATTTTACCGCACTTATATAGCCTGTCGACGGGTCTACTTCATATCCTGTCTTTAGAAAAAGTACTGCAAGAAAGAGCACGAAAGCAAGCACAAATGCTACAGGATAGACTTTAAGCTGCACCTTGCATCGATAAATCAGATCTGAGCGCTCCGCACAACCGGAATATTGGTTTATCACGTAAAGCAGCCCAAGAATGCGGGCCAGCCAGAAAAGCACAATTCCAAGCAGAAGGTTGAACGGATCGGTTATGGCTTCGAGCCCCATGGTATCGTTCGTCCAGTACGAGACTGTTGCAGCCGCCGTATCGGTAATGTTCATCCTGTCCAAGGCATAGGCTCCTCCGCTGAAAAGCGTGCCTACCGCTACTCCTAAAAGTATCGTACCAAACAGCCCGTTCAAATAGAGGAACATATCATAAGTCTTGCGGCCCAGCAGGTTCGAGACCTTGTTTCTGAACTCGTAGGAGACGGCCTGCAGCACAAACAGCAGCAATATCAGAATCCACAGCCAGTATGCCCCTCCGAAACTTGTGGAATAAAAGAGAGGAAATGAGGCAAATGCTGCTCCGCCGAATGTCACCAGTGTGGTAAAGGTTATCTCCCATTTATGGCCAAAGGCAGAAATCAGCGCCTTTCTGTCCTCCTCGTCTGTGGCTGTTCCGAAAAGGAGAGTCTGCCCTCCCTGGACAAAAAGCAGGAATACCAGCAGCGCACCAAGAAGAGAAACCACTGCCCACCAATAATGCTGTAAAAAATATAGTGTTTCCATAGCCCGGTTTATTTAATGTTCTCAAAGCCTTTTTTTATCTGATTGAACATAATCTTCAACTCTGCAACAAGAAGTACTGTAAAGAGCACGAAGAAGATTACTACGGTAGTATATACGTTCGAAGCCGACACGCCGGAAACGGCAGCCTGAACAGGAAGCAGGTCCTGTATTGTCCAGGGCTGTCTGCCCACCTCGGCCACTATCCACCCCGACTGTGAACATATATATACGAGGGGTACACTTGCAACCGCAAGGTAAAGGAACCATTTTATCCGCTTGCCCGCTGCGGCAAAACAGCCTTTTTTAAGCATGTATAGAATTACAATGAAGAAAAGGATGAAATAGCCGCCCAGAATCACCATTACCCTGAACGCATAGAATGTCAACGCTACAGGCGGCACGCTGTCTTCCGCTGATTCAAGATATCCGTAACCGAAATAACTGAAATTCTCTTCCAGAGCCGCAGCGGCCTGCATTTTCAATGAATCATTTCCAGTATTTGCAGCCCTGTTATACTCTTTCAGGGCTTCGATAGCCATCAGGCCTTTTGCGCGCTTCTGCTCAAACGGAATGGCAACCTTCTCGACCCCGTCTGCATCTGTATATGTATAACCTCCGTTTATAATGTCCTCTATTCCCGGGACAAAACCGTTGAAATCTCTGGTAGCCAGAAAAGAGAGAGCCTTGGGGACAGAGATGCTGAACAGATAGGGGTCTTCCCCGTCGCCCATCTTCTTGTCGGGATCAAGCAGGGCAAAACCAACGAGCGGCGCTCCGTTACCGCCATTGTAAAGCCCTTCCATTGCCGCAAGCTTCATCGGCTGGTGCTTTGCAACATTATATGCAGAACCGTCTCCGCTATATGCCAGAAGCAATGCAGATACAAGGCCGAATACGGCTGCCACCTTCATGCTCTTTACTGCATATTCGCGGTTTCTTTCCTTTAGCAGATACCAGCAGCTTATTCCTATGACTACGACACTTGCCAGCATGAATGCACTTGTAGCGGTATGGAAAAGTTTGTTCATCGCTACGGGAGAGAAGACCACCTCCGCAAAATCCACCATTTCGTTCCTGGCGCTCTCCGGATTGAATTCCATTCCGACAGGATATTGCATCCATGCATTTGCAATGAGAATCCATACTGCAGAGAGGTTGGCTCCTATGGCCGTAAGCCATGTTGAGGCCAGATGGAACTTTTTGCTCACCTTGTCCCATCCAAAATACATGACGGCAAAAAAGGTACTCTCCATAAAGAATGCGAATATGCCCTCGATTGCCAGCGGCGCTCCGAAGATGTCGCCTACAAACCAGGAATAGTTGCTCTAGTTTGTTCCGAACTGAAACTCCAGGATAATGCCTGTAGCTACTCCCACCGCAAAGTTGACTGCAAAGATGCGGGCCCAGAATTTGGTGAGTGTTTTCCAGAATCGGGCCTTCTGCTGATTTTCCTGCCCATCCTTTTTCGAATAAAGATAATATCTTGTCTCCATGAAGGCTATGATAAAGCCAAGCCCAAGGGTAAGGGGGACAAATACCCAATGAAACATTGCCGTCAGGGCAAATTGCAGCCTCGAGGCATCGATTAATGCAGAAAGTATCATATTGTCAATAGTTTAATAGGTTTTCAATCACTTTGTCGCTTTTTTGTTGCGGCGAGTCGCAGTCACTCAAATCAGGCTTGAAGAAAAAGAGCCTGAGTATGAAAAATATTATGAACAGTTTTATGAGAATAATGAGCCACAAAGACTTGCCTACCGTCATATCACGGAATCCGTTATAGTAAAAGGCAAATATTCTCTTAAACATGTTCATGGTGGCGTTTGTATGATATTTATTTGCGTGCCTGCCTTATCTTTGAGGCCGCAACCGTATTTTTCAAAAGCGAGACAATTGTCATGGGGCCTACACCGCCCGGCACGGGGGTTATATATGAAGCGATAGGCGCCACATTCTCGTAATCCACGTCTCCCTGAAGACGGAAACCCGATTTTTTGCTCTTGTCCTCAACCCTGGTTATGCCCACGTCTATTATTACGGCACCAGGCTTTACCATATCTGCAGTGAGGAATTTCGGATGGCCCAATGCTGCGATTATTATGTCGGCATCCAGTGTAAAGTGTTTCAAATCAGGTGTACGGCTATGGCAGAGAGTGACAGTGCAGTCTGCCCCTTCACCCTTGGCCGAAAGCAGGTTCGCCATAGGCTTGCCCACGATGTTGCTTCTGCCTATAATGACACAATGCTTGCCCCTGGTCTCTATCTTGCTCTCCTTGAGCAAAGTCATTATACCGTACGGTGTAGCCGGCAGAAAAGAGGGCAGCCCGAGCATCATCTTTCCGGTGTTGAAGGGATGGAAACCGTCTACGTCCTTGTCTGCAGAGATGGTATTTATCACCAACTGCTCGTCCAGCCCTTCCGGAAGCGGAAGCTGGACTATCAGGCCGTCTATGTTGTCATCATCATTTATCTCTCTTATAAGAGAGAGCAACTGCTGCTGCGACGTATTGCGCTCCAGCCTGTAGACCGTAGATTTCAACCCCACCCTCTCGCACGCCTTTTCCTTATGGCCCACATAGGTCATGCTGGCACCGTCGTTACCTACAAGTATTGCGGCCAGATGGGGAGCACGCATCCCCTCTTTCACCATCCTGGCAACCTCTTCCGCAATTTCACCCTTAATCTTTTCGGCGATAGCCTTTCCGTCAATAACATTTGCCATATCTACCTCCTTTTGCGCATCATATTCATGGCCTTCATCGCGTTTTTCGCACCGCCGCCTGCCATGTTCTTCATGATTTTTCTGGTATCCTCAAACTGTTTGAGCAGCCTGTTGACCTCTGCCACTGAAGTCCCGCTTCCAAGCGCAATCCTTCTGCGGCGGCTGCCGTTGAGAATAACCGGATTTTCCCTCTCTTCCGGAGTCATGGCAAGGATTATGGCCTCCACCCCTTTGAAGGCCGAATTGTCTATGTCAACATCACGCAGTGCCTTGCCCACTCCAGGAAGCATGGATGCAAGATCCTTGATATTTCCCATCTTCTTTATCTGCTGTATCTGGTTGTAGAAATCCCACAGGGTAAACTGATTTTTTATCAGTTTCTTCTGCAACTTCTTGGCCTCTTCTTCATCGAACTGCTCCTGGGCCTTCTCAACCAGCGAGACAATGTCGCCCATACCCAGAATTCTGTCGGCAATACGTTTGGGGTGGAAGACATCCAGCGCCTCCATCTTCTCGCCGGTGCTTATGAACTTTATGGGTTTGTTCACTACCGCCATGATGGAAAGCGCCGCTCCACCGCGGGTATCACCGTCGAGTTTGGTAAGCACCACTCCGTCGTAGTCTATCCTTTCGTTGAATGCCTTTGCCGTCTCTACAGCATCCTGACCTGTCATGGAGTCCACTACAAACAATGTCTCGGAAGGTTCCAGAGCTTTCTTGAGCGCCGAGATTTCATCCATCATCTGCTCGTCTATTGCCAGACGGCCAGCCGTATCCACAATCACCAAAGAGTAATTTTCTCTCTTTGCCGTCTCTACGGCCTCTTTTGCAATCCCGACCGGATCCATGGAACCCTCTTTCGAGAAGACGGTCACACCTATCTGTTCTCCAAGCACCTTCAACTGCTCTATTGCGGCAGGGCGGTATACGTCGCACGCGACAAGCATTACCTTCATACCCCGTTTCGACTTGCAGTTCAATGCCAGCTTGCCTGAAAAAGTGGTTTTACCCGAACCTTGAAGACCGGCCACCAACACCGTTGCAGGATGTCCCTTGAGGTTAGCCTCCGAAGCTTCACTTCCCATGAGCCGTGTAAGTTCGTCATGTACGATCTTTACCATCATCTGCGAAGGCTTTACAGACTTGAGCACGTTTTGCCCCAATGCAATCTGTTTTACGTCATCGCAGAACTTTTTGGCCACCTTATAACTTACATCGGCGTCTATCAGAGCCTTTCTTATATCCTTAAGCGTTTCGGCCACATTAATTTCCGTTATCTTCCCCTCGCCTTTCAAAAGCTTGAAAGACCTGTCTAACCTGTCAATCAAATTTTCAAACATACTGTCAAACCTTTTCTAAATATGAACTCAATAATTTTCTGTTGTCATCATTTACCACCGAAAAGAGATATACCTTCACGAATTCCGCAAAATATCTTCTCGTATGGTTATAATATCGTGCAATATTGTCGCGGTCATACATATAATCCAGCACTGCGGTGTGAGAGAGCAGCAAGGCACCCATGTCGGCATCCTTTCTGTAAAGTCCGTTTTTCATCCCGAGCAGCAGGTTGTCTCTTACCATCCTGTAATAGAACCACGACGGGTCTGAGAAGGTGAAAAACTCCTTGTAGTGCCCGAGAATTCCATTGAGAAAAGCGAACTTCAGACGCGCAATCTCCCGCGGGACAATCCTGCCGGCCTTCAAGAGACGCATGATTGCGTCATCATCAGGCCTGAAACTTACTGCGATTTTCCTTTCAAGGCCAGCAACAAAATGGCTGATGACCGAATCTGCCATTGCCCGTTTTGATTCAAAATGGTTGTAAAGCGTCTTCTTTGTCACATGCAGCCTTTCGGCCACCTGCTCCATCGTCAGCTCCATTCCACGTTCTACAAATAGCTGGAACAGTTCCCCAACATATTTTTTCTCGGGCGCCGTTTCTTGCATTACAGTTCGTCGGAATAGTAAGCCTTGGCTATGTCTCTCTGGTTATACCTCATTGCCATTACCTGCCCGTATGCGCCTGCCGTATGTATGGCTACAAGGTCACCTCTCTTTGTCTGCGGCAGCATTACGTTGCTTGCAAACTTGTCGCTTGACTCGCAAACCGGCCCTACGACATCATATCTCATCTTTCTCTTCTGCGAAGTAAGGTTCTCTATGTCGTGATGGGCCTGATAGAGAGCCGGACGTATAAGATCGTTCATTCCGGCATCCAGTATCACGAACTTCTTTCTCTGTCCGATCTTCACATACAGCACTCTTGAAACAAGATGTCCGCACTGTGCCACGATAGCCCTTCCCGGCTCAAAATGCACCGTCTGTCCCGGCCTTACCTTGAGATTTTTGTTTATCACGCCAAAATAACTCTCGAAATCTGCGATGGGATGCTCTCCCGGATTGATGTAATCAACGCCGAGCCCGCCTCCCATATTGATGTTCGCAATGGGATATCCATGTTCCACAAACCAGCCCTGCAACTCCTCAATCCGCCTGCACAGCAACTCGAACACGCTCATGTCCAATATCTGCGAGCCTACATGAAAATGAAGCCCCATAAGCTTTATGTTGTTGCAAGACTCGAAAAGCCCGGCAACACCCTCAAACATCCAGGGGCTGATACCGAACTTGTCTTCCTTTCTTCCTGTACTTATATACTTGTGGGTATGGGCGTCAATGTCGGGGTTGATGCGCAGCGCGATATGGGCGACCTTGCCCATGGAAGCCGCCAGGTCGTTAATAATCTTGATTTCAGGTACAGATTCGCAATTGAAACTGAAGATACCTGCCTTAAGGGCGGTCTTTATCTCCATGTCTGATTTTCCCACGCCTGCATAGACAATTTTCTCTGCGGGGAAACCAGACTTGACAGCCAGCGCCACCTCGTTCCCGCTTACGCAGTCTGCCCCCAGACCTGCCTTCTGTATGGCCGACAATATTTTCGGATTTGCATTGGCCTTTAGCGCATAGTGCGCAGAATACCCATATTTGTTTGTCAATGAAGTATATATCTGAAGCGTTTTGTTCAGAAGATCCATATCGTAATAGTAAAACGGAGTATGGATTGTCTCAAATGCCTTTATGGCCTCTTGTGTTATCATCGGTAGAAATGTGAAGTGGTTTTAAATTAATTTTAAATAAGGAACAAATTTAAACTTTTTTTTATTTATTTTGCGGACAAATTAACACAAGAAAGAATAATATGAGTAAAGGACCTATTTCTCAATTTATTACTCACCATTATCGCCATTTTAACTCTGCAACATTGGTTGATGCTGCAAAGGCTTACGAGGAGCAGGTGAAAGATGGTGGAAAAATGATGCTCGCCATGGCGGGAGCAATGAGCACCGCAGAGCTCGGCATATCGCTGGCTGAGATGATTCGCCAGGATAAGATTCATATTGTTTCATGCTCTGCCAACAATCTCGAAGAGGACATAATGAATCTGGTTGCACACTCTCATTACAAAAGAGTTCCCAACTACAGAGATTTGACCCCGGAGCAGGAAGAGGAGTTACTTAACAACCATATGAACCGTGTTACAGATACCTGCATTCCTGAGGAAGAGGCTTTCAGAAGATTGGAGAAACACCTTTTGGAGGTATGGAAAGATGCCGAATCAAAGGGTGAAAGGTATTTTCCCTGGGAATTCATGTACAAGATGCTCCGCTCAGGAGTCCTGGAGCAATATTATGAGATTGACCCAAAAGACAGCTGGGTGCTTGCAGCATGCGAGAAGAATATTCCTATCGTAGTGCCTGCATGGGAAGACTGCACCACGGCCAACATATTCACTGCACATGTAATCAAGGGTGAGCTCAACCCCCATACAGTAAAGAACGGAATCGAAACCATGATATTCCTTACAGAGTGGTACAGGGCAAATTCCGGCGGCAAGGGAGTAGGTTTCTTCCAGATAGGCGGCGGCACGGCAGGTGATTTCCCCATTTGCGTAGTGCCCATGATGGCCCAGGATCTGGAATGGAAAGATGTTCCTCTCTGGAAATATTTCTGCCAGATTTCAGACTCCACGACTTCATACGGCTCATATTCCGGAGCTGTTCCGAACGAAAAGATCACGTGGGGCAAGCTTGATGCCAAGACACCCAGATTCATAGTCGAGAGCGATGCCACCATTGTGGCTCCGCTTATCTTTGCGTACGTTTTGGGATGGTAACTTCAGATGCCGCAAGGCATACCATTATATACGAGAGGCTGCGTTTTGTACAGACACAGCCTCTCGCATTTATTATTTCATTTACAATCGCGCAGCGCCTACCCCTGATGCGTCTCGCGCAGAAGGTCTACAACGGTCTTGACCGGATTAAAGGTAATAAGCGGCACCTCTATGAACTGGGTATTCCAGTTGCTCATTGCGCCGTTCCATAAACCTGGCAACTCCTGTGCCTTCAGTTTTCTGCCCTGATAACTCTTTTCCGAAATAAAGCCTGTAGAAGGGTCTGAATATGCAGCAAGATCGAACTTGTCGCCTTTGTAATCGTAAACGGTGCAGACAAGATCTACAGGATTGAAATGGGTGGCACCCTCAAGTGCAGCCATGGCTGCCGGGTCTGCCTTGTCTATCTGTGCGCTTTCCAGAATCTGCAGTGAGGTTGTACCGTCGCTCTCCCTTATTATATACGGGCCTCCTCCCGGCTCCCCCTCGTTCCTGACCATGCCGCAGACTCTGACCGGCCTGTCGAGTTTACTCTTGATGACCGAGAGCAACTCATCTTCCGGCACCTGCGAGAGATCCACGGAAAAATTGCGGTGCAAGAACTCTTTCAGTTCTTCGAGCCGTGCTGCGGGGACTTCACTCTTGTCCGCTATCTGGGAAAGATATTCCCTGCATTTTCCGCTCAAGGCAACTGCTGCGCCTATAAGCACCTTTTTCCAATATACTGTCGGGGCAACGAACTTCTCCTTTACCACGTTGTCTATATTCTTGACAACTATGACATCAGATTTTATCTCATTTATGTTCTGCAGCAGCGCGCCATGGCCTGCAGGCCTGAAAAGCAGTTCGCCTGTTTCTGTCCTGAACGGATTGTTCTGCCCGTCTACGGCAATCATGTCTGTCGATGGCGACTGCAATGTGAATTCCACGTCATATTTACAGCCAAACCGTTTCTGGTATTTCTCCTTTACGCTCTCAAACAGCTGTTCGAAACCGCTGCGATGTTCCTTGGAAACAGTAAATACCATCTTTACAACGCCGTTTTTGTCTTTGGCATAAAGCGCACCCTCAACAAGATGTTCCTCAAGCGGAGTCCTGTTGCCGTCTGGATATGAATGGAACTCGACAAGGCCTTTTGGCATTGAACCGTAATTCAAGGCTTTGTCTGACAGTGTGAACTCAAGCAGGTGTCTTGCATCAAAAAATGGAAATTTGCAGATATTCTCCACGAATTTTTCTGCCAGCGGAGTCTGCTCCAGAGATTTTCCCTCCTTGAGATTTGAAAGCGCTGCAAAAAGATCCTTGAACATTCTAGAAGCGGCACCTGAAGCCGGCACAAACTTGCATACGCTGCCGTCATACTCATCGGCAATCTTTACGAAACTGTCTGCCTGGCTCTCATCAAGCGCTATTATACCGCCGTTTTCTATTGTAGCCGCATCTGCGATTTTCAAAAAAGGAAAACCGCTCTTGTAATTCTGAAGCTGCCTGTCAACCGTGCTCCTGGTTATGCCCCGGTCTGCCATAAGTTTTTCATCGTTGCTGGTAAACATGGAATTCCCTCCTCAATTTATAGTTACTTCTAATATGTTCGAAATCCGAAACGTTATCTCTCAAAAGGTTATCGAGGTTAAAGATAGGAAAAATTTCATACAGTTCCTTAAAAATCTGCCCTGCACCTTTTCCTTTCAAATCAAGTACCGGGGTAAGCGACTTGTCATACATCTCTTTCGGAATCTCGTAATTTTCAAGTTCGCCTATCCCGAAATAACGGGCAGCCGCACGGACAACCATCAGGGTACCGTTTGCCTTCCCTTCAACGGAATATCCGGCAATGTGCGGAGTAGCGATATCCGCAGCGTCGAGAAGGGCGGTATTTATTGCCGGTTCGTTATTCCACACATCGATTATTAGTCCGGAAAGTTTCCGGCGGGATGCAAGCAGCGCAGTCTCGTCTACCGCCTCGCCGCGGGAAGTATTGACAAACACCGCTCCTGGTTTCATACTGGAAAAAAAGGTGCTGCCGGCCATTCCACGTGTCGTATCGAGCAACGGAACATGCATGGTGACTATGTCTGAATTCCGGAGCAGAAAGCCGAGCCGGCAATAACTTGTCGCCTCATTGGCGGAAAGCCTGCCCTCTGCAAGCGCACGCTCCTGCAGCGCCTCCCTGGGAGGGTCGTTTCTCAGCACGTCGAATCCGAGATATTCCCCGAGGGCCGCAACCTTAGAACCCACATTCCCTACTCCTATCACGCCTATCACAGGTCTCTTCCCCTGTCTTGCACTGTCATCCAGAATCCGTGAATCTTTATGGACAAGGGCAAAAAGCGCCGTATATACATACTGCATCACTGCCGAGGAGTTACACCCGGCGGCGTTTTCAAAATGGATTCCGTGGCTGTTGCAGTATTGCAGGTCAACATGGTCTGTACCGATTGTTGCAGAGGCTATAAACCTTACACGAGTATCGGAAAGCAAAGCCGCGTCGCATCTGGTTCTGGTTCTCACAATCAGGGCATCGGCATGTCTGAGGCAAGAATTGTCTATCTCCGCGCCTTTGAGGTACACTACCCGGGCATAGGGTTCAAAAACTCCTTTTATAAATGGTATGTCCTTGTCTATTACAAAATTCAGCATCTTATCTCAAAATCAGTTTTTCCACCGCATTCCATCCGATTGTCTCGTTTACGGTTCTTATTATCTCGGCCCTTCTGCCGTAGAGAATGCTCCTGACAACAGAAGACTTCACCGTACAGCAAAGGCACTTGTTTCTATATGACTTGTCTGAAAGCAGTTTTGCACAGTCCGCACCTACTGCGGCATATAGAGCCCTATAGACATTTACGGCAAGCAGCCCCTCGGCAAGGCCCTGCTCCCTGACATATTCCGCTATGAGGTTTCCTATGTGGACAGTATCACTCCTTTTCATATATCTCTCCGTTGGAAACCTTGAAAAAACTCACTTCGCTGGAGACAGCCCCGGCTATCTGCCCTACCCTTACCTTATTGCTGTCGGTAATGAAAATCTGGCCGAAACCGTCACCCGCAACAAGCCTCATAAGCAACTGTACTCTATTCATATCCAGTTTGTCAAAAAGATCATCAAGCAGAAGGATGGGTGCCATGCCATGGATGCGCCTGACAAGCGAAAATTGCGCGAGCTTGAGAGAAATCAGGAAACTTTTCTGCTCTCCCTGCGATGCGCATCTTCTGACATGATGGCCGTTTATGAAAAACTCTATGTCGTCGCGCTGCACTCCGGCCGAGGTATATTTCAAAACGGCATCTTTTCCGGCATTTTCCTCAAAAAGCGAAAGGAGCGCTCCGTCGCCCTCTCCCTCTTCCATGCGCCTTTCCAAATCCGACACATACTTCAGCGATACGGTATCCTTTCCGCCGCTCACCTTGTCATAAACAGAAACCATAAGCTCCTGCAACTGCCTGCAAAGCTCCTTGCGCCGCCTGTATATGTAGGCTGCATCCGGGCTCATGCGTTCAGAGATGGTTTCCAGCAGTTCTCCTGAGACCGCATCACTTTTGAGCAGTCTGTTGCGTTGTGCAAGAAACTGGTTGTAACGCTGGATTCTGCGGAGATACTCTCTGTCGACCTGCGAAAGCAGGGCATTGGCAAAACGCCTGCGCTCCTCGCCGGCCCCGTTTACAAGCATGGTGTCTGAAGGCGAAACCATCACTATCGGTATCACTCCTATATGGTCAGACATTCTCTGGTATTGCTTGCCGTTGCGCCTTACTGTCTTGGCCCCTCCCTGTTTGAGGGCCACGCCTATTGTCTCTTCCGTGGAATCTTCGTTGAGATAGGTTCCGTTCAGGGCAAATCCGTCGCTACCGAAAGTACAGGTGTAGGTATCGGATGTATTGAAATAGCTCTTGCACATCGAAAGGTAATAGACGGCATCAAGCAAATTGGTCTTGCCCTCTCCGTTATTGCCGGTAATGGCGTTGATTTTCGGTGAAAAGACAATGTCGGCCTCCCTTATATTCTTAAAGTTCGATATCAGAATTCTCCTTAAAAACATATACTTTTTGGAATAATTCTCCAAAGTTAGCGGATTTCCCAATTAAATGGGAAAATATATTTGCGATTATCTAAAATATTGTAAATTTGCAACCGCAAAAAAAGATATGACAATGGCTAACAAGACTAAAACCAAAGAACCCGAAATAAATGTCGGGGAGGCACTCGTTGAAACCGAGCAGTTTTTCACAAAGTATAAAAAGGCTATAATATACACCATAGGAGTCTTAGTCGTGATTTTCGCGGCAGTCCTGCTCTACAAGCAGTTTGTAACTGTTCCAAAGCAGAACGAGGCTGTAAACCAGGCATACGTTGCAGAGCGTTATTTCAGGGCAAACGAATTTGAGATGGCTCTTAACGGAGACGGCAACTCCCTGGGATTTGCACAACTGATTCAGGAATATGGCAACAAGGCAGGAGAGGCCGTATATTTCTATGCTGGAGTTTGCGAACTGCAGCTTGGGAACTACAATGGAGCTATAAGTTACCTTGAGAAATACAAAGGAGAAGACCCGATAATCTCTGCCCGTGCGACAGCATGTATCGGAGATGCCTATGTGGGGCTTAACGATTACAACAGCGCAGTGAGCCGTTTCATACAGGCTGCAAAAGTGGCAGACAACATTCTGGCCGCATCATACCTTATGAAGGCCGGTCTTGTTTATGAAGAACTCGGACAGAACGAACAGGCCCTGAAGATGTATGAGGAGATAAAGCTCAAATATCCCCAAAGCGCAGAGGGCTACGAAATTGACAAATATATAACCCGCATCAAAAGTTTGTAGGATTTATGGGAAGAGCCTTTGAATTCAGAAAAGAGAGAAAATTCAAACGCTGGGGCAACATGGCCCGCGTTTTCACAAGACTAGGCAAGGAGATAACAATAGCAGCAAAGACAGGAGGCCCGGATCCGGCAGGCAATCCTCATCTGCGCACCCTTATCCAGACGGCAAAGAGCGAGAACATGCCCAAGGACAATATAGAAAGGGCAATCAAGCGCGCTACGGAAAAGGATACTGCCGATTACAAGGAGATGGTATACGAAGGATACGGCCCTCACGGCATAGCATTCCTTATTGAAACAGCCACCGACAATCCCACCAGAACCGTAGCCAACATAAGAAGTTACTTCAACAAGTTCGGCGGGTCGCTTGGCACATCGGGCAGCGTGGACTTCATGTTCGAGCGCAAATGTGTATTCAAGATGAGACCCGGCAACATAGATCTGGAAGAGTTGGAACTGGAACTTATAGACTACGGGGCGGAAGAGGTGTTCAAAGATGATGAAGATGAATCCATAGTGGTGATTTACGGTTCATTCGAATCATTCGGCTCAATACAGAAGTATATAGAAGAGCATGGATACGAACTTGTTTCCGGACAGTTCGAGAGAATCCCCACAACGGAGCCCAAGAAAGTTGCAAAAGAGGAACGTGCAGAACTGGACAAGCTCATAGAGAGGCTGGAAAACGACGAGGATGTCCAGAACGTATATCACCTGATGGATACTTCTGAAGATTAACAGAAAATTACCTTGCAAGACAATTGATATTGGATGGCGGCACCTTTACGGGTGCCGTTTTTCATATATGCAACCGCCTCTATAACGCTTCGTCGCAGGAGAGCCTGTTATCTATCAGTCTGTTTACATATTGCTGCACAAAAGCCTTGAAAAACTCGTCCTGTCTCTGCAAAGAGGGGCTTTGCCTCAAGGAGTCGGCAAATGGAGCTTCAAGGAGATTGTTTTCAAGCAAGGCATCATCCGGCAGCCTGTAAACGGCGGTAAGTTCTGAATCATTCCTAAAAAGAAGAGTGTCGTTGTAGACAAGCTGGAACTGCCCTTCGGTATAGTTTACTGCAAATGGCGGCCTGACCGTATCGCAATTCAAGTCGCGTCCGAAAGCAAAATAGGGTTTGTCGTAACCTATCATCCCGAGCAGGGTCGGCATAATATCGAGCTGCTGGGTAGTCTGATGATATTCTCCTGGAGCGATGAATCCGGGAGCATAGTAGATTATCGGAATCCTGGTATTTCCTATTGTGGTAGTATATTCGGGATATATTCCCCACAGGGTTGAATGGTCCGGAGTGATTACGAAAACTGTATTGCCGAACCAATCAGAATTCCTTATCTTCTCAAAAAAGGCCTTTACTGCGGCATCTGCATAGGCGATTGTCTTCTGCAGAGGGACCTCTCCTTCGGGAAGCCTGTCTTCCCACTCTGCGGGAATCTTGAACGGATGGTGTGATGAAAGTGTAAAGATTCCGGCCATGAAGGGTTGAGGCAGGGTATCGAGCATATCAGCCACATAGGGCAGGAAATATTCGTCCCAAATGCCCCATGAACCGTCGAATTTGGAATTGTCATTGAATTCGTCCTTTCCATAGTAATGCTCTATTCCGCACAGTCTGGCTATTGCCCTTATTCCCATGCTTGTATTGGGAGCCCCATGGAAAAAGGCCGTGTAATAGCCAAGAGAATCCAGGATTTTGGGCAGCCCGAACGTATAGTCCGTAGAATAGGGTGTTACGGCGTAGGAACTTATAAGGCTCGGTATAGAAGCATATATTGAAGGAATTGCATCTACAGACTTGCGGCCGTTTGCAAATGCATTCGTGCAGAAAAGCCCCTCCTTGCGAAGCGAATCCAAAAACGGAGTATAGCATTTGTCGAGATTCCTGTTCATGAAACTCATGTTTTCCGCTCCAAAGCTTTCGAGCATCAGGATCACTATGTTTTTGCCTTTTGCGGTGGAATCGAACTCAATGACATGGTTTCTGTTCACAGGAGACTCGCCATTCATATTCCGCATAGGTGTAAAGACCGGCTCCATCTGCTCATAAGAGGCAAAGTCATGCCTGTAAACATACTCCGCCTTGCCAAGGGTCCTTATCAGGGAAAACGGCGTATTCAGGACTGCGGCAGTGTGTATCGCCCTATCCGTATAATCACCGGCATTGCCTATTGTTATGGGCCTCATGGCACCGCTTGTTCCACCGCGTACACCGATTATGAACAGCGGAACTGTAACTGCAAGGGCGACACATTGCAGCAAGTAGAAATTTCTGGCGGAAAAGCCGTTTTTGCACAAATGTTTCACGCTGCCGGAAAAGTAGATGAACAACAGCAGGAAGAGAATGCCGGCAAGGAATATGTACCAGTAGAGCGTCACGCTTTCAGCGAGAATTCTGAAAAACTTCACGTCGCCCGCAAATTCCGTAAAAAAGGTGGAACTTGTCCTGCGCAGGGTAAACCTGAAATAGACCGTATCTGCCAGGTTTATTGCCGTTGCAAGAAAATTGACCGTGACATAGAGCCCCTTCAGACATTTCTGTACAGACTCACGCCTTATCAGCGGAAGCGGCAGAAAGGAGAGGAACAGATACAATATATTGGTATACATTATTGCCGATGTGTCGAACATCAATCCTCCGGAGAGGATTCTGAAAAACTGCCCTCCGGTCATAGGCTCGAGCAACGAATGGTTGAAGACAATGAACAGAAGCCGGCAGAGCGTGTATGCCAGATATGCAAGGACAATTCGCCAAATGACAAGCAGATAATAATTTCCGAATCTCAACCTCATTTTACGGACATATAAAATTGATATTTTTTTTTCGTGCAAAAAGTATTGCAAAGGTATAATATTTATTAACTTTGTGAGTTAGATTGCTTCAGATTAATTTTGAACATTAATTTTTAATACACACTATCATTATGGAAATCACTCACATAGAACATCTTGGCATTGCAGTCAAGTCATTGGAGACAGCCATCCCCTATTATGAAGAAAAATTGGGTCTCAAATGCTACTCTATCGAGGAAGTAAAGGACCAGAAGGTAAAAACAGCCTTTTTCAAGGTAGGACAGACAAAAATCGAACTGCTTGAGAGCACAGACCCTGAGGGAACGATTGCAAAATTCATTGAAAAGAGAGGCGAGGGCGTACACCACGTGGCATTTGCGACAACCGGAGTTCAGGCCGCATTGGACGAGTTGTCCGGAAAAGGCGTACAACTTATAGACAAGGCCCCCAGAAAAGGTGCCGAGGGGTTGAACATAGCATTCCTTCACCCCAAATCCACACACGGCGTACTTACAGAAATCTGTGAGGATCCTTCAAAGAAGTAAAATAATCAGAAACATAAATAAAATCATCCAGTAATGAGTCAGCAACTCGAACAAGTGAAAGCGCTTATCGCCCTTCGCGAAAAGGCGCGCATGGGTGGAGGTCTGAAAAGAATAGACTCACAGCATGCAAAAGGAAAATACACGGCACGTGAAAGAATCAACATGCTGCTCGACGAAGGCAGTTTCGAAGAGTACGACATGTTCGTAACACACCGCTGCACCAATTTCGGAATGGAAAAGAACACATTCCTCGGCGACGGTGTGGTAACAGGTTACGGTACGATAAACGGAAGGCTCGTATATGTCTTCGCACAGGACTTCACGATTTTCGGAGGTTCGCTTTCAGAAAGTCTTGCCTTGAAAATCTGCAAGGTAATGGACCAGGCAATGAAAATGGGCGCTCCCGTGATAGGTATCAACGACTCAGGCGGGGCACGTATTCAGGAGGGCATCAACGCACTTGCCGGATATACTGAAATTTTCCAGAGAAACATCCTTGCATCCGGAGTCATTCCGCAGATTTCGGCAATCTTCGGCCCCTGCGCAGGCGGAGCTGTCTATTCGCCGGCATTGACAGACTTCAACATAATGGCAAAGGGAACAAGCTACATGTTCCTGACGGGCCCTACGGTTGTCAAGTCAGTAACTGGAGAGGACATCACACAGGAGAATCTTGGAGGTGCAAGCGTCCACTCGTCAAAGAGCGGTGTCGCCCACTTTACAGTTGATACCGAAGAGGAGGGACTGAATCTTATAAAGGAACTGCTCAGCTATCTGCCCCAGAACAACATGGAAGAGACTCCGACAGTCGAGACCAGTGACCCTATAGACAGGCTGGAAGACTCTCTCAACGAAATAATACCTGACAATCCCAACAAACCTTACGACATATATGAAGTTATCGGCGGAATCGTAGACGACGGCAAATTCCTCGAAGTGCATGCAGACTATGCAAAGAACATTGTCGTAGGATTCGCAAGATTCAACGGACAGTCCGTAGGTATCGTCGCAAACCAGCCGAAGGTGCTTGCCGGTGTTCTTGACATAAACTCTTCAAGGAAGGGCGCAAGGTTCGTACGTTTCTGCGATGCATTCAACATTCCTATCGTGACCCTAGTAGACGTACCGGGATTCCTTCCCGGCTCGCAGCAGGAGTACGGCGGAGTCATCCTGCATGGAGCCAAACTGCTTTATGCATACGGAGAGGCAACCGTTCCCAAAGTTACGGTCGTTCTCAGAAAGGCTTACGGCGGCGCATATTGCGTCATGAGTTCAAAGCACCTGAGAGGCGACATAAACTATGCATGGCCTACCGCCGAGATTGCCGTCATGGGTCCTTCGGGAGCTATCGGAATTCTTTATGGCAAGGAGATGAAAGAGGCAGAGGATCCCGCAGCCTTTGCTGCAGAAAAGGAGAAGGAATACAGGGATGCGTTCGCAAATCCTTACAATGCGGCAAAATACGGCTACATAGATGACGTAATCGAGCCCAGAAACACCAGATTCCGCATAATCCGTGCCCTGCAGCAGCTGGCAACAAAGAAGTTGACAAATCCTGCCAAGAAGCACGACAATCTACCTCTTTAAATCAAAAACAGAAACGAATGAAAAATCACATAAGGATATTTTTGCTATTCGGGGCTCTGACCATGTCATATACAATGAGCGGACAGAACATGGCCGCCATACGTATAAATGAAGTGCAGTCTGTAAATACCGACGGCTATATAGACGATTACGGCTGCCGGAACGGATGGATAGAGCTCTTCAATACATCGTACGGAACTGTTGACATCGGGGGCTGCTACCTTACCGATGACCCTGACAACCTTACGAAGTATATGATACCCAAGGGCGATGCGCTCACAAAGATTCCGCCTCGCCAGCATGTACTCTTCTATGCAGACAACCTTCCAGACAGAGGGACATTCCACATAAGTTTTGACATTCCCAATGCAAGGCAGGTGATATTTGTCAGCAACAACGGAAGGACCATAATAGATGAGATCACTCTTCCGGAAGAGGGCATACCTGCAAACAAATCATACGGCAGGGTCGTAGACGGTGAAGGTTCGAGCGAACCCACCCATTTTCTCCAGAGATCCATAAGGGTAGCCCAGAAAGAGAGGGCTGCAGGAGAAGACCACGGATGGGCGATTCTCGACAAGGTTACACCCAGCACCAACAACCTGACTCTGGACGGAGACTCAAAAAGCACTAAAATGGGCAAGACAGACCCTTACGGAGTGATCATGGCAATCGTTGCCATGTCGGTCGTCTTCATTGCGCTTATACTTTTGTATGTAGTATTCAAGAAAATTGGAAACAGGGCCGTTATCAAGAGCCATCTTAAAGAGGCGGCATCAAAGGGAGACGTGGCAAGCGTTGCATCCGTCAAGGGCAAGGAGTCCACGTCAGCCGAAGTGTTTGCCGCAATCGCAATGGCGTTCCATCTTTACAAGGAAGATAACGAAATCCACGATTTCGAAAATACTATACTTACAATCCACAAAGAATCAAAATCATACTCACCATGGAGCTCTAAGATTTACACTTTGAGGGAGACTCCGCAAGTTAGACGAAACAAATAAGTAAATTTATGAAAGAATAT
Source organism: Candidatus Egerieousia excrementavium (assembly GCA_017694275.1). Lineage (GTDB taxonomy): Bacteria > Bacteroidota > Bacteroidia > Bacteroidales > UBA932 > Egerieousia > Egerieousia excrementavium. Next base: position 1,382 of record JADINB010000090.1, on the reverse strand, counting down.
AAGTTAAAGATAAACGGAAACGATTATGCCGTGACCGTTAAAGACGTAGACGATACTGTTGCAGAGGTTGAAGTCAACGGAACTCCCTTCAAGGTTGAGTTCGAGAAACCCATAACAAAGAGACCTGTGGTCGTATCAAAGCCAGCATCGCCAAAGGCCACTCCCGCCGGAGTTCCTGAAGTGAAGGTGACAAAACCTGCGACAGGCGGATCCGGAGCGACAGTTACCTCACCGCTTCCCGGAATCATACTCGAAATAAGCTGCAAAGAGGGCGATACGGTCAAGAAAGGGCAGAAACTGCTCGTTCTTGAAGCCATGAAGATGGAGAATGTAATCGAAGCCACCGCAGACGGACAGGTAACAAGTATTAAGGTAAATAAAGGGGATTCGGTACTTGAAGGTGCTCCTCTTGTTATAATCGGATAATTATGATATTAGAAGCAAGTCATAACTTTTTCTCCCTCATCGGGGAAAATCTGAACCAGTTTTTGCAATATACCGGATTTGCCAACGCAACGATAGGGCATATCGCGATGATTATCATCGGTCTGATATTCATCTACATTGCAATAAAGAAGGAATGGGAGCCACTGCTGCTTGTTCCTATCGGCTTCGGTATAATTGTAGGTAATATTCCCCTTTTCCCGGGATTGAGCGTAGGAATATATGAAGAGGGTTCGGTTCTCAACATCCTTTACCAGGGTGTTGTCAAGGGCTGGTATCCGCCGCTCATTTTCCTCGGAATAGGTGCGATGACAGACTTTTCGGCACTTATCTCCAACCCCAAGTTGTTGCTGATAGGTGCAGCTGCACAGTTCGGAATATTCGGAGCTTATGCAATTGCACTCGCATTGGGATTCACGCCGGCAGAGGCAGGTGCAATCGGTATCATCGGAGGTGCAGACGGTCCTACGGCCATCTTCCTCTCTTCAAGACTTGCACCAGACCTGATGGGCGCGATTGCGGTTTCCGCATATTCGTACATGGCTTTGGTTCCGGTAATCCAGCCTCCCGTAATGAGACTGTTCACCACCCACAAGGAGCGTCTTATCAGGATGAAGTCGCCAAGAGCCGTTTCAAAGAGGGAGAAAATCATGTTCCCTATCGTCGGCTTCCTGCTCACAGCATTCATCGTGCCGTCAGGCCTTCCGCTGCTGGGTATGCTCTTCTTTGGAAACCTGCTTAAGGAGAGCGGAGTTACACGCCGTCTGGCAGAGACCGCAAGAGGACCGCTAATCGACGTGATAACAATCCTCATAGGTCTTACTGTAGGATGCTCTACACAGGCAGACGAATTCCTCAGACTCAAATCTATCGGAATCTTCGTACTCGGTGCAGCATCATTCTTCATTGCAACAGCAGCAGGTGTGCTGTTTGTCAAA
>JADINB010000089.1 GCA_017694275.1 Candidatus Egerieousia excrementavium | reverse complement strand
GTTTCAGGATTGCTGATAATACTTTTCGAGCGCATTTCGCAGATAGGGCTTCTTAAGGCTGTCGGAATGAAAAATTCAAATATTGCAAAGATATTCCTGTACAGGGCTTCATTTACGGTTTTAAAAGGTTTTCTGGCAGGAAATATCATTGCACTGGCATTCTGTTTCCTGGAATGGAAATTCAAGTTTATCCCGTTGGATGCAGAAAACTATTTCGTAAATCATGTCCCGGTTTGTCTGGAGTGGGAAACGGTGGTTGTAGTCAATCTGGCCGCATTTGCCGCGATTATGGTGATTCTGCTGGTTCCATGCCATCTGATAAGCCGGATTTCTCCTGCAAAGACGCTGGTTGTAAAGTAAGTTACTCTTCTTCCTTATAGTACAGGTAGCGTTCATGTATCTGCTCCATGTACTTCAGAGTTTCTGTTCCCTTGAATTTTCCTAATTTTACTATGGTGTCTGTGTAATAGTTCCTCTTTTGCAGCAGGGGGATTACAGTTGCGAGTGTGTCCCATACAAGATAGTTCCTGTCAAGCGATTTGGCAAGGTTCATGATGTCTTCCATCCGGCCTTCTCCGCAATTATATGTGGCTATGGCTATCAGGGACGCATTCAGGGAGTCTGCCCCCATTTTCCTGTACATGTTCTGCAGGCGGAGCAGATGCATTGTTCCGGCCTTTATATTCTCTTCCGGGTCGTATATGTCATCTATTCCATAACTTTTTGCGACACTCTCCTTGACCTGCATGAGCCCTATCGCCCCCCTGCTGGAACTTACTCCAATCTTGAATTTTGATTCCTGGTAGATCAGGGCTGCCAGAAGTCTCCAGTCCCAGCCGAGCAGCCTGCTGCTCTCCTTAATCTGACGGTCGTATGGCGAGATGGCATCCGCTGTCCGCGAATAGTTCCTGTGATATCTGCTGTAGAGCGTCTCGAATTCATTGCTTTGTCTTATCGAGGTAAACCAGTGGTTGAAGAGCTGTATGAATTTGTAGTTCTCTTTCTTGGCTACGCAAATGTCCATTTCCTCATCTATTGGAATACTTGAGATAACCTCATCCTGAAAAATGTCTGGTACGGTATCGGTGTTTGAATTGACTACCATGAAGTCTACTTCGCCGGTAACAAGGTCTGCCCAGCTTTCGAACGAGTTTTCCCTGGGAATAATCTCCGTACATGTAAGCTGCTGAGAATCGAACAGTTTGAAAAGGTCGTACGCATATCCCAGAGCGTGTCCCTTTTCCCCGATGTGGTTTGCGAAGAATACATTGCATAGCAGTGTATCTGAGGCCAGAAAAAGCGGGACAGCCTTTTCCATTTTACCCTTTTCCCTGTGCGGCAGCAGCGTTATCAGCGAAAAGACAATAAATGCAGCGGCATAGCTGAGGTATTTTCTTTCAAAAAATCTGACCATAGACTATCTGAGATAGAATGGCCAGTACACTCCGAACTTGAGTGCGGTCTGAGGCCTCACATAGCGGTTGGCCGAAAAATAATCGCTGTCTGGCCAGTCCTGTGCAATGTTTACAAGTTTTACAAAAATCGCCGCACGTTTCCACTGCAGGTTTATGAACAGGTCTATGTACGGAGTTCCGCCAATCTCTTCCTCTCTCTGGTTATAGAAGAGGCCGAGGGCGGGAGAGTATGCCTGTCCGTAATAGTCTGTGTTGAATGTGGCGTCTGCACCTATCTGTGCATCGAGTACGTTCTTTACAAGGTTGAATTCAAGGTAGTATCTGAGATTCAGGGCCAGTTTGGGCAGCGGAATGACCTCCTGCTTTGAGGAGAGCTGGAAAAGTATCTTGTTTTCAAGATTGAATTTCCAGAGTCTGAAGTCCTTTCTCAGCCAGGCTGTCATGACGCTCATTGATTCGGTGTTTTGTACTGCATTGCCGAGCGTGTCGAGATAGATGTTGTTGTTTAGCAATGAGTAGCCGAAAAATGCTTCCAGCTTGTAAGCCGGAATGGTCAGACGCCCTTCGACCCTTGTCTTGGTAGTCTTGTTGAAATTGTTGTTCCAGATGTAATGGTTCGAGTAGTAGTTGTTGTAAAAGAAACTTGGCCGCTGTTGCGAAACGTTTATCTTTCCGGTCAGGTGAATCCCGCGTTTTATGGGGTAGAATGAGAGCCGTATGGTTCCTCCAATGGAAAAGTCATTCTGGTTGTAGCCGGCAATGTAATATTTTCCAAACCCTTCCCACTGGAAATACTGTTTGAGCGAGCCGTTTGCCCCGAAATAGAGATAAAGGTTGTTGTCGGTTACATTCTTGTTGCCGCTCATATACATCTCCGGCGAAAACTTGTAATATGACAGATGCTGGTATCCTGCTCCTCCCTCTATTCCCGATACAATCGCCTCCCTTGCCCAGGGCTGCAGTTTTATGAAGAGACGGTTTTCAAGGTTCATTACCCTGATGGAATCTGCCGTCGATGTCGGGTTGAGATAGAACCTGTTGTTGTAAAAATCCCTTGCCACGGTGTCTGTCATTGCAATTGCGTCAAGGTAGGAGCGTGTGTATACAGAATACTCTCCCGTATGACCGATATATGCCATTGTCCCTTCTCCCACTGCCGTAGTGTCTCCTTTTCTGAATCTTATGGGGATGCCGTATGACTGTGTCAGGAAGATGGTGTTTTTCTTGTATTTTGAAGATGCGTCTGCAAGCCTTACCGGAACGGTGCGCATGTCCACGATTGTATCCATTACCATTCCCAGGTCTGCCACACCGCCGTTTTCCTCTCTCTTTACACGGTTGAATATGTAACCGGCCTGTGCAATGTACCTTTCTCCAAGATAGTTGGCCGTGAGTGCGAAAGTCCTGTTGTCTGTCTCCTCATTTTCGAGCATGCCGTTACTTCCATATCTTTTGTATAATATGTTGAAGTTGAATGCTGGAGTGAAGTTCTGCGTATGCATGAATTTTATGTTGGTCTCCTCTTTCTGCTTGTTGGCAAAGAGCGTACCCCAGTACCCCAGTTCCGTATATGGTGTCTTTACGTTGTAGAACGGCATGGAAGTTATGCTGCAGGTGTAGGGCTCGTATAGGGAGGCGACAGGGAATATTTCCACTTCTTCTCTCCTGAAATAGTTGAAGGGAAGCATGGCCGAGCCTGCAACGCCAAGATAGACGGCTCCTGCATCGTCCTTCAGGTAAGGCAGTTCGTGAAAATTGTCGTTGTATGTCGTGTCAGGGTTTATTACCGAAGGGTTGTTGAAATAGCCGTCGGTATTCCATACGAACATGCGCTGGTTTGTGACCTCATGTTTGAAAAAATAGGTGTTCAGAAGCCTGGGAGTGGCCCTTATCAGACTGTCCTTATATGCCCAGATACTGTCTCTTACAGCCCTTTTCATCTCTCTCTTGCTTAATTGCGGCTTTGCAAATATGTCTACCGAATCTGCAGGAGCATAGAGAGAATCGACAGCTGCCGCAAGTGTGTCTGTCTGTACTACGGCTGTTGTATCTGTCTCAGGCAAAGAGACTTTTTCCTGAGCCTGGGCAGCGGTATGAAATGCACAGAACAGGATTGTCAGAATATATGTCTTTTTCAGTGTAATTCGCATTGAGATAATTTCCTGGCTGCAAACATACAAAAAAAAGAGAAAAAAGGGGCTGTGTCAAAATGAATGTTTTGATGCAGCCCCATTAAGGTGTGTATGACACACCGTCCTTCCTTTTATATTGCGGCAAATGCTTGTCAGAGGCAGGAAACCCTCTCCTTGTAAACTCTCAGACATTCGTCGAGCCTGTCCTGGGCAGTCGTGTCGCCAGGAACATTGTGTGACGGGTGGATGTAGAGTTTGACACCTCTGTCTGCCAGAATTTCGGCAACTGTCGTTACAGTCATCCATACCAGGGTTACGAAAGCAAGTGTAGAGACAGGTCCGACCTTGTCGAAATGGTTTTTCAAGGGAACGCTTGCATCTACGAGCGGTGCACATGAATCTACTACGACATCTGCAATCTCAAAGAGGTTCTTCCCGCATGAGTGGCGGCTTTTCTTGCCTTTTGTCTCTGCTGCAGAGCCGAATACCACAACTTTCATTCCCATCTCTTTTGCCTTGAGCGCAACCTCGATGTTCACGCCGTTTATACCGGTGTGGGAGAAAATCCACATGGTGTCTCTCTTGTCGAAATTATAAGCTTTCATGATGGCGTCTCCGTATCCTTCCGCTCTTTCAAGATAGAGGAACTGATGGATGCCCATCTGGCCTGTAATGCCGGTGAAGAATGTCATAGGCAGTTCTACAATGGGGTGGAACCCGACGAAACCTCCGATACGGGGATACATCTCCTCTACGGGAATTGTTGCGTGTCCGCAGCCGAAAGTGTGTACCCATCTGCCAGACTGTATTGAATCTGCCATGAGTTCTGCTGCCTTTTTGATGTTGTCTAACTGTGTCGCCTCGATTTTGGCCTGAACCTCACGGGCTTTTTTTAACCATTCTAATGCTAACATGTCAATTTTTTTTAGTTGTATAATATGTTGTTGATTCAGTTCTGTCTATTTGAGCACACTCTTTCTGGAACCTGCAGTAAAGAGTATTATTATCATGACCATGCATCCTCCTATCATAAGCGGGAATTTTGCTATGCCAAGAAAACCGAGCAGATAGTTGAGCAGGGAATTTCCTACAAGGCATGCCGAAATTGCTATGCTGAATGCAGTTCCAGACATCTCTTTGTATAACCCTCCGAGTACGCTCAGCACTATGGGTACGGTAGATGTTATGCCGAATCCTATAAGCAGCGTGCCCGCAACGGCTATGCTCTGGGGGTTCATGCCTGATGCCGTGCTTATGTCCTGTGCAAATGTGAGTATGGCCACTCCGGCAAGCGCGATTATCATTCCTGCGGCAATAATCGTTCTCTTTGAGAATTTTTTCAGGATGAAGCCTGCGCACAGACGCCCTATTGCAAGGCCTATGAGTACGAAACTCAAGGCTATGCCTGCGGATATCTCGTTAAAGTTCTCTATGTTTATGAGATATTGCGATATTCTGTTGTTTGTGATGCCCTCTACCGCACCCTGGAAAAAGAGAGTGAAGCAGAAGATTATAAACAGAGGCGAGGTTAAAAGTTTCATTATCTTCCCGGAAGATGCCCCTTCTCCGCCGGTCTTGGCCCCCTGGAATTTCATGGTCATGTAGAAAACAGAAACCACAACCATTATTGCGGCTATCGTGGCAAGTATGCTTTTGTACGATACTATTCCCGAGAGGGCAGGAATGGAGTAGGTTGTCGCAATGGCACCCACGCAGTAGAAAAGACCGAGGAACATGATGTTACGGTCTCTGTTACTGTCTGTGGAAACGTCTGAGGCAAGGGCGTTTGTTGAGCCGTTTATAAGGCCTCCGCTCACTCCAAGGGCAAGTATTCCTATTATGAGAACCGTAAATGAAGAGGCGTAGGCAATAAGAAAAAGCCCTGCCGCCCCTATAAGATTCTGGACAATCATTACCAGTTTGTAGCCCTTCCTGTCTACAACCGGCCCGAATATGAGCGATCCCGCGAGTGTCCCTATCGGAAGGATTGCCGCAAGGGTAGCAGACATCCGGTCATCGAGCCCGTATTCGGCCGCCACTGCCGGAAGAATGGCTCCCAGCGTAAGAAACGCCACTCCAAAGAATATGATGCCTATACATGAGGCGATATATTGCAGTCTGGGATTTCCCGATTGTAAAGTTGAATCCATGTCGTTTTTGTTTTACAGTTATTTCTTTCTCTTTTTTGCAATGTTTATGGCTATTGCCCCGGCACCGTACAGACCTGCGAGTTTGGGAAGTGCAGTGGGCATGAACTTCACCTCCCTTATGCTTATGGGCTGTGCCCACTTGCATGCTTCTTCATATATTCTTCCGATAAACTGTGCGGCAGGGCCGAATACGCCTCCGCCGAAAACCAGTATCTGCGGGTTGAAGAGGCTTACCACATTGGCTGCGGCCATTCCCCACATCTCAATGGCCTGGTCTATGACCTTTACGGCAATCTCGTCTTTGTTTTCGTAGGCTCTGAATACATGGTATGAACTGACCTTGTCCAATTCTATGTCGCGTAATTCTCCATTGTATTCCGGCATCTGGGAGAGGAACTTCCTTGCCTGGGTCGCAAGTCCGTCTCCCGAGGCATGTGTCTCAAAGCAGCCGCACTTGTCGTAAAGACTGTCGTATGGGGGTTTGAGCGCCATCCAGCCGATGGCTCCGACAATGTCGGAGTTTCCGTGCAGCACGACCCCGTCTATGAGTATTCCCAGCCCTATACCTGTCCCGACAGCCATAAAGACAGCATTGTCGCAATTTCTGGCACAGCCGGCTATCACCTCCCCAAGTATGTAGCATGTTCTGTCGCTCTCAATACATATCAGGGAATTGGGAATGGCTGCCGATATATGCTCATGCAACGGATAATTTTCCCAGCCCGGGATGTTGGGACACCATACGGTACCTTTTTTGGAATATGCTATCCCCGGTACGCATATCCCTATGCATTTCTTTTCTCTCTTTGTTATCTTATGTTCCTTGAGCAGTTCAGAAATGAGTTCGACCATCAGTTCTGCTACTGCGGCCCCCTCTCTTTTGTCAAGAAGGGCCACCTTGCTTTCTGCAATCTCTCCGTTTGCATCGAAAAGCGCTGCCGTGATTTTTGTCCCGCCCAAGTCAACTCCAATGTAGACCATTTCTCTTTTTTATCTGTTGTTTCAGTTGTTATAATTTCTGATTTCGCGTATAAGGTTGTTTATCAGCTTCATTTTCAAATCGTACAAGTCGTCGGATATGTCTGCCTTATAGAAATGGGGATTGATGAGCCTGCGTTCGGTTTCATTGAAACTCATGAGATTCGACAGATAATACTGCTGCTTTTCAGGCAGTGGAATATCTTTTGTCGTTACCTTTCCGTTTTTCATTACCTGTTCCTGGAGTTTTTTCCATGTGTAGCTTCCCTTTTGGAAGGTTTTGTTGCGGGTCTCGTCAAACTCGCTTCTTATATGAAGTTCCTCCATGGCCTCTATCCGCCTGCTCATGCTGTCTGCCCTCAGGCAGGTGATGTCTGCCTTGAACATGCCGTTCTGGATTATTCTGTATGTTATCTGGAATCCGGGATTTATGAGCTTGGACTTGTCTTCAGACCTTTTCAGCACAGGCTCCCCGTCTATCTGTACCAGTTTGTATACATTTCCGAAGCAAGGATTGTGCTTGCTTGTTGCAATCGCATCGCCTACTCCGTAAGAATCTATCATCGCGCCCTGGCGTTCGAGCTCGGTAATCAGGTATTCATCGAGCGAGTTGGTGGCAAATATCTTGCAGTTCGTAAATCCTGCCTTGTCGAGAATGTCGCGGCATCTGCGTGAAAGATAGGTGAGGTCTCCGCTGTCCAGTCTTATGCCAAAGCCCTGCGGATAGTCATTGTCTATACCGCACTCGTTATATGCCCTTATCGCATTCTTCAGTCCGCAGTTCAGCGAATCGTATGTGTCTATCAGCAGGATCAGCGGTTCTCCGCGATGTGTCTCGATATATGTTCTGAAGGCGTTGAACTCTCCTTCCAGTGAACAGCCGAACGAGGTTACATAACTGTGCGCCATGGTTCCGGAACACGGGACATCAAAAATCGCGGAAGTCAGTATGTTGGATGAGTTCGCGCACCCTCCGATTATTGCAGCCTTTGCTCCGTAGGTTGCAGCCCACGGGCCGTGTGCCCTTCTGGAACCGAATTCGCTTACGGGTTTTTTGGTGCTCCTGGTCACACGGCTGGCCTTTGTGGCTATGGCCATCTGGTGGTTCATTATGCAGAGCAGAGGAGTTTCAAGTACCTGAGCCTCTATTATCGGCGCCTCTATCGTGATTATCGGCTGTTTGGGAAAGGCAATCTCCCCTTCGCGCATGGCGTAGACATTGCCGGTAAAACGCATTTTTGAAAGATACTCCCGGAACTCCGCATATTCGTCTCCCGGTATGAACTTCTCAAAAAAAGCAGCCCCCTCGCTGCCTATGCCGTTGATCATTTCCAAAGATTCCCTTATTCCCGAGACTACCGCCCAGTTGTTCTTGTCAGGGGCATCTCTGAAAAAAAGGTTGAAAATTGCAACCTTGTCTTTCATACCGGCCTGGTAGAAAGATTTTCCCATTGTATACTGGTACTTGTCTGAGCAATAACTGATGTTAATCATTTCGTAAGGACGGTTTGTTGAAAATAAAACGCAGTCGGGAAGCAAAGATACTAATATTTTATCCTTTTTCTCATTTTTTGGCACATTTTAAGTAGTTTTGCAGACAGATACGGCCGGACGAACGGCATCTCCAAAAAGGATTGTTCAGAGCATGAAACAGATAGAAGAACTTTTCAGACAATACACGGGCAGCAAGGTTGCGGATATGTATGAACTACCCTCGAGCGGGAGCAACCGCAGGTATTTCAGGGTAAGCGGCGGAGGCAGGACACTGATAGGGGCGAAGGGTACCTCCATAGATGAAAACAAGGCTTTCATAGAGATAGACAGACATTTCCATGCGAAAGGGCTGGCTGTCCCCGAAGTGTTGGCTGTCAGTGACGACATGCAGTTCTACCTGCAGGAAGACCTGGGGGACATAACCCTTTTCAACAGGATTTCACAAGGAAGAGAATCTGGAAATTATTCGGAATATGAGATATCCCTTTTGAAAAAGACTATCTCGGCTTTGCCCAAGATTCAGTTTGAGGGAGGCAGGGGGCTGGATTACTCGATCTGTTTTCCGCAGCCGGAATTCGACGAAAGGATGATTTCGTTTGACCTGAACTACTT
>JADINB010000088.1 GCA_017694275.1 Candidatus Egerieousia excrementavium | reverse complement strand
CTCTACTCCTCTCGATTTATTATTTGGTTAGTTTTAACGGTTGACACCGGCAGGGGCGTTGGCGTGCAGTTGGCTTGAAAGGGGGAAGCAAGCGGTGAAGTTGGCAACGTCCCTGCTTTTTTAAGAAAGTCCCGCACGGGAAAAAGAGTGAACAGGGTTTTGAAGATGGCAAGAGGGGAAGGAAAAGCTATAAAGGTGCGCCAGCTGCAAAGTTACGACTGCGGAGCCGCATGTCTCTCTTCTGTAGCCGGCTGGTATGGAGTCTATTCTCCGCTTATAAAGATAAGATACCTTTGCGGCTGCACGGAAGAGGGGATTTCGGTAAAAGGCATCATGGACGGGGCCATGAAGATGGGATTCTACGCCAAGGCCTACAAATCTCCAGACAAAGAGACGGCTGTTTTCCGCGAAGCTAAAATTCCGATAATTGTCCATCTCAGGACAGAGATGAACATGCTCCATTTCGTTACCGTATACGGAATGGGCGGAGGCAAGGTAAAGGTCATGGACCCAGCAGCAGGAGAATTCCGCAAAGTTCCGGTAGAGGAATTCAAAGAGCAATGGACAGGCATTCTCATACTGATAACGCCGGGAAACAATTTCAGAAATGAGGGAGGCCGGCGAAAAGGTTTGATGGACTTCTGTAAAATTCTGTTTTTCCACAAAAGGGAGGTACTGCTGCTTCTGCTTGGCTCTGTTGCCGTCATGGCCTGCGGCATATTCTACTCCATTCTGCTGCAGCAAATCATAGACCGTGTCATTTTGGATGGTAACAAGCCGCTTTTGCATGCAGTTGCATTTATCATGACAGTGGTGACACTGCTTATCCTCATGCTGGACTATTCAAAAAACATGCTCTCTCTCAGATGCGGAATAAGAATGGACTGCCGCCTTGTCGTTGCATATCTGAGAAAACTCTTTGCACTGCCGCTGCGCTTTTTTGCCCAGTACCGGGCCGGAGACCTGAATTCCAGGATTGCAGACTCGTTCAAGATAAGGGAAGTGCTGTGCGAAGGGCTTGTCAGTATCGCGGTAAACTCGCTTGCCGTTCTATGCTGCATCGCACTCATGTTTGTATATGACAGCCGCATGGCGTTGCTTGTACTTCTCTATATACCGCTTTATATACTCCTTTTCTACATATCAAAACGCATAAACAAAAAATACAGCAGGAAACTGGCGGCAAAAGGGGCTGAATTTGAATCTGAAATCATAGGAGACATAAATGCAATTGAAACCATAAAGTACTACAATACTGAAGAACTGGCTCTGGAAAAGATAGAACGCGACTATGCTGAAATAGCCGAACTCTTCCATAATGGCGGACGGGCCGTAACGGGGTTTGACGCTGCAGCGCAGACACTCTCACGCACGCTGCTCTCTTCGGTTCTCGTCATTGGTGGCTTTTACTCCATAGAAGGGCAGATGACTGCCGGAGAGCTTGTCTCTTTCTATACGCTGTGCAGTTTTTTCACCTCTCCGCTCAACAGCCTGATAAACATGAACAATCTTATGGCCGAGGCCGATGTTTCCATTGAGAGGCTAACCGAGATTCTGGATGCAGAGGATGAAACGCAGAAAGAGACACACGCTTGCGGAATGACACCCGGGAAACCGCTTGACATCTGCTTCAGGGACGTGGTCTTCTCATATCCCGGCAGGGAAAACATTTTCAACGGGATAAACCTCACTTTCAAAAGTGGAGAGATGGTCGTGATTACCGGAGAAAGCGGCTCGGGAAAAAGCACACTGCTCTCTCTTGTCATGGGAGAACATCCGCTTGACAGTGGAGAGATAACACTAGGCAAAACTGCAATACGAAACATCAGTATAAAGGAGTTGAGGCAACTTGTAACAATGGTGCCCCAAAGGTCACGTCTTATAAACGGCACCATTCTCAAAAACATCACTTCGCAGAGAAGAGGCTGCCAGATGGAAAGAGTGGAGCAGATATGCGAAAGGCTGCAGCTAGGCAAGCTGATAAATGCAATGCCGTTTGGCTTGCATACAGCCATAAACGAGACGGAAACAAAACTTTCGGGAGGAGAAATCCAAAGGATAGCAATGGCAAGGGCCTTATACAGAGACTCGGGTATCTACCTTTTCGACGAACCTGTCACCGCGGTGGACGAAGAGAACAAGAAACTGATTGTAGGCCAAATAGACCGACTGAAAAAAGAGGGTAAAAGCGTAATTGTAGTAACTCATGACCTTGAGGCTTTTTACAGATATGGAGCTGCGATAGACAAAATAATAATGATAGATAAAGCGAGTGCGCACTCGAAGGTGAAGGTCTGCACACCGTCTTTGCAGACGAAATTTAAAACAAATGACTATGGAAAAGATTTGTCTTTACAGGGTAAGGCTTCAGGAACTCAGCCCGACCGAGATGGAGATGAGAGGAGGAATCTCGTGGGATAGCGTCGTAAAGGTTATCAAGATTGTCGCGAAGGTCGTAAATTTTATACGCGACTACAAGGATGACATGAAAAACGGATTTGAAAAAGGATGGAGGATGTTGTGATGAACAGACTGGTTGAACTCAGATCAAATGAATGCGCAGCCATATATGGCGGAAAGCGCGATGAAAACGTTGCCAAGATAATAGGATTTGTAGCGCAGTGCGTTGGCGCACTCTCGAAAATGGTCTACCTGGCCATGAAGAGAGGGCATCAGGCCTTCTTATGGAAGTATGGCGGAAACGGAGTCTACAGTTGGAGATAACCGCCTGTTGATTCTGCAGAAAAAGACGAAAAGAGGGCCCCCTCCCTCTTTTTAAAAAGAAGTGCAAAACGGAAATATTTAAGTATATTTGCGCCGATATTGGAGATTATGGGAAGATTTCTGACACTGTCTGTACTGCTGCTCTCTCTATTTGCAGCAAATGCCTCTTTCGGGCAGGATAAATGGTCTTTGGGCAGATGCATAAATTACGCACTTGAGAACAACATCGAGATAAAACAGCAGCAACTTACCATAGAACAGGACAGGAACAATATTCTGCAATCCAAACTGAGCCTGCTGCCAAGTGTAAACGGTTCTTTGAACCACAGCATGAACTGGGGAAAATCTGTCAATGTACAGGATCTGCAGATTATGACAACCCTCGCCCAGAGTACCAGCGCAAGCCTGAGCGCATCCATGCCGCTCTTCAGCGGACTTACCAACCTGAGAAGCATTGAAAGCAACAGAATACAGTTGCAAATATCCGAGCAACAGGTAGAAAGCCTTAAGGACAATGTCACTATCCAGGTTACTCAGGCCTATCTGCAACTTCTTCTTGCCATTGAAATAGAAAAGGTTGCCAACGAAAGTTTCAAAAGTGTGGCGGCACAGGCAGAGCGCACGAAGACCATGGTAAATGCCGGCAATCAGGCATATAGTGCTCTGCTGGATATAGAATCCCAGCTTGCAAATGAAAGGGTGCAGCTGGTTTCCGCACAGAACGATGTAAAGAGCAGTTGTCTGAATCTCATGCAGCTGTTGAACCTGCCCCACGATATTCCGTTTGAAGTTCCCGAATACAGCATAGATGATGCAAGTCTGCCGTTGCTCACCCCATATACCGCAGATGCCGTTTTCGAAGAGGCTCTCGGGTTGCCACAAATCAGGATGGCGGAGTTGGCACTGGAAAAAAGCAATACAGACTACAAGATTCAAAAGGGAGCGGCATACCCGTCAGTCTCCGTTTCGGCAGGATATGGAACCTATTACAGCGACAGTCGTGAAGGTGCCTTCTTCTCCCAGTTTGAAGACAACAGAAATCCTTCGCTTGGATTTGGCCTGAGCATTCCGATTTTCAACGGATGGAAGAGCAACACCTCCATAAGAAATGCCAGACTTAATGTAAAAAACGCGGAACTGGAACTGGAAAAGAGC
>JADINB010000087.1 GCA_017694275.1 Candidatus Egerieousia excrementavium | reverse complement strand
GTACAGTTCTGTCTACAAGATATACAGATGTGCCCCTTGTTAATGCCTCCTTGTCTACAGTGTCGTTTGGCCTTACATAGTAGGTGACGTCTGCAATATGGACTCCGGCCTCTATGTTCCCGTTTTCAAGTTTTCTGAACGAAAGCGCATCATCGAAATCCTTTGCGTCAGCCGGGTCTATGGTAAAGGTGCAGATGTCTCTGAAATCTCTCCTTTCCCTTATCTGTTCCTCTTCGATTTTTACCGGAATGGCGGCGGCGGCATTCTCAACTTCATCAGAAAATCTGTATGGCAGTCCGTACTCAGCCAATATGGCATGCATTTCCGTGTTGTTGTCTCCCGGCTCACCCAAGATATCTACAATTTCGCCTGTCGGGGCGTCCATACCCTTGTGCCATTGCCTTACAATGACCGCAACCTTCTTCCCCTGGTCCTTTGGATCTGCCTGACCGGCCGGAATGCTTATGTCGTAAGGCATGACCTTGTTCTCTACTATTACCCACGCCTGTTTTCCCAAAATCTGGAGAATGCCTATGTATGGCTTTTTAGAGCGGGCCACTATCTCCAGAACATCTCCCTCCATCCTCAGCCCGTCGCTGCCCATCTTTCTTACCCCCACTTTTACAGTATCTGCGTTAAGGGCGCCGAAAAGCCGCTTCTGGGGAATGAAAATATCTTCCTGTAACCCTTCGGCCGTGACGAATCCGTATCCATCCCTGGTCAGTGAAATGGTCCCGGTATATTCAGCTATATACTTCTCTTTCTTTGCCGTATCCTTTCTCCTGCGTTTGAAGAACGCAGCTCCCGGGTTATTTTTTGCAAAGAGTTTTTTTCTGGATTTTTTTGGAAGTCTGGATTTTGAGGGGCCGGACGATTTCTTGCCCCTGTTGGTTTTACGCTTGTTGCTCATATTTGTAGACTTTATGCAAAAGTACAATATTTTACCTATAAATCATTACCTTTGCGGGCACATATTTTGTGACATTTTTAAGAAATTAACAATAAGGATATGGACAAGAAAGTACTTTTGATGATTCTCGACGGTTGGGGAATCGGAAAGCATGACAAGTCGAATGCAATTTATAATGCAGGCGAGCCGAACATAGATGCGCTGGCCGCAAAATATCCTCATTCGCAGCTTCAGGCTTGCGGAGAGAATGTGGGGCTGCCCGACGGGCAGATGGGCAATTCCGAGGTCGGTCATCTGAATATAGGAGCCGGGCGGATAGTATATCAGGATCTGGTAAAGATAAACAAGGCTTGTCAGAACCGGGCTCTGCTCGAAAACAGAGAGATAAAGGGTGTTTACGACTATGTGAAGTCTTCGGGGAAGGCTCTCCATTTTATGGGTCTTGTCTCTAACGGCGGCGTGCACAGTTCTCTTGAGCATCTGTTTGCGTTTCTTGAAGTGGCAAAAGAGTATGGTCTTGAAAGGGTTTACGTACATTGTTTCATGGACGGACGCGACACCGACCCTAAAAGCGGCAAAGGCTTTATCGGACAGCTGGAGCAGAAACTTTCGCAGACAGGGGGAAAGATTGCATCCATAATAGGCCGTTTCTATGCCATGGACCGTGACAAGAGATGGGACAGGATAAAGACAGCCTATGATTTGCTGGTAAACGGCAAGGGCGTAAAATATACAGATCCTGTAAAGGCGATGGAGGATTCTTATGCAGCCGGAGTAACAGATGAGTTTGTAAAGCCTGTCTCGATTGTGGCTTCTGAGGGAGACGAAAGACAGGTCGGTACAATTTCACCCGATGATGCGGTAATCTTCTTCAATTTCAGAAACGACAGGGCCCGTGAGATAACCTCTGTGCTCACGCAGGCCGACATGCCGGAAATGGAGATGAAGACAATGCCGCTCTATTACTGCTGCCTTACTCCGTACGATGACAAATTTACCGGGTTGCATATTCTCTTTGATAAGGAACATGTGATGGATACTCTAGGTGAAGTAGTGGCAAAGGCAGGGAAGAGACAGCTCAGGATTGCTGAGACAGAAAAATATGCGCATGTGACCTTTTTCTTTTCAGGCGGACGCGAAGAGGTGTTCGACAATGAGGAGCGTGTGCTAGTCAATTCACCCAAGGTGGCAACCTATGACCTCAAACCCGAAATGAGCGCACCGGAAGTGGCAAAGGCCCTTATGGAAAAACTGGAAACCAAGAGAAACGATTTGGTTGTCCTTAACTTTGCAAACGGCGACATGGTAGGTCATACCGGTGTATACGAAGCCATAGAGAAGGCCGTGAAGTGTATAGACTCTCTTGTCGGCGAAGTTGTGGAGTGTGCACGGAGGAACGGATATACCGTTCTCATTACGGCAGACCACGGAAATGCAGACCATGCACTGAACGAAGATGGAACTCCCAATACGGCCCATTCGCTCAATCCCGTACCGTTCATAGTGGTAGACGACGATATTAAAAGTGTAAGAAACGGAATTCTGGCAGATATTGCTCCTACAATCTTAAAACTCATGGGTATTGCACAGCCGGCCTGCATGACAGGGACTCCGCTGGTTTAGGAATCTCCGGTGCAGAATTGATACTTTCGGGAACCGTTCATGGAAAATGTGCCATGGACGGTTCTTTGTTTGCAGGCAGGCCGGGCAGTTTGCTCTACGATGAAGGCATCAGGCCTGGTTTTATTATTTTCTTGATAATTAATCTGTTATATTAAGTGTGCCATGTGTATTTTGAAAAAAAATCAAAAAAAAGGTGTCTGTTGCCAAAATTATTACTATAATTGCACTCCCATTCGGGATGTGGCGCAGTTGGTTAGCGCACCACGTTAGGGACGTGGGGGTCGGACGTTCGAGTCGTCTCATCCCGACAAAGGCCAAAAGGATGCCGGTTCAACATGATCGGCATCCTTTTATTGTATCATGTTGCTCCATTGTCTGGCAACTGTATTTCATAAAAAACACCCCAAAAGTTCATTTCCGACTTTTGGGGTGCAGTTCATATATCTGATGTAGCCTATTTTTTCAGTTTTGCCTTTCCGGGCTCATCGCTTTTCTTTGCCACGTTAAGGTCGTACATGAATGGAGTACTGATGAATACAGATGAATAAGCTCCGACTACGATACCTACTATCAGCGCAACGGCAAAACCTCTGATAACCTCACCTCCGAAGAGTGCAATGGCAATCATAACCACAAGTGTTGTCATGGTGGTATTTACCGTTCTGGCCAGAGTGCTGTTAAGCGCGCCGTTTACGTTTTCCTTCAAATCGCGTTTGGGATAGAGGGTTCTATACTCACGGATACGGTCGAATATGACCACGGTATTGTTTATCGAGTATCCGATAATCGTAAGAACGGCTGCAATGAATGTCTGGTCTACGTCGAGGCTGAACGGCAGGATTCCGGTAAAGATAGAGAAGAATCCTATTACTATCAACGCATCGTGTGTAAGGCCTATGACACCGCTCAATCCCCATCTCCAGTTCTTGAATCTGTATGCTATGTAAGCGAATATTGCAAGGAGTGAGAGAAGTACTGCGATGATTGCATCACGCTTGATATCGTTTGCTATCGTAGGTCCAACCTTGTCTGAACTTATGATACCATTGGGATTTTCCAGAGTCGAGGTAAACTGAGAAAGTGTGATTTCACTATCCTTGAAGAAAGGTTTCATCGCATGGAACAGTTTCTCTTCTATCTCCTGGTCCACCTCTGTAGAATTGTCCTCTACCTTGTATTTTGTAGTCAGTTTGATCTGGCTTTCGCCTCCGAACTGTTTTACCTCTACACTTTCGCCGAACTCCTCATTTGCGGCAACCCTTATGTCTTCGGCGGAAACTTCCTGGTCGAAACGCAGCACATAGGTTCTACCTCCTGTGAAATCTACTCCATAGGTGAATCCCTTGATTGCGATTGAACCGATGCACAGTACAATGACTATTGCAGATATGGTATAGGTAATCTTCTTTATACCCAAGAAATTATACCTGGTATGCTGCATGAAGTCCTTTGAGAACCTGTTGTCGAAGGTAATGTTCTTGTTCCTGTTGAGCAGAGCCTCGAATATGAGCCTTGTTATGAAGATTGAGGTAAGCATTGATGTAATGATACCTATAACCAGTGTGGTAGCAAAGCCCTGTACCGGACCTGAACCAAAGATATACAGTATGATACCGGTTATGATTGTGGTGAAGTTGCCGTCAATGATTGCAGAATATGCATTGCTGTATCCCTCTTTGATTGCAGTTCTCAGCGGTTTTCCTGCCCGCAGTTCCTCTTTGATACGCTCATATATTATGACATTGGAGTCTACCGCCATACCGAGGGTCAGCACCAGTCCGGCAATACCCGGAAGTGTAAGTACGGCTCCGAACGATGCAAGTGCCCCAAGCAGGAACAGCACGTTGCACAGCAATGCGATGTTTGCTGCCACACCGGCTCCCTGATAGAATACGAGAATGTATATGAGCACGAGCGCAAATGCTATGATAAATGAAACCAGACCGGCATTGATGGACTCGCTTCCGAGGCTCGGTCCTACAACCTGCTCCTGAACGATGGTCGCAGGCGCGGGAAGTTTGCCGGACTTGAGCACGTTGGCAAGGTCTTCGGCTTCAGTAATCGTGAAGTTTCCTGAAATCTGTGAGCGCCCTCCGGTTATCTCCTGCCTTACGTTGGGGTAAGAGTATACCATGTCATCAAGGACGATTGCAATTGATTTGCCTATATTGTCTGCGGTAAGTCTTGCCCAGATACGTGCACCCTCTGCATTCATTACCATGTCTACTTCAGGTGTTCCGCCTGTGGTGTTGTTGTATGTCACAGAAGCGTCACTCACCATTCCTCCGTCGAGAGGAGCCTTCCCGTCACGGGTGTTGACCTTGATTGCCACCAGGTCATAGTAGATTCCGCTGGCATCTGGCTTTACGCTCCACATGGGAACAAGCTCAGGAGGGAAGATAGCTTTGATCTGTGGCATCTGCAGATAATCGTTGACAGTGGCTGTGTCCCTGTAATTGGCATGTCCTATGCAGGCGCCGGGAACCAACTGGTTTCCGTAAACGTTCGGCTGGAGTACTGCAAAGAGCGGATTCTCTTTCATCCATGCCTGTTCGTCTGCTGAGAGTGAGTCTGCAGCGAGAATGCTGCCAACAAGCGAAGAGTCTCCTGCAGCAACGGCTTCCTCCTGTCCGGCAGCGGCAGAAGTAGTGTCTTGTTCTGCAAGAATGTCTTTCAGTGCCATGTTTGCCTCTGCGAGATATGGATACACTTCGTTGTTGTCAAATGTAGGCCAGAATTCCAGAGAGGCAGTTCCCTGAAGCAGTTTTCTAACACGCTCAGGCTCCTTTACGCCAGGAAGTTCAACAAGGATACGGCCGGTGTTGCCTATTTTCTGAATATTGGGCTGCGTAACGCCAAAACGGTCGATACGGTTTCTCAATACGTTGAAAGAGTTTGCTATTGCACTCTCTGCCTCTTCCCTTATGACTGCTATGACATCTGCATTGCTTGTCTCGGGTTTGATGCGGTCGCGCATTTCGTATGTGCCGAATACAGACGAGAGTCTCTTTGTGGGTGCAACCTCATTCCAACTCTGTTCAAAAAGGGTTATGAAATCCTCTCTTGAGGTGAGCTCCTTCTGCTGTGCCAGTTCGAGAGCCTCGAGAAACTCGGGCGACTGGTTGTTGTCGGCAAGGGCCTTTATGAGGTCTTTGAGCTGGACTTGCAGCATGACGTTCATACCGCCCTTCAGGTCGAGACCCAGATTGATTTCTTTCTCCTTGATTTGTTTGTAGGTAAAGCCAAAGAATACCTTTTCGTTTGAAACAGAGTCTATATAGAATCTGTTTTTAATCTTTGCGATAGAGTCCAGATAGTAGGCTTTGTCCACTTCCGGAACCGCTGCAAACGAAGGGCTGTTCCTTTCCGCCTCAACGGCAGCTGCTGCATAATCCTCGGCTTTATTTTCTTGATGTGACGTTGCCCATGTAAACGAAAGCTGATACAGACAGGCCAACGCGATAATGATTGCCAGAAATTTAATGGCTCCTTTACTTTGCATTTGTTTGTATGATTTAAGATTTACTTATTCGTTTCAAGTAGGGTGCAAATGTACAATTTTTTCCTAACATATAAAGTATTTCTTATCTTTGTCCTGTTAATTTCGCGTTTTTTAATGAAAAAACATATAGGTTTATTTATCATATCTTTAACCTTGTTTTCCTTGGGGACTTTGCGGGGCCAGCAAAATTCTGCCCGAATGGCGGAAGCGGAGGCGTTGTATGCCCGGTATGAGTTTGGAAAGGCCCTGGAGATATATGATTCTATCCTGGAACAGACCACAGACTCTTTGCAGAGGATGGCAATAGAGCAGAAAATTGTGCTGTGCGAAAACGGACTCTCCCTGCTGGAGTATGCAGACAGTCCTACGGTTGTTGCCAGGGAGTGCTTTTCAAAGGAGGATTTCTTTTTGCATTATCCTGGATTTGCAGACAAGTCCTGGGCTCTGATGCCCCCTTCTCTTTTTGTAACCGACAGTGTCAGTGTTCGTGAAAAAGCGTTCGTGTATTTTCCTGAAGGGGCAAAGTCTTTGTATTACAGCGCTCCTGATGAAAACGGCTCATGGAATATCTATCGTGTCGAACAGTTGGACGATACTCTGTGGAGCGCTCCGGCTGTAATGAACGAGAACATTACGTCTTTGGGCAACGAGATTTTTCCTGTTTTGAGTGCAGACGGAAAATCGCTCTATTTTTCATCCAACGGCCATTATGGTGTTGGAGGATACGACCTGTATGTGTGCGAATGGGACGAGGAGAGCGGAGATTGGGGAGTGCCGCAGAATCTTGGATTCCCTTACTCGTCTCCCTGGAACGATTATCTTTTTTACAATACGCCCGACGGGAATTTCTCGGTTTTCGCATCTGACAGGCAGACTTCAGGCGATTCTCTTGTCGTTTATGCAGTACTTTTCGAAAACAAGCCCCTTAAGAAGAGCATGACCCCTTCTGAAGCGGAGAAAATCGCAGAACTCGACATTGCCTCCAGCGCCGCAGGTCAGGCAGAACCGGACAGAGACAATCTGGACAACGAAAGATACAGCGAATATTCGACTGCGGTAGAGAATGTAAAGGAGGTTGAAAGAAGGCTGGACGCAACTTTGAAAAAGCAGCAGCAGAGCAGGGATCTCTACAATACCCTTACCAATGCCGACGACCTGGCTGCACTCGAAAAGAGAATTGGCGAGCTGGAACTTGAAGTCATAGCCCTGCAGGAGGAACTTGGAAGCGCATCGGTAAGGCTGCAGCAGATAGAGATGGAGTTTCTCTCGCAAGGGATATTCTTGAAAGAACCTGAGAACCTGGATGAGGGCAATGTCAGGCAGGGCATGGAGCCGCTTCCTGTATTTTCCTTTGCCTCAAATACCCTCGGCCGTGCGCCGTACATGAATGTGATGGAGCCGGTAAAGCCGGTAAATCTTGCATTCAGGATTGAAAGCGAACCACAGGATCTTGTCCCTGTGGATGATTTCCCCAAAGGGCTGGTCTATCAGATTCAACTTTACACGCTTACCAAGCCGGTCAGCAGCACGAAACTTCTGAAAGGGCTGGCTCCGGTATTCGAAAGGAAAATCTCCGGCCGGTACACGTATTCTGTCGGAGCCTTTCCAACATATAATGATGCATTGTCTAACTTGAACAAAGTAAGGCGTCTGGGTTTTTCTTCAGCCATAATACGGGCATATAATGACGGTGAGTTCATCAATACAGCCTCTGCACGGGCATTGGAGAAGAAAATTGCTTCAAATGTACTTTATCAGGTTGTAATAGACGGGTATAGTGATGCCTTGCCGCAGGAAATGCTTACTGTCGTACGCAGCAATACAAATAAAGACATAGCCAAGGTATCTGACAGCGGAGCAACCAGATTCGTGATAGGGCCTTTCGGAAGCAAAGACGAGGCGGAGACATTGGTTGCTGCCCTTAAGGTGGTTTCAGACCAGACGATAACGGTAGAGACGGTGAAATGAGAAAATATAGGCCAGACTGAAACAATGGCCTTGGAGCGGGCGTTTATGACATGCGAAATTATAGATAAAAATATTTTGAGATGACAGCGCTGATAATAACACTGATAGTTGTGGGGCTGGTTCTGCTTATCGTGGAGCTTATTCTTGTCCCGGGATTCGGGGTGGCAGGAATACTCGGCGTGGCTTCCATGGTGGCCTCCTGCTGGTTGGGCTTCTCCCGGTCAGGTCCGGAAACGGGTATGCTCATACTGGCAGTGGAGATAGTGCTTGTCGTGGTGATAACGGTAATGGTTTTGCGGTCGAAGACCTGGAAGAAGGCCAGTCTTGATGTCTCAATATCTTCCAGGGTAGATCTTTCTCCGCAGGAAAAGGGGATAGAGATATCTGACAGAGGAGTTGCGGTAACCCGTCTCGCTCCTGCCGGGCAGGTGAAGATAAAGGGTATTCTTACCGAGGCTTTTGCGCGCGATGCAGTCATAGAGGCCGGTACGCAGGTAGAAGTGACCGAAATTCAAGACAACAAAATATATGTAAAGATTACAGAAGAATAATATTCAGACTATGGCACAGGAACTCACTTATTTGATATGGATAGGATTGTCTATCGTCTTTCTACTGATTTTCTTATGGTTCTTTCCAATAACTCTCTGGTTTCAGGCGCTTATCTCTGGCGTTAAGATTTCTCTGCTACAGCTGGTCCTGATGCGTTGGCGCAAGGTCCCTCCGGGAACTATCGTAATGGCGATGATTACCGGCACAAAGGCAGGTCTTAAATTGAATGCCAACGAGCTAGAAGCCCATTATCTTGCAAAGGGCAACGTCCCCAATGTGGTGAATGCGTTGATTTCTGCAGACAAGGCGAACATAGCGCTTAATTTCAATATGGCAGCGGCTATAGACCTGGCCGGAAGAGATGTGTTTCAGGCGGTGCAGATGTCTGTCAACCCTAAAGTCATAAACACTCCTCCTGTAACGGCAGTAGCAAAAGACGGCATACAGCTTATTGCAAAAGCCAGGGTTACTGTCAGGGCGAACATCAAGCAGCTTGTGGGAGGGGCCGGGGAGGAAACGGTGCTTGCCCGCG
>JADINB010000086.1 GCA_017694275.1 Candidatus Egerieousia excrementavium | reverse complement strand
AAAGGACGGTGTGTCATAATTGCAAACTGCTGCGTTATTTTCGGAATTCGGGCTAAGTCATCTACTCCAGTAAACTCCTGTCGCCCTCATCCTCAATGCCTTGCATTTTGCTAACTCTTACACACCTTAATGGGGCTGCATCAAAACATTCATTTTGACACAGCCCCCTTCAGAGACAGTGCTCGGGACGGGAATCGAACCCGTACGAACATTTCTGTTCACAGGATTTTAAGTCCTGCGTGTCTACCAATTCCACCACCTGAGCCCACAACAGGATGCAAAGGTAAGCAATGATTGTAAATTGTCAAAAAAAACTAATTGATACTACCCGTGGCCTTTTGATACTCAATCCATTTCACATAGGCACCAATATTAGCGTCTATATACTGCTGTTCTGCCTGCTGCCACATCAGCTGCGCCTCCAGCAAATCTGTCAACTGCTCCACGCCCGCCTTGTACTGGCTCTCGCTCATTCTAAGATTTTCCGTTGCAGTTTCGAGCGAAACCTGCGCCAGACTCTGCTCCAGAATGGCTTCGTCAAGGTTATTTGCGGCAAGGGTCACTTCCAGCGTCATAAGTTCGTTTGCATCCTCCACTTCTGAGAGAGTCTGCTCATATCTGGCCTTTGCGGCACGCACCTTGTTCGCCCTGGCTCCGAAATTGAATATAGGAATCGAAAGAGTTACGCCGGCCGTAAAGTCCCAACCGCCGAAAAGATTGGCATCGTTCAGTTTAAGACCATGCATATAACCGTAACTTCCAACAAGCGCAAGCTGCGGGAGAGACTCGCTGCGTGCCATCTTTACCTGCCTCTTCGCAAGTTCGCTCTTCTGCTCCAGCATCATGAACTCCGGCCGCCCGGTTATGGCCGCATCGGCATCGGGAAGTGCGTCATACTGGGGTATTGTTTCACTTACCTCTATCTTTTCGGTAAGCGGACGGCCTATTGCGTGGCACAGATTCATTGTTGCCAGCCTTTGGGCGTTTTCGGCCCTTTTCATGGCAAGGTTGCTCTCATTCAGCCTTACCTCTACCTTCAGCAAATCGTTTTTCGACACCATACCGTGCCTGTAAGCGCTCTGCACATCTTTCATGAGATTTTGCACCAGAGCGTTATATTTTTCGGCCACGATTTTCATTTCCTTGGCCCTCACGGCATTCATATATGCCTTGGAGGTCTCCACAACCACCTCGGCCTCTGTAACCCTGATATTCTGCTCTGCAATGTTTGCGGCAGATTTGGCCATTTTATAACCGGAACGTATCTTGCCACCCATATAGAGAGGCTGCTGCAACAAGATTCCGCCCTGAAAAATCCAATCGAGCTTGTAATCTATTCCAAGTCCGGGAAAGTATGCCGTATAACCGGCAGGCACTCCTGAGGCGTCAAAAACCGGCAGATTCCCGCCCGGAACGGCCAGAGAGCCGTCTGACGTAGAATAAAGCCCTGCCCCGGAAAGGGAAAGACTGGGATAGAAGTTTCCTCTCACACTCTTGAAGTCATACTTCGATGCATCTCTCGAACTTCTTGCAGCAGAGAGTGAATTGTTGTTCTCTTTTGCAAGAGAGATGCACTCCTCCAACGAGAGTACGGTCTGCGCCGCCGCAGGGGCTGCAGCAAATAGCGGCAGGATAAAAGCCGCAAGAATTACAGTGAATCTGTTTCGCATCTTTTCTATTCTACTTTAATCTTGAAGAACAACGCATACAGTATGGGCACAATTATCAGTGTTGCAAGCGTACTGAAAAGCAAGCCACCCATTATTGTTGCCGCCATGGAACCGAACATGGCATCGCTCAAAAGCGGAATCATACCCAGGATTGTTGTCAACGAAGCCATCATTACAGGACGGAGCCTGCTTTCCGAACTTGAAATCAAAGCCTTTGCCGGGTCTGTCCCGGATGCTATCTGGGCACTTATCTCATCCATCAGCACAATACAGTTCTTCATCATCATGCCAATAAGCCCGAGTGCGCCCACAATCGCACAGAAGGTAAAGGTCTTGCCTGTAAGCAGCATCGCACCGACTACACCTACCGCCAGCAGAGGAATTCCGCAAATGATTATAAGCGGTTTCTTGTAGTCGCCAAACAACAAGATGAGAATGGTAATCATAAGAATCACACCAAGGGGCACCTGTTTGAAAAGATATGTCATGGTCTCGTCGCTCGCACCCTTTTCTCCTTCCCATACATAACCGTATCCTGCAGGAAGTTCCATATTCTCTATCTTGTCTGCAATTGCACGACGGGCAGCTTCGGTCTCCACACCTGGAACAGGAGAGCACATGATCTTCTGGGCCCGCTGGCCGTTATAACGTGGAATTACAGGGTCTTCCCAGCCTACGCCGATTTCGCGGCTGACCTGCTTGAGAGGCACTGTCTGCAACAGAGACTCCACAAGGTCAGACTTTTCGATATTCCCGGAACGCAGTTTCATGAGCAGATCCTCGTTCAACACTCCTGAAAGCCTGGGAAGAGCGGAGAATATCGGCATGTCGCTCAGATTGTTTACCGGCTTGCCGTCATCTTCGGTACACTTTATATATATGGTATTCTTGTCTATCCCGTCATAGAATGTCCCGACAGGTATACCTCCGGTTGCAGTAAGGATTGAAACAGCCAGATCCTGCCTGCTCAGTCCTGCCCTGCGCGCTTCAGACTGGTTGTAATCAACTTCCAGTACCGGAATGGAAGGTTCCCAGTCTGTGGTTATGAGGGTAATCTGCGGAGTCTGCTCCATGATTGAACGTACGCTGTCTGAAATCTCATGCAGCACCTTTGGATCGGGCCCGGTGAATATCAGTTCTATCGGATATTTCTTGTACATGATGTTGTAGCGCTTCAACTTCAGATAGGCGTCGGGGTAGAGAGCCGAAAGTTCCTGCTGGATCTGGTCCATGTTCTCCTCCAGGGCCTTTGCAGACTCAAAGTTTATTATAAGCTCGCCGTATGAGAGAGAGGGTGTGGCAATGCTTCTTACAAGATTGTATCTGGCAGGCGTACCTCCTATCGATGCCGTAATTTCCCTGATTTCAGGTCTCTTTTTAAGATAACTCTCAATCTCCTTCAAATCTGCCATTACCCTTGTGGAATTTGTACCTTCGGGAAGCTTGTACTCCATATACAACTGGTCGTAAACCATATCTGGGAAGAAGCCATGTTTCATATATTTGTAGCCCCAGATACTGAGCGCCACAAGCACTATCGCCACACCTATGGAAAAGAGCCTGTGCCTAAGCCCGAAGTTCAGCACTTTTCTCAGACAGCCGTATACCGGGCTGGTATAGAGTTCCCCGCTCTCATCCTTGTTGCTTGATTTAAGCCATTTGTTGCACATTATAGGCACGTGTACCAGAGCCAGAATCCAGCTCAGCAGCAATGATACGGCCAGAACCACAAAAAGGTCGCGCACATAGACGCCGGCAGTATCGGGAGAAAGGAATATCGGGAAAAATGCCAATATGGCTATGAGTGTGGCACCAAGCAGTGGCATGGCGGTCCGCCTGCCTATAGAGGTAAGGGCCTCCATCCGTGGCTTTCCAGACTTGAGATCTATCAGCACGCCGTCTACAATCACTATTGCATTGTCTACCAGCATACCCATTGCCAGAATAAAGGCCGCAAGCGAAACTCTCTGCATTGAACCGTTGGTCAGCCCAAGAAAAAGGAACGAGCCTATTACTATCATCACCAGGCTTATCCCTATTATCATCCCGCTGCGCAGCCCCATTGTAAGCATCAGTATGGCTACCACAATCACTACAGATTCTATAAGGTTTATCATGAAGGTTGACAGAGCATCGGTAACCCTTGAAGGCTGGTAGAATATTTCGTGTATCTCCACTCCTGCAGGAAGCCTGGTTGCGCTCAACTCATCGAGAGCCTTCTCCACCGAAGCCCCCACCTTGACTATATCCGTACCTGATGCTGCCGCAACTGCAAGTCCAAGAGCCCTTTCACCTTCAAATGTCATTGCCTGGCGTATTGGAGTGGCATAGTCATGTTCAACTTTGGCAATATCTCCAAGCCTGAGCTGGTCATCTTCATGACCCTGGATTACCATTGAAGAAATCTGTTCCGCCGTCCTGAACTTGTCTTCAACAGATACCCTTATACGGTCATCGCCGTTATCGTAATAACCTGCGTAATATGTAGAGTTCTGTCCGTTCAGCGTTGCCAGCACCTCTGTAGGCGATACACCGAGTGTCGCCATTTTCGCCAGATTTATTGAAACGTTTATACACTCTTCCCTCTCACCGTATATGTCAACCCTTGCCACACCGGGCAAATCGTTGAGCACTCTTTTTACCAGTTCTGCATAATCTATAATTTCATCTTCTGCAAGGCCTTCGCCTGTAATGGCATACATCATACCGTACACGAGCCCAAAATCATCCTTTACCATTACGGAACAGCCAGAGGGCAACGAACTTTTTATATCGTTCACCTTGCGGCGCAGCATATCCCAGTACTGTTCCACTTCCGAATCGGGAATAGTGCTGAGCAAATCCACCTCAATGATGGCCATATCGTTGTACGAATAACTCGTAACATCGTCTATGCCATCCATTGTCCTGATATTCTTCTCTACGGGATCTGTAACCTCCATCTCAACCTCGTGCGCCGACGCACCGGGATAGGTTGCGATAATCATTGCCGTCTTTACCTTTATTTCAGGGTCTTCCAGCTTGCTCATATTGTAGGCGGAAATAAGGCCGCCCACAAGAAGCACGGCAATCAGAAAGTAGACGAGCTTTCTGTTATTGAAGGCCCACTTGCCGAAATCTATCATAACAGGCCCCCCACATTCGTTTCAGACGGCTTGTCCATTACCTGTACGCTTTCTCCCTCATGCAGTTTGTGGACTCCTGCAGATACAATCTGCTCTCCTGTCTCCAGCCCCGACGAGACTATTGCCTTGCCATCGAGATTGAGAGAACTTACCACCACTTCCCTGGAATGCACGCATCCATCTTCCAGAACCCATACACGACTCTTGCCGTTTTGCGAGAAAAGAGCCGCAGAAGGTATGGAGGTATACAGCGAATCGCTGCCGTAAGAGACTATTTCCACAAGAGTGTTCATTCCCGGAGAGGGGTAAGACTTCCTGCCATCTGCAAATCTCAACTTCATGGTATAAAGCTGGTTGGCATTTGCCTTTGGACTTATGCTTACAGGCTCAAGGGCCATTCTCTCGCCAGGCATGAAATCGAACGTGGCCGAGAACTCGCTGAAATTGTCTCTGTCTGCAAATTCAGATGCCGGAATGTTTATCTCCACCTCGGGGACAGATGCAGATATGACAGTAACCACCGGCATGCCTGCTCCCACGACAGAAGCATTTTCCATTATGTGTTTTTGTATGTAGCAGTCAAACGGCGCCGACAATCGGGTATACGACAGTTGGTTTTTGCTGTTCTCATATTTGGCCTCAATCTGCGCCAGACCATATTTGGCATTATCGAACGCCTGCGGAGTGGCCGCACTGTCTGCATAAAGTGCAAAGACTCTCTCGGCCTGAGCCTTTACATTGGCATACTCAGCCTTTGCAGCATTGTACTGCAACTGGTAATCGCGGTCATCCATAATGGCGATAATCTCACCTTTTTTTACAAAATCCCCTTCGTCTGGGATTATCCTCTGCAAGGTCCCGCTCACCTTGAAAGCCATGTTTACCTCACGGGCTGCTATTACCCTGCCTGGAAATTCGGCAATTTTATGTTGTACACTGGGCTCAACGACAGCCGTTTTTACAATCTTACGGCTCTGCTGCCCGCCGTCCGGACCTGAACACCCCGCAAAAAAGAGTGACACTGCGAACAATACTACGATTATTCTGCGACCTTTCATAAACTCTATCTTTTAAATTTTTCCTGTTATTGCAAACAATACTTGCCTTACGGCAATATAGAGATAACAACCGCAACTCTATTTTGTTTACTCTGCCGGTTGTTCCTTTTTCAGAATCTTGACAAGAATCTTGTCTATGCGCACTCCGTCCATGTCCATGATTTCAAAACTGAAATCGTTCCACTCCATCTTCTCTCCACTGTGCGGGATATGTTCCAGCAACTCCAGCACCAGGCCTCCTACCGTATTGTAATCTGTCTCGTCGGGATTGTATAAATCCTCTTTATTGAAATAGGTGAGAAAATTGTAAAAAGGGCACTGCCCGTCTACAAGCCAGCCTTCGCCATCTTGCCTCTTAATGATTTCCGGCTCCTCATGCACATTGTCGAGCGACCCTACAAGCCCCTCCAGAATATCTTTGAGGGTAACTATGCCCTGCATCGTTCCGAACTCATCGTATATGAAAGCATTGCTTACCTTCTGCTCACGCATGCTCTCCAATGCCTTGTACACGCTCATGTTTTCGTGGAAGGCCAACGGCGAGACAAGGACCTGGGAAATATTGAAATCCTCCCTGTCGAGTTCGAATACGAAATTCTTAAGCATTGCAACGCCTTTTATATTGTCGAAACTGCCGTCGATTACGGGATAGGCGCTGAAAGCATCATTGCTTACAACTTCCTTTATCTGTTCGTTTGTCATGTCTATATCGAGCGCCACGACATCGGAGCGGTGGGTCATGATAGAACTCACCTTAAGGTCTCCCATAAGAAAGACCCTCTCCACTATATCCTGTTCGACTTCCTGTACCTCACCGTCTTTTGTCCCTTCCTCTATAAGAGACTTTATCTCATCTTCCGTCACCTTGCTTTCCTGGGAATTTATGTGAAGCAACCTCATGATGCCAGAGGTGCTCTTTGCAAGAATCCATACGAAAGGAGAGGCGATTACGGAAAGGAAGTACATGGGTTTGGAGACCACCTTTGCAGCCTTTTCCGCCACGCTCATGCCTATTCTCTTTGGCACCAGTTCCCCGAAGATAAGCGTAAGGTAGGTTACAAAGACCACTATTATGGCCTGCCCGAGCGAATGGGCGATATTTTCCGAAACGCCCCAGTTTACCAGTATCGCGGCAAAATCGTCTGCCAATACGTTTCCTGAAAATATACCGGTAAGAATTCCTATTACCGTTATGCCTATCTGTATGGTGGATAGAAACCGGTCGGGTTCCTCTGCCAGTTTCAGAGCCGTTTTTGCCGTCTTGCTGCCTCTTTTTATATCATTGGAAAGACTTGATTTTCGTGCGGAGACCAGGGCTATTTCAGACATGGCCAGAATTCCGTTCAGCAGTATAAGAATTAAAATTATAATCAGTTCGTTCATTTCGTATTAGAAATCATGGCCGTAAAGATAAGTATATTTTTCCAAATGCATAAAAAACTAAATTTTATTATTTTTGCGGCCGCCCGAATCGGGGCATTTTATATACAAGAGGAAAGATGAAACATATCGGGAAAAATACTCTCATAGGTTATTCGGCCGGAATCATAACGGGAGTGACATACGGGCTCAACCCTCTTTTTGCAGTACCTTTGATAAAAAACGGGGCGTCGGTAGAAGCCATCCTTCTTTTCCGATACCTGCTTTCGGTATTGCTTTTGGCCGCATTCCTGCTTTTAAGGAGGGAAAGCTTCAAAGTCACGGGGAAGCAGTTGCTTATATTGGTTACGCTCGGCATCCTGTTTACATGCAGCAGCATTTTCCTTTTCGACGCCTACAGGTTCATTGCATCGGGGCTTGCCACTACGCTCGTATATCTTTACCCGGCTGTCGTAGCGCTAATTATGGTATTTTTAAAGGTCTTTCCGTCATGGCAGGTATGGCTCTCCATTATTGTAACGTTCACAGGGGTGCTTGTCATGACCCACAGCGATGCGACGCATACCGTAAGGATAGAGGGAATAGTACTCGCTATCACCTCCGCCGTAGCCTATGCCCTCTTCATAGTCATAATAAACCGCAGCAAGGCAATTAAAGAGATCTCCAACAACCTGCTTACCTTTTATGCGCTTTGCGTTGGGGCGATGATTTTCTTCATAAGAATTCAGACAGCCGATATAGAGATATATCGCGGTTTCGACAACGCTTTTGCATGGCTCAACATTATAGGGCTTGCGGTTTTCCCCACAATAATATCCACGTCTACGCTCGCCCTTTCGACAAGGAAGATAGGGGCGGCAAAAACCTCCGTGCTCGGCGTGTTCGAACCTGTCACCGCCATTCTCGTAGGGGCGGTTGTCTTTAAGGAGGCGATTACGGCAAACATCCTGATTGGCATAATACTCTCGGTTGCCGCCGTAACCTTCATGATTGTCTCTTCAAGAAAAGGCTGAGTGTTTTTATAAAAAACAAAAACGGCCATAAAATGTTCTTTGCAAAAAACACATGGCTTTAAAACAGCAGAGAAATCAGTAGAGAAAACCGAACCCCCACAACGGAATTTTCCTGAACAGGGCGGAATCGGTATCATCGGCTGCAATATAGCCGTTATCGTCATCCTTGATCTGACGATAACCCTTGTCGCGGCCGCCTACTTCTATCAGATATTTTTTATCGATTTTAAAATCGCCCCTTTTAAGACCTACATGCTCTATCCTATGGCCCGCAGAAGCCAACTGGCTGCAAAAAAAGGTTTCACGCACTGTTCCGATTTCAGGGTTCGTCTGTGAAAGGATATACAGAAGATTGGTATTATCCATCAGTATTTTATCAGGTTTCTGCAAATCGCCCGTAGAATCCAGATTGGCATACAGGCTCCTTATTATTTTAGCCTCTTCCAGATTCTTAAGGTACTTCAATGTAGTAAGACGCTGTATACCGATACTTCTGGAAATCTTGGCTATATCTATCTCAAATGGTACAAGGCCGGAAATTATCTGCAGCAATGCCTTTATTTTTCTCGTGTTGCCATGCTCGATATTTCTCTGAAGGGGAAGTTCGGTATCTATAATATAATTCACTATACTCTCCACACGTGAATTATAGGTGTTTTTATCTTCGAAATAGAAGGGGTAATATCCGCATTTGAGATATTGGGGGAAATATTCCAACGGCCGGCAGACCTGTTTTATCTCATTGCAGAACTCCGATGCATTGTCCAAAAGATTTTCGAGACTTATCGCAGAAAACCTGTAACCGGTTGCAAAGCACAGATATTCTCTGAATGAAATTCCGGGCATCTCATACTCAACCATACGCCTTGAAAGGTCTGCCTTCCCGTTATTAATCTCCAGCAATGAACTGCCGCTGACAACCACATGCAGATGTTTGTGCAAATCATATATCTCTTTCAGTTCCTGACTCCAGTTTTCGTATTTGTGGCTCAAATCCAAAATTCCGGATTTGAAACATTATCAGAACTTTTAGGAGCTTCCTGTAAAAAAGTCTAATCAATTAGTAATCATTATCTTTTCATCGCAATAGGTTCTGATTAATATTTCGTCTATAATTGTAGAATAACTTTCAAACAATATGC
>JADINB010000085.1 GCA_017694275.1 Candidatus Egerieousia excrementavium | reverse complement strand
GACAAATACGGACTCGACGAGGTGGTGGTTCTCTGCCGCTCGAATATCCGTGCAAACAGATATAATGAAGGAATAAGGGGACGGGTGCTTTTCAAGGAGGAGCGGCTCGCAAAGGGAGACAAACTCATGGTGGTAAAGAACTGTTACCACTTTGCGGAACAGAGTCCGGATTTGGATTTCATTGCCAACGGCGACATGTGCATTCTTGAGCATATAGGGCATTACGAAGAACTTTACGGTTTCAACTTTGCCACCGCAAGGCTTTCCTTTCCTGATTATGACAATACCGAGATAGTTGCAAAAGTAATTACGGATACCCTGACCTCGACAGAAGCTGCGCTTTCCAGGGAGCAGCAGAGGCTTCTGTATGAAAATGTGGCGGAAGATTATGGCAATATCAAGACAAAGAAAGAGAGGCTCAGGGCTATACGTGAAGACAAATATTACAATGCGCTGCAGATAAAGTATGCTACGGCGATAACCTGCCACAAATCGCAGGGCGGCCAGTGGAAATGCGTATTCATAGACAATCCGTTCTGGAAGGAAGAACTTACGATAGATGATAAGAAATGGCTCTACACGGCAATAACAAGAGGTGTGGAGCGGGTCTTTTTCGTAAATTTCAGAGACGGTTTTTTTACAGACAAGTAGAGATATAAAGGAGTTGGCTTTATGAAAATTACTGTTAAGACATGTACGATACTGCTTCTTGCATGTATGTTCGGAAATGTTGTCTCTCTGGCCGGGGTTCCGGACCGGGGCAGGCAGTTGGGCCGTGAAGAGATTCTGAACGGCATACCTGAAGGAATCCTGAACAAAACCCCTATCCTTGCGGGTTGGGATTCCGGTGACCGGATTCTGTTTTTTTTCGGAAACAGAAATGAGCCCGTCAGGGAACTTTACGATATAAAGAGCGGGGAGTGGGTGAGAGACACCCTGCCGGCAGAGGGAGCTGAAAAGGAGAGCCTGAAAAGAGATTCTTTTGCAACTCTGCTCAAAGAGCGTCTTGGAGAGGAAAAATATGGCAGATGCATGAATGTGACCTGTTCTCCAGATTCTTCAAAGGCTGCGTATACGCTCGACAACGATCTGTATGTCTACGATTTTTCTGCAGACATGGAGAAACGTCTCACCTTTGGAGAACATGAGAATATATTGAACGGCTATGCCTCATGGGTCTATTATGAGGAGATTCTGGGACGTGCCTCAAAATACAAGGCTTTCTGGTGGGCTCCGTCAGGGGATATGATTGCCTGGTACAGGTTCGATGAGAGTGAAGTGGGTATCTTCCCCATATATGATTCAGAAGGGCAGTACGGCT
This sequence comes from Candidatus Egerieousia excrementavium, assembly GCA_017694275.1. Classification (GTDB taxonomy): domain Bacteria; phylum Bacteroidota; class Bacteroidia; order Bacteroidales; family UBA932; genus Egerieousia; species Egerieousia excrementavium. Next base: position 15,047 of record JADINB010000085.1, on the reverse strand, counting down.
CCCTTACAAAGACGCGTTATCCGAAAGCAGGGTGCAAAAATCCGCAAGTGAAGATTAATGTCATTGATCTGGAGAGCGGCATGACAATGGAGGCTCCGTTTGACAGCGAGGCTGACCAGTATTTCGGCATACCGTTCTGGAGCGACGACAGCCGCAGGTTCATGGTGCCGTGGATGAACAGAGACCAGGATTCTCTCATTCTATATGCCCTGGATATAGACCGCACTGCCGGGAGAATGACAAAAGAGCCAGTTTACAGCGAACGGCAGGATACGTGGATAGACTGGATTGCAGACATGCATTTTACAGATGAAGGGTTCTACATGGTGCGGGATTTTGAGATGTGGGAACAGATATACTATCAGTCTTTCGACGGTAAAACCCTGAAAAGAATCACGGACGGTGAAAACTGGGGTGTGCAGATTGTAAAAGTTGACCAGAAGAATGGCTGTATCTATTTCTCTGCACGCAGGGAGATTTCCACAAGGAACGATTTTTACAAGGTCAGTCTCAGGAACGGCAGGATAACGCGCCTTTCTCAGGGAGAGTTCGATTATGGCAATATCTGCCTTTCGGAAGACAACAGATATTTTGCGGCTGTACGTTCCAATACCGTGACTCCGCCCCAGACGGTATGGGGTACGACCAAAGGGAACGGAGAGATGACTGTCGTAACAGACATGAAAGGGGAGAAGTTTGACGATTATGCCCTTGCGCTGCCACGTATGCTCTATATGGAATACGACGGCTATACGCTTCCAGCATGGATAATAATGCCGGTAGATTTGGATACGGCCAGGAAATATCCGGTACTGGCAAGCATCTATGGCGGCCCGAATGCAGGAACAGTAATGGACAGGTGGATGGGTCTGGGCGAAAAGACGCAGTGGTGGGCGAATGAGGGTGTCATACAGATCTCCATTGACCACAGGGCTTCGGGCCACTGCGGCAAACAGGGACTGAATTTCATGCACAGGAACCTGCTTACAGTAGAACTGGAGGATTACGAGGCATGGATGAGGTATCTGTTTGAGAAATACCCTTTTATTGATAGAGACAAGACAGGCATAACAGGTTTCTCGTACGGCGGTTCAATGACTGCGCTGGCCGTTACCGAGGGCAGTGATTATTTCAAATATGGCATAGCTGGAGGCGGAGTCTATGACTATGCGCTCTACGATACCCATTATGCTGAGCGTTACATGGATACGCCCCAGGACAATCCCGAGGGATATGCGCATACCAGGCTGATGGACAGAATCTCGAACTATAAAGGTGACAGTACGAACTTTTTGCGTATAACACACGGGACGGCAGATGACAACGTACACATGCAGAATACAATGCAGTATATAAATACTCTCCAGGATGCCGGCAGACAGTTTGAACTGATGCTTTATCCGGGAGAGTATCACGGTTACAGAGGGCCGAAAGCCCTTCACTCCAGACAGAGCGATTACATATTCTGGTACAGGTATCTGCTCAATACAGTTCCTCCAGATGTGCTGATGGAGAAAAAGTAGCAGGCATGCCTCAGTTTGCAAGACTTGCGGTCACTGCGTGGTTGAAGTCGTTTGTTGAGTTGTTTGTATCCACCAGTGTTCCGTCGCTGTTCTTTTTGCGCTGCATGCTCTTTCCGTAGCGTCCGGTATCGTCGCCGTTGGTTGCACAATAAGTGAATCCGGCATCGAGAGCGTCGCAGAAAGGATTATAGACATATTCTTCCTGTGTGCTTACAACGACTGCATCTATGATCCAGTCATTGGGAATCGCGTCATAGTTGAATTTGGCCGAAAAGTCTCTTCCGGCGGTATTCTGCCACTGACGGTCACCGCTCCAAAGGTAATCCTCAGATGAGGCGAACTGCTCTGCGGTCATGCCTGACGGAACAGATGCCAGTACATATCCGCTGTTCATCTGGGAGTTGAGTATGAAAATCGTCATGGAGCCGCTGATCCAGACTTCGAGGTTTGGAACGTCGGGATTGTCTACATCCATCATGGATGTGACAGTGGATTCGTTATACCATTCGAAATCTGCACCGGTAAGGTCGAACGATGTAGGATTGCTGCTTCTGTAGTTCTGCGCATTGTTGGCGATGAGGACGGATTCTCCAGGTTCGAGAAGATGTTTTCCGCTCTCTTTGGGAATGACATACATGCAGCCTATTGCCGCAACTTCGTTCCTGCGGTCGGGATTCCAGACAATATTCATCATGGCCTGGTTTTTAGATGTAATCTCGCTCTCTGCGATTGCAATGCCGCCTATGTCGAGAGTCTGGTCTGTGTTATTGGTCAGCTTGAAATACTGCTCCATGTTGCGGGTGTCTACCTTTCCTGTTTCGGCTATCAGATTGCTGGTTATGAATATCTCTTCAAAGAGCAGTTCGCCTGGTTCAACGTTGCGCCAGCTCTGGGTGATATCCAATGTGGCAAGAAGAGAGCCGTCGCTGTTGTTCACTGTGACTTCTGCGGAACGGTACTGGTCTGTACCAGTATTTTCGCTTATCCCGAGTACAATGCTGAACTCCTTTTTTTCGGCTACGCTTATCCAGCCTGCACCGTCGGGTATGACAACCTCATATCCGTCGTTTTCGGGCAATACAATCTCTCTGGTCTCTCCGGCTGCGCGTATGCTGAATGTCTGGTTTGCCGGATTTTCAGGGTTCTCAGTGCCTGTCTGGGTAATCGCGACAGTAGCGACAGAACTGCCGCTTCCGTATACGGTTATGACGGCGGCGCGAGGTGCAACCTCTTCAGAGCTTGTTATTGTAACGGTAACTTCGGTAGTTCCCGAGCCCTGCATGGGTGAAACCGTATACCATGTCTGTCCGTCGGTCTCGATATACCAGTCTCCGGGAGCTTCTACCGTAAATGTGCCGGTGCCTCCGTTCATGTCTATATTCACTTCATTTTCAGAAAGCGTTACCGGACCGTCGCTTTCGCTGCATGCTGCCATCCCGATTGTAAGAATGGCAGGCAATAAGATTCTTTTAAGATTTTTCATGTTACTTTGTTTTATTGGTTGATTAATGATTCAGAAACATATTCCTATTGCAACCTGCATGAGGTTTTCTTTCCATCCCTTTTCAAAGAGCCGCAGATGTTCCCTTGCAGAGAGGAAAACAGCCATGTTTTCAGATATTTTTCTCTGCACCCGCATGTCAAGTCCCATGACGGTTGCATTTTCGCTGTGGCGGCTGTACCAATGGCTCATATATGCATATATGCGCTTATCGGTCTGCACTTCCGGAATGTTGAACTCCCCGCCCGTATAGGCGGAAAAACCGCCTGAGGCTTCAATGCTCCACAGCCATTTGCCGTTCTGCCTCAGGTGCCTTGCGGCAATTCCGGCTGTGGTATGGGAGAGTTCCATCTTCCGCTCGGGATAAGCGTATCTTTCAAGGTCAAAACTGATTCCGGCGTATGGCCGCAGATTCCACGCTGCATTACGGCCTTTCCATTCCAGTATGGCTTGAATCTGAAATTCTCCGGCATCTCTTCTGTACATGGGCTCTCCTTGCAGAGGCTGGTGGTCTGTAGAACTTCCGCTTCCCATTATGTTTTCCTCCCCGCTGCGATGCTCATATCTGCCTGTGGCGCCCAGTACCCAACCGAATTTCCCGGAACTTTTGCGCCATGCCACTCCAATGCTTGTATTTCTTGTCTGAAGCGAGGTAAGGGTTGCCATGTTGATCATGGCCAGGCGATAATCTGTCTTCATGTGACGGTAACATGCCATTGCATACCATCCGTCGCCGTTTTCAGGTACAATGGCAATAGAAGCGTTCCATCCGTTCCCGCGATACCTGACCGAGGTATATGTGGTGCCGGAATATCTGCCGTAATATGTTCCCAATCCGGTAAGATGCAGTTCTGAAGTGTTTGCCCCGTTGGCATCGTAAAACTCCACGCTCTGCTGCTGCTTGTATATGCGCACACCGGCGGATAGACCAACCACATATCTGTCAAACATCCAGCCGGCAGAAATATCGGCAGAAATGTCTCCGGTTATGTTTCTCGGGCGTGGATCTGTCTGCCTGTATTCCTGCAGCGCACGGTATGATGCCATAAGTCCGTAGGTGAAACGGCCGTCGACACGTGCGTATCCTCCATAAAAACGGTACTGTTCATGCCTGAGGCTGCCCCCGACAGAGTCTGCAAGAACATAGGGATAGAGAAGCTGATAATCCGAGGCAGAATTCCAGCATACGTTTTTCTTTTCTCCTGTCACATATTCCGCCCCTCCAAAGACAACAGGCTTTTCCCCCATGCGCAGGTATGAGTCTACATTGAACGAGCCCTGCAGGTTCCCCTCTCCGGCAGCAGGTTCGTATGCGTCCTGCTCATCTCTCCACTCTATTTTTCCGTCAAGTTCGGTATATGAGTAATTCCTGCGGAACCAATACAGGGCCGCGGAACGCCCGAATGCGAAATCTGTGGCCTTTTCAAAATATGAAAGGCTCTGCAGTGAGCGCATCTGGATGTCTTCAACGCGTTCCGGCCGTGGGGCGCACATTGCCTCTCCACTTTTGCCGGGCCACATTGCGGCAATCAAAAGAAATATGGTTATGCATTGTCTCATTTTCCGGAAGCAAGGTCAAGCAGTGTCAGATTAAGTGTTATCTCTTCTCTTTCTCCGAGCAGCGTTACGGCCCGTTCGGCATTGGAATGTTCAGAACTGCGCACGCTCACGATGCTTCCGTCCTGAAGGGTTGCCTTGGCATCGAATGAAATGAGATAGACGCCTTTTTGCACGCGCAGCGTTCCCTTGTTGTTGACAAAAACAGGAAAATCGTATTCCATGCGATTGTTAATGTTGCGTATATATGTGCTTTCAAGCGATTTGTCTACCTCCATCCTGACTATTGCAGCACCGTCTGGCAGTGATGCCGAAAGTGTAAGATTACAGAAAAGGGTATCGGTTTCCATCTTGTCGCAGGATGTTGCCGCAAACAGCAGCAGGCATGTTGAAAATATCTTAAGTCTCATCTTCTAAATCAAAGGTTAAAATTCAGCTCCATGCCAAAATAGGGCGAGACTTCCCGCCTTACAAGCGAGCCGTAGCGGTTTCTGTATGAAGGGTTGTAATCAAGTATCTTGTTGGCAAAGACAGCCAGTGCAATCTTGTCGCGGTATACCTTTTTGGTGACCTTGAGGTTTATGTTCATGCAGAACGGGACTCTTGCGTAATCATATACCGTAGTGTTGTATTCCCGTACCAGAGCGGAAAGAACACCATCCATGGCAGATGCTTCAGTATAAGGGTGCCTTACATTCTCCTTGTCTATGTATTCTATAGGGTATGGGTTTTTCCAGTTGCTTTTGCTGCCTGTAAACCACAGGCACTGGAACGATGTTGAAAATATGAGCCCCAGGCGCGGAATCTGTGTGTCGGCGGTAAAGTTGGTGTTGAACATCTCTCTCAGGTATCCGTCTTCATCTTCATAATAGCCAATATATGGATAGGCTTTGCCATCTATTACCATGGATGGCCTGTAATATTCAGGCATGCTGTTGCTGTAGAGAGTCTTGAACCATGCACCCGTTACCGTAAATTTTGTTTTCAGGGATTTTATGCGCGGGGTTGTCAAGGTGAACTCGACTCCTCTTTTCTGAGTGCGGCTGCCGTTTGTGGTATATGAAAATGTGGTGAGGAGGGTATCTGTGACATACGGTATGTTTTCAAGGGCCGGCGGCCCGGTAAGGGCAGCCCCGTCTATTGCAGACTCGTCGTAATCTTTATATGTCATTGTCACGGGCTTTGAAGAGGAACGGAACCCGGATTTCATATCTTCCATAAAATATGTGACCGAGAGGAAGCAGCCATTCCATTCCAGGTCTGTGCGAATTTCCCACTTGAAGTTCCTGGCTGCCTTGAGAGTGAAGTTTGTAGGGTCTATCTTGTATACGCGCATGTTGATGCGTCTTTTGCTTTCGTCTGAAGGCCAGTAGTTAAGCTGGGTTATGTCATAATAGATGGTTTCTGGAAACAACTGGTCCATGGTAGGCATTTTTGTATGCCATCCGCTCCCTCCCGCTATTGCAATGCTCATTTCCTCTCCAAGCAATGTGATTCCCGGCAGTTCCAGACGGATGTTCAGACGGGGGTCGAGATAAATTTTTCCCTGAAGTTCATACTCTTTTCCAAGATGCAGAATAGTCTGCCCGCGAAGGCCGGCCATCCATTTCAGTGTAAGGCGTCCCAGGTTGAGTGTCGTATTGTTTTCAATGAAAACCGCGGCCTTGTGCTGTGACGGAATGGATTTGAAGGAACGGGGCCTCATATTCATGTCAACGGAGAAGGGACGGGTTTTGTCGAAGATTGTTCCCTCTCCATAGTTCTTGTTCATGTTCCATTCCATTCCGGTCATGAACTTGTATACCGCATTGTCGTAACGTACCTGGAAGTCTGCCACGCTTTTGACAAACAGATAGAAGGGTTTTCCCTCTACACGCAAGGTCGCCTCGTAGCGTGAAGGTACTATGCTTGCATCATGTTCTCCTTCTTCAAGATCTGTCGAGAGAGGGACGGCACCGGTCATTGCCACATATTTCCATCTGTCAATGACATCCTTTTCTGAAGTCATTGATGCAGTAAGACCGAAACTTTGGAAAAAACTTCCGGCCTCTTTTGAGGCTAACTTGAAATCGGTTGCGAATGCAATTCTGTTATAGTCAGATTTGTAACGCTCTATGGGCATATTCCCGTTGTCGAGGTTCTCGTCTGATTTCTCACGGTCGAAGGAGCCGGTGTAGTCTATGCTTCCTCCGAGAGTATACAGGAACCGCTCTCCCTTACTCCATATCTTGTCTGCACGCATGCTGCCTGTCAGGCGGTTGTAACTCTGCCGGGTGTTGCGTGGGTCAGACTTGGAATCTAGCCAGTTGAGGCTTGCGTTGGCCGAGAGCCGGTCGCTTTTTCCCCATTCGAAGCCTTTGCCGACATAAAAGAGCTTGCTCGACATGTCGGCCTTGAAGCGGGCGTTCAGGCCGGTGCCGCCCTTGCGGCGCGTAACCTTTACCATACCGCTTGTGAGATCTCCATATTCTACAGATGGAATTCCGCGTATGACCTCTACTGACTCTATGTCATCTGTAGAGATGGAACGCAAGTCTACGCCGCTGTTTACGAATGAGGTCCCGTAGTTGCTGGTTGCAGGCGTATATTGCAGGTTCGCGTCATTGCTCATCGGAATGCCGTCTATAAGAAACTGGGTCCCGAGCGAAGATGTATTGTAATTCTCTCCTGCAGGAGTGGCCTCGCGCAGGCGTATGCTTTGCGGGGCTGCAAAATCCGGGTCTGACGAGCGGCCTCCGGGAAGCAGTTCAAGCAGGTCTGAGATGCTTGAAGGCTGGATGTGCCGTATGGCATCGGTCCCGATCTTTGAAGTGGCTGCAAGAGACTTTGTCTCAGAGGCGGTCACTATCACTTCGCCGAGTTGTATGGGGTCATACTCTATTCTTGCGTATATGTGTTGTGAAATCTCTCCGTTTACCGTTATCTCCATGTGGAAGGTCTGGCCCATATAAAATATGTCGAGACCATACCGGCCTTCCGGGACACGGCTGAACGTTGCAACCCCGTCATCGCCGGTCAAGCCTGAGCGTATAGTCCCGTCTTCTGCAAGAAGGACGCATGAGGCGTAGGAGAGCGGTTCGTTCTGCTGCCTGTCGGTTACCGTAATGAGCAACATGCGCTCGCCGGAGGTTCCGGAGCGGGCGAATGTCTGAAAGGCGGCCGCCCAAAGCAATAGTGTAGCAAGGATTTTGTATATTGGCATTTACATCCGATTTTCGGGATGCAAAAATATCTTGTTGACCTTCACGCATCAATCGCCATTAATAGGTATTTTCAAAAACGGGGACGCACATGCCTGTCATAAGGAGAGGTAAAGCTGAGTCCCGGAATATGGGTGCCTGATTCGCTTGCCGGTTCGTAGCTTTTCAAAAGTGAGTAGTCATCTGCACTCAGCCCGTAATAGTGTGTTGCGTCTGGAGAACTTATTCTTACGGTCATGTCGAACATGTTGCCTATTATGGTGAAATTGTCAGTCTCAGGGTTGTATGATGGTATGCCGGTTTCAGTCATGCTTCCGTCTGAGAGTATGGCAAAGCAGCGGTTGCGTGTGTCGGTAAGAAATCCCAAAAGTCTGCGGTCTCTGAATTCGGTAAGGAATATATGTCTGGCCTCCACGTTTTCGGGAAGAGAAAGTGCCTTTACGTATGGCTGTCCGGCTGTCTGCTTTAAATGAAAGACATTTCCGTTGGCATCTATGAGCAGATAACCGTTGTCGTACTCCTTCATTGTGGTAGGGTTGCCTGAGACCTTGCGTGGAGGAAAGGCAAATCCCTTGTCGCGCAGCACTTGCGTGAAACGGCCGCTTTTTGCCGCATCAACGCTATTTGTCTCCATTATGATGAATTCAATTCCGGTGTCGGTAAATCTGAATGCATCTTCGGGCATTTGCAAGTCTACCCTTTTGGGCATGGATTCCAGAAGGAAATAGAGTCTTGTCTCCGGGCCGTTTACGGCAGAGGGGCGTATGCGCAAATTGAACGAGGTACGCTGTACCTCCAGAGGACTCACAGCAACGCCGAACAATGTGTCGGGAAAGGCTTCGTCGGCTACCAGCTGGCGCATGTAGAACATGGGCAGCAGACTGTCTACGGCCTCTTCTGTATAGAGATTTCCTGCAACGTCTTGCCTTATGAAGCCCTTTCCTTCTTCATAGCCCGTTATGATAAAGTCGTTTAGCAGAGAACTGTACATTATGAACCGGTTTGGGGCAGCCTTTGTGTTCAGGAATGCGTAGCACCAGGGCAACTGCCATATCGCCAGTATTGCAAGTGTGAGACAAAGAAATATTTTACTGATACGTGTCATGATTTGGTTTATTTATGGAAACGGGATCTGTCAGTCCTGCCTGCCTGCCTTGAAGCGGACAACAGAAATCCATGAAAGCAGAGAAAGAGCCAGCGTGTACAGCGTCAGCCAGGGAAGAAAGCCGTTGTAGGCCTTTGGTGCAGATCCCAGGAAATAGACGCGTATGATCAATGCTGCCACCAGTATGTTGAAAATCCGCATCTTCCATGTAGGTTCCAGGCAAATCCAGGAAGTGAGCAGGTACGCGGCCAATCCGGCCAGATACCATGGCGCGGCTGCAGAAAGAATATTGCAGACAAGCTCGCGGGGCAGAACGGAGCCGAGGTAGCCGAGCATGAGCGCAAAATTCGCTGCAAAACAAAGTAGAAGCAACAGTGCTCCGGTTCCAGACATTGTAAACAGCATTTTCTTTTGAGGGCATGGTAGGTGCAGCGTGAGTTTCAGACATTTGCGCTGCATCTCAGGCATAAATTGCACCAGTGCGGCCAGAATGCCTGCAATGAGCGGTACATATTCAAGACTGTCTATGAATATGGCATCTTTCATTACCATGACTTCCCATATATGGGCTGCTCCATTCAGTTCCATCGCACGGTCTATGCGTAACATGCAATAACCGGTCATGGCTACCGTAACGGCAAGCGCCAGTAAGACATAGCGGTGAAGCTTTATCCATTCCTTGTAAAATATGGCTTGTATCATCTCTCTGCGTATTATGCAAGTTGTGTGGTGTCAATATTTTCCTGTCAATCCGATAAAGGCGTCTTCCAGATTCATCTTTTCGGCTGTCAAACCTGAATAACTTACCGTTTTCTCTGCAAGTATTTGTTCTACCTTTTCCATTGAGAGGAAAGAGCAGAAATCCATTACCCCTCTCGTAACGTTAGGGTGGCAGAGCTCTTCAGGCAATTGCGGCGTATAGCCTTCGGGTACGCGGCATGTATAGCGGCGAAGAGAACCGAGCAGTGTCTTTACCGGCTGCTGAGTGAGTATGCGTCCGTAGTCCATTATTATACAGTCGTCTATAAGCCGTTCCATATCCTGGATTATGTGTGAGGTGAGGAATACGGTCTTTTCTTCTGCCCTTGCATAGTCGCGCAGGTAGTCTGAGAAGAGGCGACGGTATCCCGGGTCGAGCCCGAGCGAGAAGTCATCGAGAATCAGCAAATCTGGATTCTGGGCCAGAATCAGCCCGAGCGCCACTTGTGAACGCTGCCCGTTCGACATGCGTGAAATGGGCTGTCGCGGTGCAACCTTGAGCTTGTTCATCAGTTCATAGAATGCCTCTTTCCTCCATTGTCCGGGATAGAATGCAGAGTAGAATTTTTCTATCTGGCAGATATTCATGAACTGGTATTGCACATGTCCTTCCAGGAGCAGACCTATGCGGCGCCTTGTTGCCGGAGATATGTTGTCTGTATTTTCACCGAAAATGCGGCATTCTCCGCTGCGTGGCTTGAGGTATCCGCTCAAGATGTTGATTGTGGTTGTCTTGCCGGTGCCGTTTTTGCCCAGCAGCCCCAAAATGCGCCCATGCGGCACCTTGAAACTCAGATTTTCATAAATTTTCCGTTTCCCGTAGTAATGGGTAAGGTTTATGCATTCCAGAACAGGTGTCATAATACTAAAAAGAGGATTGGTACAAGTATCCCGGCCAGCAGCTCCACGCCTCCGCGCCCCCAAAGCCCTTTGGGCCCCTTTACCATTACAAGCCCTGTCAGGGTTATAATGATGAGGGAGACCGAAAAAATGTCGGCAAACCATGTCCACCATCTGCCGGGGTTGAAATGCAGCTTTACAAACTGCGAGATTACAGGTCTGGGCCTGACAGATTCATAAACAGCCTCACCGGTCGCAGTATTTACTACAAGCGACGAGCCCCCCTTGATGAAAACCTTGAGTGTGGCGGGTTCGGGATAGTAGAACTGGGTGAAGTTCTTCTCCTGGCCAAGCGGCTGCAGCAGTTCGAGGACCTTTTCCTTTGTCATCTGCTCTTTGCATGGAAGCGGCTGCCCGATGTTGTAGGTATGGCTTTTTATGACATAGTTGGGATTTATGCTGTCGCGGTGATTCATAAAAAGCCCCGACAGGGCATAAATCACCACCATGCCTGCAAAGAAATAGGAGAGATCTCTGTGCAGCAGCCGGCAGGTTTTTCTGAATGCGGCTGACTTATCTGATCTCATAACTTATGGCATCTACATAGTAGAATGAAAGATAGTCCTTTCCTGTTGCCGCCTTGCGCTGTGCTATCCTGGTGCGGAAATCTGCAATACGCTCTTGTGGAGTGACGGCTGTCTCGCCGCGCGCAAGCTTTTCGGAATCGCAGCCGGCCTCACCGCTGCCGTGGGTCTGGGTGTTTGCAGCCCTGAGATTCGCTTCCCAGTTTTGCAGATATGCTTCATCTATGCGTTGCTCCTTGAGAATGCCTTTGACCTTTACCACGGAGTTTACACACTTCGTGTCAAACGAGCCCAGTTCGCATGCCTCTACGCGGATGGTTTTGGTGTCGTCGCTGCCCATAAGAAACATCTTTGTAGCCCCATGCTGGCAGGTATGAGTACATACTCCCTGAAATTCAATCTGTTTGTCTGTCAGCGACTCTGCCTGTGAAAGCAGTTCGTCTACCGTCATCTCTGCCGATTCTGTCTGAACGGAGGTGGCGCTTTCAGCCTTTTTGCCGCTGTTGTTTCCACAAGAGGTAAATACCATGGCTGAAATTGCCATTGTAATAATCAGAATTCTGTTCCTTTTCATCTTTAAGCTTGTTTGTTTGTTGGATTTTCTGTGCGCAAAAGTAGAAAAGGCGTAAATTCTCTTCAATCCCCATTTGTAGGTATTTGGGTAAGTATGATTGTCTTTCTGGAGTCTGTGAGCGTTGTGACGAAAAGATGCCTGTCGCCTCCGTCCTTTATGCCATAAGACTTTTTCATGGCATCGCTTCCGAGAGGAAAATTCCTTGCCGTAAGATTTATTACAGGAAATCTCTTTGCCATGGCTTTCATTGTCTGTTTGCTGAAATCGCAGACTTCGGTTATTGCGAATATCTTGCCCGGAAACCCGTTGCAAGGCTCGTCTGATGTGTATAGATGGGTGGCCGGGGCGAGTTTGAGAAGATTGTAGCGCTGCGAGAGCAACTTGAAGGCTCCGCATTTTAACAGGTGTCTGTAAGGTTCGTAAAGATAGCGTCCCGGCCTGCTGCAATATCTTGCAACAGCTTCCTCTTCTTCCCGGAGGCGGAACGTAAAACTGCCTGATACTGTCTCCCTGTCTGTTGAACAGATGTTCACTCCATATACAAGTGCCTGACAGCCATGCGGAATCCCTGTGCTCTCCGGCCGCATTACAAAAAGCAGTTCCCTGCATTCGTTGTCTACTGCAACAACGTGTACTTCCGTGGTCTGGGGCAGAAGCCCGAGGCATTCCCTTATATCTGCCATGGGAGAGAGCTTGGCCATGACTATGCCGCTCTTTTCCAGCAATGAGTCTGAAAGTTCCAGAAGGTTTGGCGTACATTCTTTTATGGAATATTTCCTTCTGCTGCTGTCACCCTTCTCTCTTCTTGCAGGGTCTATGTAGATGAACGAGAGGTTGCCGGGCAGTGCCGCCACGCTTTCCCGCGTGATTTTTCCTTCTGTTACGGTAATGTTATCTCTTTTGAACTCTCTCATGTTATGCTCAAGGGCGCGGCACAATCCCGGGTCTTGTTCGTAGCAGTAAAACTTTTCGGTTATGGACGAGAGGTAAAGGGTATCTGCCCCGAGACCGGCGGTGAGGTCTGCTCCTGTGTGGCCTGCCTGAGTCCCGAAGCAAAGAAGCCGTTTCAGCACAGATGCCTTGTATTCTGCCGTGGCCTGCGAACTGCATTGCTCGGTACAGAGCAGGTTGGGATATTCCAGCCGTGTATTGCCGTACCATTCAGGAAGTTTTCCCTTGATTTTCTTTCTTGCCATTATGCAGTTTACGCAGAGGGGAACATTGATTCCCGGGTATTTGCCGCGGCCTAGCAGCAGCCTTTCAGGGTTGTCGCTCTCCTTGAACTTCTCAATGAATTCAATATCCTTTTCTGTCAGCATGGGGCAGGTCAGAATCTTCCTTTAATATATCCGTCGGTCTTCTTCTTGAATCTGAAAAAGAAAAGGAATGCAACGCACATCAGTCCAATCACAAGCCCGAACCAGATGCCTGCAGGCCCGAAATTCAGGTACTTTGCGCAGAAATAACCGAGCGGAAGCGATATTACGTAATATGAGATGCACAGATACAGCAGCGGTAGCTTTACATCTTTCAGGGCGCGCAGAGAGGCACCGTTTGTCAGTTGCATGGCATCGAATACCTGATATGTGGCCATTATGACAATCAACTGCGAGGCAAGCTCTACAACCTGCGGGTCTGTAGAGAAGATGTATGGGAGGCTCTTTCTGAAGATTATGTAGATGATTCCGCATATACCCATGAAAACAACGGCCATGTGCATGGCGGCGAATCCTGCCTTCTGCGTATCTTCGTAACGTTTCTCTCCGAACTGATGCGAAACCCTGATTGTGGCGGCAGCGCCTATTCCCTGGGCAATCATGAATGAACATGTGCTCATTAGAGTGGTACACTGGTGGGCGGCAAGCGCGATTTTGCCGAACCAGCCCATCATTATTCCGCTCAGGCTGAATGCCACCATTTCCGCAAGCCCCTGAAGGGCGATGGAAAGCGATGTGGGGAACATCTCCCTTATCAGACCGAGGTTCAAAAAGGGAGCCCTTATGCCAGATGTGAATCTTTTGTAGTCCTTTATGATGAATATCAGTATGGCAAATGCCACAAACATCAGAATCCTGCATATCAGCGTGGAGAACGCCGCGCCCTTGACTCCCATTTCGGGAGCTCCCATTTTGCCGTAGATAAATACCCAGTTCAGGAACACGTTCAGCAGATTTGCCGCAACGGTTATATACATAGCATATTTGGTAATGCCTATCCCTTCCGAAAAATTCCTTATTGCAAAGAACATTGCAAACGGAATGAGTGAAAGCGTGATTGTAACGTAATATTCCTTTGCATAAACAAGTATGTCGCTGTCCTGCCCCATGTGGCCCATGAACGGTATGATTGCCAGCAGAAGCGCGACCACAACCAGGGAGACGGCTATGTCGAGCACGAAGGAACTTTTGAAATACTCTGTAACCTTGTGATGTTCTCCCTTGCCGTAGCATTGCCCCACGAACGGAGTCAGGCCTTGTGTAAAACAGGTGCAGAATACCATGCCTATAAGGAATATTGAATTGGCAAACGAGGCTCCGGCAAACTGCGCCGTGCCAAGGTGGCCTATCATGACATTGTCAACCATCTGTACGAAAACCTGTCCGGCCTGTGTTATCATTACAGGTACGGCTAACCTTATATTTCTCTTGTAGAAAGGGATATAGTCTCTTATCACTGCAATCATAGCGCGCAAAGATAGTGCTTTTACATATTTTTTTATTATATTCGCTCGATATTCATTTCAATAATTGTTTACGCACTATTATGAAACCAAATTATCTTGTAGCAGCAGAGTCATGGTTGAGCGATGAGTACGATGCCCAGACCAGAGAAAGAGTCAGATATCTTATTGACAACGACAGAAAAGAACTGGAAGAGAGTTTTTACAGACATCTGGAGTTCGGCACCGGAGGATTGAGAGGCATTATGGGGGTCGGCACCAACAGAATGAACAAATATACGGTGGGCATGGCCACGCAAGGTGTAGCCAACTACATGAAGGCTAATTTCAAGAATCTTGACAAGATAAAAGTTGCAATTTCTTATGACTGCAGGAACAACAGCCGCGAATTTGCCCAGATTACTGCAAATGTGTTTGCGGCAAACGGATTCAGGGTATATCTGTTTGATTCTTTGCGGCCCACTCCTGAACTCAGTTATACGATACGCCATTTCGGATGCCAGGGCGGAGTGATGATTACCGCATCGCATAACCCCAAGGAGTATAACGGATACAAGGCCTACTGGGAAGACGGAGCCCAGGTTACCTCTCCCCATGACACAAACATAATTGACCAGGTGCTGAAGATAACCTCTCCGGCACAGGTGCTTTTCAGTTGTGAGAATCCAGACATAGTTACAATAGGCGAGGATGTGGACAAGGCTTATCTTAAGGATATTTCTAC
>JADINB010000084.1 GCA_017694275.1 Candidatus Egerieousia excrementavium | reverse complement strand
AGTAGGAAAAAAAACATATATTTGTCTGTCGATACTTTAAATTTTAGCCATGGAAGAGAACGCTCAAGACAGAACCGCTGCGGATGAGATGATTTCATCTGTAAAAGAATATGTTGCACTGAAAATTGACGAGCTCAAGCTCAAAGGGGTTGAAGGGCTGTCGCTCCTGTGCAGCAAAATCATCTATATTTTTCTGGCCGCTCTCATAATCGTAATAGCGCTGCTGCTGCTCGGCCTCTCGCTTGCATTTTTCCTCGGTGAGCAATTCGGCTCAGACATTCTCGGGTTCCTTGCTGTCGGGATGCTCTTTGTAATCATATTTGCAATATTGTATCTCTTTAGAGACAGACTGTTCATAAACAGGCTCGTAAGATTTTTCATACAACTTCTCTTTAACGAAAACAACAACAAACGGTAAGTCATGTCAACAGATTACAGTTCCATAACCACGTTCGAGCAGTTGAAGACTGCACAGATTGAACTCAAATACAAGATTGAACTCAAGGAGATTGAACTTGCAGACCGGTACGGTGCGCTCAAATCATACTTCAGCCCGCTCACGGTTCTGAGCAGGATTGTTTCAAGGCTCTATTCACTCAGATTCCTTGGCAAATACATGGCAACCGCCTACGATTACATCCGCGATATGGCAATAAAGCTGCGCGATGCATGGAAAAACCGCAAGGCTGCCGCCATGGCAGCGGAAAAGACAGAAGCAGAAGAAGATAACGCAACAGGCGAAAACAAGGCTCCGGAGGAAAACAAATGAGAAGAACAGTGCTTGCGGCCCTGCTCCTGCTGGCCTCTCTGGCCTGCCGTGCCGAAAACGGAGTGAAGATTACCTTTGCATGGCTCAGCGACATCCACCTCAACTCGTTTGCATACGCAAGGGAGGATTTCAGCGATGCGATAGAAGATATAAACAACAATCCCCAGATAGATTTTGTTGTCTTGAGCGGAGACCTGACCGAATTTGGAGACACACGCGAATTCATGATGCTTGACACTCTGCTCCGGGAACTTGACAGGCCATACTTGATGACAACCGGCAACCATGACGTAAACTGGAGCGAAAACGGTTGCACGGCCTTTGAAAGGCTGCTTGGGCCGACACATTTCTGTACAGACATAAAAGGGTTCCGCTTCATAGGATGCGGGGCCGGTCCGGCCCTGCGCATGGGGCCACCGCAGATTCCGCGCGAAGAGCTTGTATGGCTTGATTCAGTCATTACCGCAACCCCTGCACAATGCCCTGTCATATTCATAAACCATTTTCCCATAGACGAAAGCCTCTGCAATGCCCATGAAATATCACAGATTCTTGCCAAAGGCAATATAAAATGTGTACTGTCGGGGCATCTGCATGTAAACAGGGCTTACGATGCCGGCGGCATTCCAGGTGTAATAGGGCGCTCAACCCTGCGCCGGTCTGACCCCGCCGGAGGCTACAACATAGTGACAATAGAAAACGACACCATAAGTTTCCGCGAAAGGACAATAAAGCGGGAGACAAGACCAATATGGCATGCAATCGCTCTGGAGATGGCTCAGGAGAGCGGCAAAAAGGGCATCCCTGCGCCAGACTTCTCAATAAACGCAAAATTTCCTCAGGTACGGGAGATATGGAAAATATGTGACGTGGCAGATATAGCTTCACGCGGTGCCATAAGCGGCGCCACCTATATCTACACCAACACTGCCGGAGAGGTGCATGCAGTAAATGCGGAAAACGGAAAGCCTTTATGGAGCCTCAAAAGCGGGAACAAGATTTTCTCCACCCCCTGTATATCTGGAGATACCGTAATCATAACCTCCTGCGACGGATATGTCTATGCCGTCGGCCTTGAAGAGGGCAACCTGATATGGAAATATGATACCGGATACCCCATTGTGGCTACCCCCGCCGTTGCAGACGGGATTGTATATACAGGCAGCGGAAACGGTAAGTTTCATGCCATAGACCTTGAAAACGGCACTCTGGTATGGGAGTGCGGCGGCCTTTCAGGCTATATTGAGGCAAAGCCTGCAACAGACAGCAAGAATGTCTACATTGGCACGTGGGGAGCCAAGTTCTACGCCATAGACCGCAGAAGCGGCAAAGTCGTATGGGAATTCGACACCGGAAAAGGCAGATATTTCTCTCCGGGAGCATGCTGGCCCCAGGTAGTGCCGTATATGGCAGATGGAAATAGATGCTCACAGGTCGTGGTTCTGAGTTCAGACAACTTCCTGCGCGCCTTCAACCCTGCCGACGGCCAGATTCTATGGGCCTCGGACCAGGCTGCCGGGCGGGAATCCATGGGTATTTCCTCCGACATGAAAACCGTCTATATAAAGGGGACCAGGGGAAGCGTAACCGCAGCAGACATTTCATCGGGCAGATATTCTCCGCTGTGGAGTCTGGAAATGCCTTACAAAAGTGATTTTGTCCCCACGAACATAGAGTGCGGGGCACAGTTTCTATTTATCCCGACCGAATCAGGCACCATACATGCCGTCCGCAAAGACGGAAGCGTAACGGAATGGAGCCGCAAGCTTTCGCACTCGGCCGTGACATCGCTTTGCAATGCAGGCAAAAACAGGCTCATTGCAAACTGTATGGACGGCACTGTCGTATGCCTTGAATTTTGAATTGATTGCAAATCCAAACAAACTGATATATGAAAAGTACAAGAATCATGACTATTTTTTGCAGCGTCTCACTGTTACTTTCGTCGTGCGGTGGGCAGAAAAGCGAATCCGCAGGGGATTTCAAGTATGTTGTAGACGAATTTGCAGACTTGCAGATTTTAAGATACAGGGTTCCGGGCTGGGAAGACCTTTCCCTGCAGCAGAAAGCCTATATCTATCATCTGAGCGAAGCTGCAAAATGCGGCAGGGACATTATCTTCGACCAGAATTTCAAATATAACCTTAAAATAAGGAAGATGCTCGAGAAAATCATACGTGAGTATGACGGAGACACCCTCTGCAAGGATTATCAGGACTTTCTGGTCTATGCAAAGCGCGTATTCTTCAGCAACGGCATTCATCACCACTATGGTGAGGAAAAATTCATTCCCGAATGCAGCAGGGAGTACTTTGCAGGCCTTATGACAGAAACCGGACAGGAAATGCTTGCAGCAGAGCTGCTGCCGGTAATCTACGACAAGGAGCTCTACGCATGGCGCAAGCATGTGGGCAAAGATGGAGACCTGCTTCTCAATTCTGCCGTAAACTTCTATAGCGGAGACATTACAAGAGAGGAGGCCGACAGCTTCTACGCGAGAATGGAAGATCTCAAAGACACCACTCCCATATCATACGGCCTGAACAGCAGGCTCGTAAAGGAGAACGGTGTTATAAAGGAGGAGGTTTACAAGATTGGAGGACGCTACGGCAAGACCTTAGGACAGATTGTAATGCACCTTGAAAAGGCAAGGGATTTTGCAGAAAACCAGGCTCAGGTCACCTGTATTGACAAACTCATAGAATACTATACTACCGGATCGCTGGAAACCTGGGACGAATACAACGTTGCATGGGTTCAGGACACCGCTTCGATTGTAGACTTTGTAAACGGGTTCGTTGAAGACTATAACGACCCTCTCGGAAGGAAAGCCACATGGGAAGGGCTTGTAAACTTCAAGGATATCAAAGACTCGGAAAGGACAGAAATCATAAGTGCCAACGCCCAGTGGTTTGAAGACAATTCACCGGTAGACCCCCGCTTCAAGAAAGAAAAGGTCAAGGGAGTTTCGGCAAAGGTGATAACAGTCGCATGCCTTGCGGGAGACTGTTACCCGTATACACCTATCGGAATCAACCTCCCCAATGCCAACTGGATAAGGAAAGACTACGGTTCAAAGTCTGTCACCATTGCCAACATAACCGATGCATACAACAAGGCGGCCGAAGAGGCACCCAAGAGCATGACTACCGAATTCTACTACAGCCAGGAAGATATAGACCTGATTAAAAAATACAGAGACCTTACAGACTATGTCCACACAGACCTGCACGAGTGTCTCGGACATGGCTCAGGCCAGCTTTTGCCTGGTGTCTCCTCTACTGCTCTCGGAGAGTTCAACTCCGCCCTGGAAGAGGCAAGGGCAGACCTTTTTGCCCTCTACTATCTTGCAGACCCCAAGCTGGTGGAGCTCGGGATACTTCCCGACAGCGAGGCCTACAAGGCAGAATATCTCAGCCAGACCGTAAACGGCCTCTTCACACAGTTCTCAAGGGTTGAGCTGGGCAAGACCAATACCGAAGCCCACATGCAGAACAGGAAACTCATTGCAGAGTGGTGTTATGAAAACGGTCTCAAGGAAAAGACAGGTGCTGAAAAAGATGTAATAGAGAAGATTGCAAGAGACGGAAAGACCTATTTCATAATAAACGACTATCCCGCTCTGCGCGCCCTGTACGCAGAATTGCTCAAGGAGATACAGAGAATAAAATCTGAAGGAGATTATCAGGCTGGCAAAAAACTCATAGAGACCTATGCTGTGAACATCGACAGCCAGCTGCACAAAGAGGTTCTGGAGCGTTATGCTTCGCTCAACCTCAAACCATACAAGGGATTCATCAATCCCGACATCGTACCCGTAACAGACAAAAAGGGCAACGTAACGGATTATAAAATCGTATACAACGACAACTATCTGAAACAGATGCTCGAGTATGGCGAAAAATACTCTTTCGAGGATTGAGGCCTGTTCCCGCTGTAAATGCGATACAGGTGCCGGATGATAGATCGTGGCAAAAAAAATCAAGGTGCGTCAGAGATGTTGATGCACCTTGATTTGTATGATGCCTGAACTATATCTGGGGGATTTCTGTATCGTCGGTATCGTCGAGTCTCTTGTTCCAAAGATATTTTCTGGTCTCGGCCACAATCACGCCGCTCAACAGCACGAGCGATATGAGATTGGGTATCGCCATAAGCGCATTGGTACCGTCTGCTATGTCCCATACAAGTGAGAGGTCTGCAACCGCGCCTACAAAGACAAGCAGCACCCACAGCACTCTGTATACCTTTATGAATTTCTTTCCGGCCAGATACTCTATGGCCTTCTCTGCATAATACGACCAGCCCAGAATGGTGGAAAAGGCAAATGTCACCAGCCCGACCGTAAGTATGATGGAGCCTATATAGGGAATTTTCCCGAATGCAAGCTGCGTAAGCTTTGCTCCGTCTGAAGAAGAGATGTCGGGGTGTGCGATAATGCTGCTCACCAGCACCAGACCGGTAAGCGCACATATTACGACAGTATCCCAGAAAGTAGCGGTAGACGAGACAAGCGCCTGCCTTACAGGATTTCTGGTTTTTGCGGCTGCGGCCACTATCGGTGCCGACCCCATTCCCGATTCATTTGAGAAAAGCCCTCTTGCTATGCCATAGCGGGCGGCCATCATGACCGTAGAACCTATGAACCCTCCTCCGGCCGCCTGTGCGCTGAAGGCAGACTTGAATATTACCGAAACAGTTTCTCCCATATAGCTCCAGTTCAAGAATATTATGACAAGGCAGCCCACGACATAGAAAATTGCCATGAACGGGACAAATGCCGTACAGACCTTTGCTATGCCCTTTACACCGAAGATTATCACCAGCGCCACAAGAAGAGCCATTACAAGACCCGATACCACCGTAGATATACCACCGAAGTTTTCACCGAAAAGCCCCGGTTCGGAGAGCATGGTGGAAATGGCGTTCGCCTGAACAGTGTTGCCTATGCCCAGCGCCGCAACCGCAGTAAAGATTGCGAACAGTACCGCAAGCCATTTCACTTTCAGGCCTCGCTCTATCGCATACATCGGGCCGCCGAGCATTGTCCCGTCGGCGGTTCTCACCCTGTATTTTATCGACAGCAGACCTTCGGAATATTTTGTGGCTATGCCGAACACTCCCGTAAGCCAGCACCAGAGTACCGCTCCAGGGCCTCCGAGCGCCACGGCGGTGGCCACACCCACGATATTGCCTGTTCCGACAGTTGCAGCCAAAGAGGTTGCAAGCGCCCCGAACTGGCTCACGTCTCCCGAAGCCCCGTGATCTTTCTTGAAAGAAAGGCGTATGGCCTTGAAGATTTGAAGCTGGGGAAATCTTAAACGGATTGTTAAAAAAATGTGGACGCCAAGCAGCATCACAATCATGGGCCATCCCCACAGGAAATCGGTTATCTGGCCCACTACCCTTTCGAATGTTTCCATCTGTCAGTGTTTTTAAGTGTAAAGTACAGCTTTATAAAGCTATCTTTGCAAATTTAAAAAATGTACAGAAATATATACATATTCTTTGCATGGATTTGCGTAGGAGCGGCATTTCTGGGCATATTCCTGCCGCTGATGCCAACCACCCCGTTCCTGCTGCTTGCGGTATTTCTCTATATGCGTTCATCAAAAGGCGGCATAAAGATGATTCTGCGCAACCGCTATCTTGCGCCCTATATCCGTTCATATTTTGCAAGGGAAGGTATTCCGGCGCCCATCCTTGCAAGAACTCTTGTCATGCTGTGGTGCAGCATGGCAATATGCATTGCAATTGCCCACGGCAGGCCGCTCATACAGATTGTACTGCTTGCCATTGCCGCAGGAGTCTCAGTCCACCTGTACTGCAGGAGAAACGGCAGAAAGCCTGCCGGGAAAAAAGAGTGCAGGCGTAATGTCAGGAGAAGAGATTTGCCACATTCGTGACAAAAAGCTTTACCGACATGGCCAGCAGGATGATTCCGAAAAACTTGCGCAGCACGAATATCACTCCCTTGCCAAGGAATCTTTCAATAAGTTCCAGTTTGGCAAGCACTACATAAACCACTATCATATTGAGTATGATAGCCACTATTATGTTCTCCACCCTGAACTCGGCACGAAGCGAAAGAAGCGTTGTAAGCGTACCCGCTCCGGCTATCAGCGGAAATATGACCGGCACCACGGTAGCGCTTCCGCCAGGCCCGTTGTTGTTGAACAGTTCCACGCCCATCAGCATCTCTATGGCAAGTACGAAAATCACTATTGCACCTGCTGCCGCAAAGGATTCTATGTCTACCCCGAAAAGCGAGAGCAGACCGTCGCCGGCAAAAAGGAAAATTATGAAGACTGCAAAGGAGCCCAGTGCCGCCTGGAGAGGCACCACTTTCCCTCCCTTGTTTTTCAAGTCGAGTATTACGGGAATTGAACCCGTAATATCTATTATCGCAAAGAGCACCATGAAGGCGCTCAGAATCTCTTTTACGCTGAATACTAACATTTTTTTTGCAAAAATACAATTTATGGTTAATTTTGCAATGTGAAACTAACCTTAAAAAATTAAACAACATGAAAGAACTTGTTGATTCAATCAAAGCTCAAATGGAAGCTTTTGTAAAAGATGCAGATGCTCAATTACTTAAAGGCAACAAAGCTGCGGGTACACGTGCAAGGAAAGCTGCTTTGCAAATAAGTAAGATGATGAAGGATTTCAGAAAGCTTTCAGTAGAGGCAAGCAAGAAATAATCAGCAAATCTGGAAATTTCGGATGGGAATCACGGCCTTAGAATTCGGCTATGATTCCCATTCTGCTTTCCATGTTCCAGAGCCAGTACTTTTCACCCTCTTCCTTCATGATGGCAAGAGGCAGGATGAAGACATCGGTTTTGCTCCCGTCAAACCAGATGATCTTGGTATCTATCGCGCCGCCGTCTCCCGGCATCCCCTCTGACATGGGAAACGAAGACATTTCAAAATGGACATAACTCCCCTGGTCATCGTCCTGATAGCGCAGCATCTGCCGGCCTGCGTTCACCACTTTCTGGCACTCCGCTTCCGAATACCTGTAAAGATAGTCTCCGTCTCTTACAAACCCCGCATCGTACATTGTCACGAACTTCTCCGCATAGTCTGAATTTTCCATGAAAAAGTCTTCGCACGAGAAAAACGCACAACATGCGGAGCAAACCAATATGGCCCGGATAAAGTCTTTCATTGCACCCTGTCTTTTACTGTTACAATTTTCCTGATTATGTCGCAAGTGGTATCGTCATACTCTATTATGGCTTCCAGAATATATGTTCCGCGGCTTGCAAACAGGATAAAGTCTCCATCCTGCTCCTGTCCGTTCAAGACATACCTGATGGAAGAGGGCTCTTCACTCATATTGAGAACACGCAGGTAAAGACGCTCTCCTGTGCGATATTCTCCCTTCACACAGAGATATGGATAGGGAGAGTCTGCCGTCTCCGTAACAAATTCAGTATTGCATACATCTCCCGCCTGGCCGCCCTTTTCAAAAAAGAGTTCTACATTGTATCCGCATCCCGGTGCAAGGTCGGGAATGAGGAAATCGGTTCCGCGCACCTTTGCATAACCGCTCTCTCCATTTTCGGTGTCGTGCCAGTAGATATTGGTAAAACCTCCTGCAGTATCCGCAGCAGAAGAAAAGCCCCATTCAAGGTGGGCGTCGTTCTCGAACGGAGTCACCTTTGCCTCAAGAACAGATGCGATGGAACTGTCCCACTTTACGTCTTCCTCTGCCGTAAATGAGAGCACCTTGCCGTCATAGCTTATGTCAGACAGCTTTATCCCCACGGGATGGCCCGCCCAGTCGCGCAGCGGATATCTGGAATTGTACCCCAGTTCCTTGAAACTGTTTTCTCCCGGAGGGAAAAGAGCCCTTGCACACTGGTGTTCTGCATGACAGTTCAATATGTTAAGTTCCCAGCGGCGGACTGCGCTCAGCCCCCCGCTGTTGTTTTCAGACTTGTCTATATGATAGACCACCAATCCGTTTCCTTCACAATAGCGGTCCCATTTCGCGTTATTGCGGCACTCTACGAGAAAATACTCTCCCTCATTGGCAAGCGGTATACGGTAAAGGGGGCCACCCTCCTCAATACCGCTCAATACATACTTCCTGCCCGCCACTATATCTTCCACCACGCCTATTTCCAGTATCTCACGCTCAAGAGCGTTGAAATAGGGCGGAGTCTTGCCGCTGTTAAGGTACGCCCCCTTGTCCATTATGGAAAGGGAGCCGTACATGGCATTTGAAAGCCCCTCCTCCTCTCCGTTCAAATCGTAAATGTCAGGCAGCCCCAATACATGGGCCAGTTCGTGGCAGAAAAGGCCTATTGCAGCCGGAGACCTTTCTCCGGTGGTGGCATTGCAGTCATACTCAGGCGTGCAGATAAAGCTGCCGATCCTTACTCCGTCGTAAGAGACATTTTTAGCTGAAACGCTGCCCCTCTGCGCCCATATTGCGTCTGTAACCGAAGACTGCGTCTGGTCCACCCCTGCAAAGATTATCGATACGTTGTCTGCATAACCGTCGCCGTCGTTGTCATACTTTGCAAAATCGACACCTGCGGCCGAAGCCGCCGCACAGGCAGAAAGCACCATCTCTTCTACATTGGCATCTACATAAAGCGAAGTCTGTGCCCCATAGTAGGCAAGCTCCTTATCTAAAGTCACAATGTCGGCCACGTCAAAGACAAATGAACATTTGCCGGCAAAATTGTCGTTGAAATAACTGGCAACGCTTCCTGTGGCACCGTCGTAAGAATAGTTTTCAGAGTTGAGAAATTCCTCAAGATGAGTTTTTACCTGAGATATGGTAAACCTCACGTCTTTGAACTCCACTGGTATTACAAGAAACCTTTTCTGCTCATTTATACGGTTTTGTCGCAAATCAGACAACATGTGTACATTTTCAGACGAAGCAAGCGACACGCTTTTTGCGTTGCTTTGTACGCCGTAATATTTTGTTATATCTGGCCCAAGCCATATATTTGCAGTTTGCCTTGCAGCGCCCGTACCAATACAACACGCTGAAAGCAAAATCATTGCAATACAAAATATTTTAGATTTACGGTCCATTTCACGGAATTTGTAATCTACTAAGTTAACCATTTATTTTAAAAAATGATTGTTAAGATAAAATATTTCATGTTTACCATTGTCCTAACCCTCTTGTCGTTATCTGCATACGGACAGTGCAGCAACGCAAGGCTCATAGAAGAGTGGGGCAATTTCGACAACTGGATTGTCAGGGAGATAAAGGAGTCTGGCATCATAGGTGGGAACATAAGACATCTCTACGAGACAGCAAAGGGTGACACCATAAAGGGAGAGATTCCGTATGTGAATCCCGACGGATGCGTATGGTCCAACTCCAATGTCCTTGCAATAGTAAAGGGCGTAACCAAGACAAGCTGCTCCGTTTATCCTGAAAAGAGAGACAACGGCTACTGCGTAAGGCTCGAGACCAGACTGGAAAGGATAAAGGTCATAGGGCTTATAAACCTGAATGTCATAGCATCTGGAACTGTTTTTCTGGGGCAGATGCTCGAACCTATAAGAAATACCAAGAACCCCCAGTCGAAACTCGATGTGGGAATTCCGTTTACAGACAAGCCTAAGGGAATAAAGTTCGACTACAAGGTTATTGTCGGGCATGACAGGATGAAGGCCACAGGGTTCGGAGCCCCCAAAGAGCTGCATGACAATGACTATGCAGACTGTGTGGTGATGTTGCAGAAAAGATGGGAAGACCAGGAGGGCAATGTCTATTCAAAAAGGATAGGTACCGCATACCACCGCTTTACCCAGACCGACACGACATGGAACAACGGGTATTTTCTTCCCATACATTACGGAGACATCACAAAAGAGCCGTATTACAAAGATTTCATGGGGCTAATTCCTTTTGAACTGTCGAACTACACAATCAACTCAAAAGGAGAGTCTGTCCCCATCAGGGAAATAGAATGGGGAGCTCCCGACGACACTCCCACCCATATTATCATGCGGTTCTCTTCCAGCCATGGCGAAGCATACGAAGGCGATCCTGCCAACCGTTTCTGGGTAGACAATATCAAGATTGTATATTAAAATGAAATTGAGACGACACATAACGGCATTGCTGTTTCTGACATTTCTTTCCGGTTTTGCCGGCACTGCACTCGCCAACGGCCCAGTATCCGGGCAGGACTCGGTTGAAGTGATAACAGTAAAGGATACCGTAAAGAAGAAAAGCGTGTGGAAAAAGATATACAGCTACTTTGCCGACGCCAACAAGACAAGCGACAAGAAGTTCGACATAAGCCTCATAGGAGGCCCCCACTACTCTACCGACACCAAACTGGGTCTGGGAATGGTAGCCGCAGGTGTCTACAACACCCACAGGGGGGATTCGCTTACGCCGGACTCCAACGTATCCCTCTTTGGAGATGTCACCACCACGGGTTTCTATCTGCTCGGAATAAGGGGCAACAATATATTTTACAGGGAAAAATGGCGCATAGACTATACCCTGTACTTTTTCTCGTTCCCAAGTTCGTTCTGGGGCATAGGCTTTGAAAACGGAGATAACGATGACAATGCCTGCAAGTACATGCGCAAGCAGGCAGAGATAAAGAGCGATTTTCTCATAAAGGTTGCCGACGGGCTCTATGTAGGGCCTTCGATAGGGTTCCAGTTGATTCGCGGATATGACTTCGATGATTTCGGCCTCTCCCTGCTCAACGGAGAGGATAAAATAAGCCGCTACTTCAACTACGGGGCACAGATCACATACGATACCAGAGACTTTATCCCGAATGCCTACAAGGGAGTATTCATAAAACTGCTTCAGACCGGATATACCGATTTCCAGGGCAAACCGTTCTTCAACACTACATTTACGTTCGACTATTACCGGCAGGCCTGGAAGGGCGCGGTTTTTGCGTTCGATTTCAACACCGAACTGCAATACGGTTCCGTCCCCTGGACAATGAAGGCGAGCCTGGGAGGCTCCAACAGAATGAGAGGCTACTACGAAGGGCGTTACAGAGATGACAACGCCCTCTCCATGCAAATAGAATACAGACAGAAAATCTACAACAGGCATGGCATTGCCATCTGGGGAGGCTGCGGCACAATCTGGGGCAAACAGAACCATTTCCAATGGAACAGGTTTCTGCCCAACTACGGAATCGGTTACAGATGGGAGTTCAAGAAGAGAATGAATGTACGGCTGGATTACGGATTCGGAAAGAAAGGGCAGTCGGGATTCATGTTCAGCATAAACGAGGCATTCTGACGGGAGATATTTGAAAAGAGACCTGAAATGAGATTTTTAAAAGACATAAAGAAAGAGATTCTTCTCTTTGCCCACAATCAGGAGCAGCTCTACATATTTTTCTGTATTGTGCTGATGGTAACCAACTTCTGCCTGCTCTTCACCGAAAGGATGAACTTGCCGGCACGCGTGGCGTTTGTCTGCATTCCGCTTGCCGTGCAGATGCTGCTGCTTGCAGCCTCAAGAAAGCCGGGGATTTTTTTCCTGATTCTCTTTCCCAAGATAATTATCGATGCATTCCAGCTCGTACTGCTCAAACTCTACGGCAATTCAATCATTGCGGTAGACATGTTCCTGAATCTGGTCACCACAAACGCGACAGAGGCGGGCGAGCTGCTCGGCAGCATAGCTCCCGTAATCATTTTCATGGTAGTAATATATATTCCCGCCATAATCTTTGCCGTGGTTTCGGCCAGGGAGACAAGGAGGATAAATCCCTCTTTCCGCAAAAGGGCGCTCAGAGGCGCAGGCGCGCTTCTTGCCCTGGGCATTCTCTTTTTATTCATAGCCAGGACCCGCCCCGACGGTTTTACGGTAAAATACGACCTTTATCCCAACAATGTCTTCTACAACCTCGATTACGCCGTAAAGAAATGGCACAGGATAAACAACTATACGAAAAGTTCGCAAGGCTTCACCTTTGAGGCGTCGAGATGCGACACAACGGCAGACAACGGGCGTGAAATATATGTCCTGGTCATTGGTGAGACATCGCGTGCAGACAACTGGAGCCTGTATGGTTACAACCGCACAACCACCCCTATGCTCGACACGCTTGCCGGCCTGCTCAAGTTCGAGGACGTGCTTTCGCAGTCGAACACAACCCACAAGAGCGTGCCTATGCTGCTTACCCCGGCCAGTGCAGAAGACTATCGGCTCATCTATAAGTGCAAGAGCATTGTCACTCTGTTCAAGGAAGCGGGATTCAAGACAGCATACCTGACCAACCACGAATACCACCATACCTTCATGGCGCACTATTTCAAGGAGGCAGACATTGCCGTTTCCGTAAGGGACAACGCAGCGAACAGCCACGATTCGCTTATGCTCAAGCCTCTTGAGACTATTCTCGACACTGTAAAGTCAGACCTGTTTGTCATAGTGCACCTGTACGGCTCGCACTTCAACTACAGCCAGAGATACAGCCGCAAGGATGCCGTCTACAAGCCCGACATTGCCGAGAGAATTGCAAAGAAGTACAAGCAGCAGCTGATAAATGCCTATGACAATTCTATCCTGAGCACAGACAGGATTCTGTACAGAATAGTGGACATGGTACGCAGCCAGGAGTGCGCAAGCGCCCTGATCTATACCTCAGACCATGGGGAAGACATATTCGATGACAGGCGTAACCGTTTCCTGCACGCTTCTCCTATTCCGACATTCTACCAGATTCATGTTCCGTTTGTAGCATGGAGTTCGCCCCGATACAGGGAACTCTACGGGCAGAAGTGGCAGAACATGACCGGAAACAGCACCATGCCCGTCTCTTCCAACAGCGCAGTTTTCCATACTTTGACCGATTTGGCCTCAATAAAGACAAAATATTTGAAATCTGAATTATCTTTGTGCTCTGAAAACTTCAGGGCGGTACCGAGAACATACCTTACAGACCACGAGGAGAGCGTAAGGATAGACCAGTTGCTGCTCAGCAAGTACGACTACCAGCAGTTTGAAGAAAAAAACATAAGGTTGCATTAGAGATTCGAAAGGCAATGCAGATGAACAAGACGGCACAATACACATTTACCATCCTCGTTCCCTTTTACAATGAGGAGGACAACATTTACAGATTGGAAAAGGTTCTGGGAGATTATCTGAAAAAAGCTGTAATCCCCTCTGTTGCGGTTCTCTTTATAAACGACGGTTCCAAAGACAACGGTCTTGAGATGGTAAAGGAGATTTGCAGCAGGAACGAACATTTCTACTATATATCCCTTGCAAGGAATACCGGGTTGAGCGGAGCGCTCAAGGCAGGATTCGACAACACGTGGTCAAAATATGTAGGCTACATAGATGCAGACCTGCAGACCGCTCCAGAAGATTTCAACCTGCTGCTTCCACATGTGGAGAAGTATCCTCTGGTAATGGGCATAAGAGCCAACAGAAAAGACAGTTTCTTCAAGAACCTGCAATCCAGAATCGCAAACGGCTTCAGAAGAATGATGACCCACGACAACGCAATAGACACGGGCTGCCCCTTAAAGATATTCCAGACGGAATATGCCAAACGCATTCCCATGTTCAACGGCATGCACCGCTTCTTCCCTGCGCTTATCCAGCTCCAGGAGGGGGGTAAAATGATGCAGATTGCGGTAAGGCACTTTCCCCGTCAGGCCGGAGTCTCCAAATACAACCTGTGGAACAGGCTCATATCCCCTTTCAAGGATTGCTTCGCCTACAGGTGGATGAAAAAAAGATATATAAACTATACCGTGGCAAACGGCAACATAGAATCTTAAGCCACCCGCATGAGTGCATATGTATATATCATAGGTTTTCTGGCCCAGGCTCTCTTCTCAGCCAGGATTCTCGTGCAGTGGATAATGTCTGAAAGGGCAAAGAGGGTGGTTTCCCCGTCGATATTCTGGGTACTGAGCATCATAGCCTCCTACATGCTCTTCATCTACGGCTTTCTGAGAGACGATTTCGCCATAATGCTCGGACAGGTAATTTCATATTACGTATATATCTGGAATCTGAACGAAAAGGATATCTGGAAAAGAATACCATATATCTTCAGACTTGTAATAGTGGCCACTCCGGTTGCCGGAATCACTTATATTCTCTCAGATTTCCAGCAGTTTGTAGAGCAGTGCCTCAACAATGCGCAGATTCCGCCCCTGCTTGTAATATACGGTTCTATGGGGCAGATAATATTTACCCTCAGATTTGTCTACCAGTTCGCATACTCCAAGAAACACCATGAGTCACTGCTTCCGGCAGGATTCTGGATAATCTCTCTTGCAGGCTCAACCATCATAGTCTCATACGGAATCATCCGCCTCGACCCGGTTCTCATACTGGGGCAGTCGTTCGGGTTTTTATCTTATACGAGAAATTTGATACTTTTGCACAAAAGCAAATCAAACCGGAAAAGTAAATGAAAAGACAATGGATCTACTTTGCCCTGATATTCATTGCAATTCTGCCCATCCTTCTTCTAAGGGACTTTACGGCAGACAATGAACTCAAATATTTGAGCATAGCAGACGAAGCCATAGAAAATTCCAACATTTTCGCCTTCTATAACCATGGAGCGCCCTATGCAGACAAACCGCCGCTCTATCTGTGGTTTGTAATGCTTGGAAAGATTATCTTTGGCAAACATGTAATGTTCTATGTTTCCCTGCTTTCTGTAATTCCCGCCTTTGTCACGGCATGGATTGTGGGCAAGTTCACCGGACGCGCCCTTACAGAAAGGGAGAACTGTTCCACGCAGCTTATACTCTTTACAACGGCCTTCTTCCTGGCACCGATAATCGTACTCAGAATGGACATGCTCATGACCATGTTCATAACGCTTGCACTCTACACCTTTTACAGAATGTACGAGTACAATTCCACAGATCCGGGATCAGAGCGCCAAGCACGGCTATACCGCAGAAGGCAATGGCTCCTGCCGCTTTATATCTTCCTGGCACTCTTTTCAAAAGGGCCTGTAGGGCTTATGCTTCCGCTACTTGCAATCATTGTCTTTCTGGCAATAAGCCGCCGGCTGAACACAACAGGCAAATATCTTGGCTGGAGATGCTGGACCGTGCTTCTGGCCTTATGCGCCCTCTGGTTTACCGGAGTATATCTCGACGGGGGAAGCGAATATCTCAACAACCTGCTGTTCCACCAGACCATAGACAGGGCCGTTGATGCCTTCCACCATAAGAAACCCATTTATTACTACCTTGTAACCTACTGGTTCACATTGGCCCCATGGTCTCTTCTGGCCTTTGCGGCAATCATTACGGCATACAAGGAGCATCTGGTGAACAACACACTGTCGAGATTCTTCATTACAATTTTCCTTACCATTCTGGTAATGCTTTCGCTTATCAGCTCCAAACTGGAAATATACCTGCTGCCGGCCTTTCCGTTCCTTGTTTTCTTTACGGCAACTGTTATCGTGAAGAAATCAAACTGGGCACTGAAGGCCTCGGTTGCCTTGCCGGCAGCGGTCTTCA
The DNA here is from genome assembly GCA_017694275.1 of Candidatus Egerieousia excrementavium. Taxonomy (GTDB): domain Bacteria; phylum Bacteroidota; class Bacteroidia; order Bacteroidales; family UBA932; genus Egerieousia; species Egerieousia excrementavium. Next base: position 11,517 of record JADINB010000084.1, on the reverse strand, counting down.
TGGCAATATTTGCCGCATCATGCTTCTATAAAGCCATTTCGGAACATTTTGCACTGCCTGCAATAGAGTTGGCGGCTCCCCTGTGGTGTTATACGCTCATACTGTTTGCAGGAGGTGTGGCGGCAATATTGTCGCTCTGCAGGAACAGAATATTCAGGGCAACAGACGCCATTGCAATATCGCTGCTGCTCTTTATCTTTTCCGCTTCGCTCTCCATTTCATCCTTCAACAAGTACATAGGCATGAAGGAAGGATGCAAGGTTGCCTTGGAAAAGGCAGAGGAACACGGGTTTTCACGGTTCGTACACTATAATTTCCACACTTCGGAGAATTTCGACGTCTATTTCAAGGAGATGCTCGGTGAAGAAGGTGCAGACAGGCGGGAAATAGAGCAGTTTGCAATCGAAGAGATTGGAAAGGAGGATATAGGCTCGCTCCACGGCTCGGTGCTCTTTCTCATGAGCCGTCACATAGCCAAAGACCCCGAACTGGCAAAGGCTGTAGAGGGAAGGGAGAGTTACAGGTATGGAATGAGCACAATAGTGTTGTTTGAATAATCATACTAAGACATGAACAAAATACTGGTTACCGGAGCTGCCGGATTCATAGGGTTTCACCTCAGCAGAAGGCTCATGGAAAAAGGCTATGCTGTCACAGGGCTCGACAATATCAATTCATATTACGACACCAATCTCAAATACAGCCGTCTGAAAGAACTTGGAGATTTCCGTTTCCATAAGGCCGACCTTACAGACACCGGCAAACTGAAAGAGATTTTCGAGCATGAAGACTTTGACCTGGTCTGCAACCTTGCAGCACAGGCGGGGGTGCGCTATTCGTTTGAAAACCCGTCGGCCTACATACAGTCCAATGTGGTAGGTTTTGCGAATATCATTGAAATGAGCAGGCTCCATTCAGTACGGCATTTTGTCTATGCAAGTTCAAGCAGCATTTACGGCAACAACAATAAAGTGCCGTTTTCAGAAGATGACCGGACAGACAATCCACAAAGCCTCTATGCAGCCACAAAAAAGGAGAATGAGCTGATAGCCCATGTCTACAGCCACCAGTGGGGAATGGCCACAACCGGGCTCAGGTTCTTTACCGTTTACGGCCCGTGGGGCAGGCCAGACATGGCCCCGTTCCTCTTCATGCGTTCAATTCTCGAAGGCAAGAAGATACGAATCTTCAACAACGGCAACCTCAGCCGCGATTTCAGCTACATCGACGACATAGTGGAGGGTGTTGTGAAAGTTCTGGAAAGCAATCCGGAAAAGGGCAGCTGCAAAGTCTACAACATTGGCAACAGCTCACCGGTACAGCTTATGGATTTCATACATACGATAGAAAAAGTTACCGGCAGGCAGGCCATAAAGGAGTTTGTGCCGATGCAGCAGGGAGATGTATATACCACATACGCCGACACTTCAAAACTGGAGCGGGACTTTGGCTTCAAGCCCGGCACGCCTCTGGAAAAGGGAATCCGGGAATTTTACAAATGGTACTGCAAATTCTATGAAATTCCTGAATAATCTGCAATCAGGCATACAAGGCAACCGTTTTTTCATATATCTTTGAAAAGATTTTTGACAAAACGGAAAACACAAATGGAACAGAAATGCGGAACACTTGCAGAGTTAGAGATCAGTTATCCCAACTGCATACACAACTACAACTACTTCAGGTCTAAACTAAAGCCCTCTACAAAACTGCTTATTCTCATAAAGGCCAACTCCTACGGGCACGGAGCCGTTGAATTTGCCAGAATAATGGAAGAGGCAGGGGCAGATTACTTTGCGGTAGCCCACCCTGTTGAAGGAATAGAACTCAAAAAGGGAGGTATAAAGAGGCCTGTCATAATCCTTACTGCAGGGACAGACAACTACAGGGAGATTATCGGGAACTCACTTGAGCCGGGGATACCCAATCTGGAGTCTCTGGAGATTTTCAACAGAACGCTCGAAGAAAACGGCATAGAGAACTATCCTGTTCACATAAAGCTCGACACCGGAATGCACAGGCTTGGGTTCATGGAACATGAACTGCCAGCCCTGCTCGATTTTCTCAAAAGCCATCCCAGAATAAAGGTGCAGTCTGTATATTCTCACCTTGCAGCTTCAGACGAGGCCATTCATGACAGCTTTACATTGGGCCAGATTGAGCTATACAGCAAGATGGCAGCCAGAATCGATGCAATACTGGACTACAGGCCGCTGCACCACATCCTCAATTCCGCCGGCATAGAGAGATTCACCGAATACCAGTTCGACATGGTAAGGCTCGGCATAGGCATATACGGCATAAGTGCGACAGACAGCAAAATGCTCAAGCCAGCCGCAACCTTAAGATGCAAGATACTGCAGATTAAAGAGCTGCAACCGTCAGACGGCACGGTGGGCTACGGCAGGCACGGCAAACTGCATCCGGAGGGCATTACAAAGACCGCAACCCTTCCGCTCGGCTATGCAGACGGCATAGACCGCCATCTGGGGCGTGGGAATGCCAGATTCCTGCTCAACGGCAAACTTGTACCTACTATTGGAAACATCTGCATGGACATGTGCATGATAGACATTACAGGAGTGGATGCAAAGGTGGGAGATACGGTTACGATATTTGGAGAGACTCCCCATGCAAGCGAACTTGCGGCCATTTTGGGTACAATTCCCTATGAAATCTTCACCTCGGTGGCCAAACGGGTAAAAAGAGTGGTAATCAAGTAAATGACATTACATTGAGGCCGGCACGACAAAGCCTGGCCCGACAACGACCCTGATGCCGTGGGGAACCAGTTCAAAACAGAACGGAGAGTTGCCCACGGCTTCTCCGTCTATCTCAATCCTGCTTTCAGGCCATGTCTCTATCTCTATCTTTTTGGCCTGCAGGTGCATGACACCCGGCACTGCATATATGTTGCCCGAATAGAGACATTTGAATTTTCTCATTATCTTTAACTTGGACATTTTCCTGATGACAGTCATATCCATGAGTCCGTCGTCGAAAAGGGCATACGGAGTCTGCTGCATTCCTCCGCCGTTGTATTTCCCAATCCCGACAGCACCTGAAAAGACAAGCCCCTTGTAGAAATCGCGTCCGTCTGCCTTTATTGAAAATCTCTTTGAGCGGCATCCCAGAAAGGTCTGAAGCGCACACAGCAGATAGAGCCATTTCCCGTAACGGCCGTTATCCTTCATCTTGTTATATTTGAGATTTACAACGGCGTCATATCCCAGGCCCGACACGTTGGCCATGTAACGGATATGGTTTACGCGGGTCTGGTAGTAACTGACCTTGCCGACATCTTGAAGGACTGTCTTTTTTTCCACCAGCGACCTTACGGCTTCTGAATAGGTCTTGGAAATGCCGAACATCCTTATCCAGTCATTGCCGGTACCGGTAGGTATTACCGCCAGCGATATGTCTGTGGTAGGAACCTTCTTCTGGATGAATATACCGTTTACAACCTCGTGAATTGTACCGTCGCCGCCTACTGCCACTATATTCCTGAATCCGTCGTTTACAGCCTTTACGGTAAGTTCCACGGCGTGATACTTGTGTTCGGTAAAGACACATGTGAAACTGAGGTTGCTGTTGTACATCTGATTGGAGATAACAGGCCAGTCTTTCAGCCCCTTGCCGCTGCCGGCCTTGGGATTCACTATGACAAGCCAAACATTTGCGAGATTCTCCGTTTCCAAAATGTAAAATTGTTTATATGTTGATATTTTTACGCCCGCAAATGTAATAAAAACTATCTGCTAAAAAAAGATTTGCTATTTTTGCAGGATAGCATTGTACATACACAAAACATATCTGCATGGGAAAAACTATAGCTATTGCTAATCAGAAGGGAGGAGTAGGGAAAACCACCACCGCCATAAACCTGGCGGCGTCGCTGGCAGTGATGGAGAAGAAAGTTTTGCTGATTGATGCCGATCCGCAGGCAAACAGCACATCGGGGCTCAATTTCAATCCCGATTCAAAAGATGGCAAAACCCTCTATGAAGTGCTTATAGGAGAGCACTCGTTCAAGGATATAATACTCAAGACAGAGACTGCGAACATGGATCTGGCCCCCTCGCACATCAACCTTGTGGGAGCAGAGATAGAGATGCTCAAGATTCCCGAAAGGGAGACGATTTTCAAAAGGGCCATCGAGACAATAAAAAATGATTATGAATATATCATCATTGACTGCTCTCCCTCTCTGGGTCTGATAACAATCAATTCGCTGACGGCTTCAGACTCGGTTATCATTCCCGTACAATGCGAGTTCTTTGCACTGGAGGGGCTTGGCAAACTCCTGAACACTCTTAAAATAGTAAAGAGCAGGCTGAACCCGTCTCTGGTAATCGAGGGTTTTCTGCTTACGATGCACGATGCAAGGCTCAAATCTGCAAACCAGGTTGTAGCAGATGTAAGGCGTCATTTCTCAGATATGGTGTTCCAGACCATAATAACAAGAAACGTACGGCTCAGCGAGGCTCCGAGCCACGGAAAGCCGGTCATACTGTATGATGCAATGTCTAACGGCTCAAACAACTATCTGAGCCTGGCAAAGGAGATTCTCACAAGGGAACAGCAAAAGGAGGAGGAGAAATAGATGGCAAAGATACAGACCGGATTGGGGCGCGGGCTTGATGCCCTGATTTCAGACGCTACCTTTCTCAAGGGCAGCCAGAGAGATCACGGCAATGAAAACGGAATGCTCAATACAGCAGAAATAGAGATAGACAGGATAGAACCCAACCCATACCAGCCCAGAACAGAGTTTGACCAGGAGGCGCTGGAGGAACTTTCGCGTTCCATAAGCCTCATAGGGCTGATCCAGCCCATAACAATACGCCCCGTAGACGGCGGCAGATACCAGATCATAAGCGGAGAAAGGAGATACCGTGCAAGCAGGCTGGCCGGCCTGCGCACCATTCCAGCTTACATAAAAGACACCGACGACAACGGCATGCTGGAGATGGCCATTGTGGAGAACGTACAGCGGGAAGACCTCGACCCCATTGAGATTGCGGTAAGTTTCCGCCGCCTTATGGAAGAGTGCAACCTTACGCAGGAAGCCATGTCGGAAAGGGTCGGAAAAAAAAGGGCGACTGTTGCAAATTACCTGCGGCTGCTCAACCTTCCTGCAGAGATACAGTTGGCCATCAAGGCAAAGAAACTCACTATGGGCCACGCCAAGTCGCTGCTGGGGCTTGAGAATGACAAGGACAAGCTTAAAATAGCCAACCTTATAATAGAAAAAGACCTCTCGGTAAGGGATGTGGAGGCAAGGGTAAGGAAGATGAACGAGCCACGCCCTGCCAGAGCGGAAAAGCAGACAATGGAACTTACAGAAAACCATTTCAGGATAGTTGAGACTCTTGGCAGATATTTTGATAACAATGTCTCCATAAAAAGAGACGAAAACGGGGCGGGAAGCATTACAATCAGGTTTTCTTCAGACGAGCAGATAAACTCTTTTACAAAAGCGTTAGATAAAGGTAATTTGTTGGCATAGTGCATATTATCAAAATCATATCAAACATGGGTGCCAGAAGGGGCTGCAAGATAATACTCCTTGCTGCAATCCTGCTCCTTGCAACAGGCAAAGGCGCACTTGCACAGCGCAACCTCTCTTCGGGCTCGTTCACTGCGGCCGGAGTACCAGGGGCAAGCAGCACCCAGACAGACCTTACAGATACCGCGCAGGCTGTGGAAGCCACAAAGCCTTCATTTACCATTCCAATGTATTTCAGAGCATTGGCCCATAAAGACACAATGAAGATTGCGCACATGTTTGCCGGCAGCGCAATATTGCCCGGAACAGCCCAGATATACAACAGACAGGCATGGAAAGTACCTGTAATTTACGGAGTCGCAGGTGGTTTCGTTGGCGGTGCAATTGCCTTTAACGTGAACTACCAGCGTACAGGGAAAACAAGTTCCAAGAATATGAGGAACCTCATGATTGCCGGTACGGTACTTACCTATTACGGCAGCCTGCTCGACGGCGTAATCTCATATAAAAGCGACCAGAAACCACTTCCGGCCAGAGCTTCGCTCTATTCGGCGCTGTTGCCCGGACTCGGACAGGCCTATAACGGAGACTATTGGAAAATTCCGATTTTTTACGGAGGTCTTGCCGTATCCGGCTACTGCTGGGCCTTTAACCAGAAGCAGTACAAAAGGTACAAGAACATGTATATAGATGCCGTGGCGGCAGGTGACCAGTACGATGGGGCAATATCACTCGACAACATGATATGGTACCGCGACAAATTCAGAAGATACAGGGATTACTCCATAATAGCAACAGTTTTGGTTTATGTGCTCAACATAATAGACGCCAACGTATTCGCCTATTTCAACGACTTCGACATTTCAGATGACATAACTCTGAACGTAGAGCCGGGATTCATAGACAACATCGTTCCCGAGAGCACGGTATCCAACAAATACTATGTACAGAGTGTCGGTCTTAAAATCAATATGAACTTTTAAACAATCAAGGTTGGTAATGACAAGAAAATACTCCATGATTCTGCTGCTGCTCGCATTCCTGGCTGCACCTGCGGCGGCAAACGCACAATTTCTCAAAAAAATATTCAAAAAGAACGGAGAGGCAAACAAAAAGGAGCTGAAGGCACAGATCAACAGGCTTGAGAGAGAGAGAGACTCGCTTCTTACAATAATAGAGGGCGGTGCGATAGCCCTTTCAGATACCACCACCATGGAAGATACCCTGAATGTAGGAGAACTGGACTATGTAACGAGCCAGATATTCGGCAATGCCGAGCCGGGCAGCAACCCAGACTCGCTTCTGAGCATCTGGTACCGCCAGAAAGCCATTCCCATAGGCCGCTTCATATCTGAACCAGACAGCGTGGAGTATTTCTCAAACATCCCCGATTCTGTCTATATCAGAAAGATACAGGAGATGAACTCCTTTATTCCAATTCCGTATAACCGTACCGTAAGAAACTACATCATACTGTACACAGAAAAAATGCCCGAATTTTCCGAGCAGATACTCGGGTTGAGCCAATACTACCTGCCCATATTCGAAGAGATACTGGACCAGTACAACCTGCCGAAAGAACTGAAGGTAATGGCCATTATAGAATCAGGGCTGAGCCCGGTGGCACGGTCGAGGGCCAATGCCAAGGGTATATGGCAGTTCATGTTCAGGACTGCGCTCCAGTACGACCTCAAGATAACCTCCTTTGTAGACGAGAGGTATGATCCCATAAAGGCAACCCATGCAGCGGCGAAATATCTGAGCGATGCCTACACCATTTTCGGAGACTGGGCACTGGCCATTTCATCATACAACTGCGGTGCGGGAAATGTAAACAAGGCAATCAGGAGGGCCGGGTCCAGGGAGTTCTGGGACATCTATCCCTACCTTCCGAGAGAGACGAGAGGATATGTGCCCGCCTTTGTAGGAGCGCTCTATCTTATCAACTATTACAAAGACTACAAGCTGGAGCCGGCAAAAACCTCGCTTCCCATAGAGGTAGACACCTTCAAGATTCACAGGAATCTCCATTTCAAGCAGATTTCCGAACTTGTGGGCATTCCAATAGAGACGCTCAAATCGCTCAATCCGCAATATGTAAATGAGATAATTCCGGGAAACGAAAAGAACGAATATATACTGCGTGTTCCTTACAACTACACTGCAGCCTTCGTAGACCACGAAGACAGTCTCTACAACTTCAAGAAAGATGTTTACTTCACCCCTGTTGTCTACAACAGAATCAAGGAAGACAGATTGCTGAGCGAGAGCCAGACCATTTATCACAAAGTCCGTTCAGGCGAGACTTTGGGAGGAATAGCCCTCAGATACAAGGTGAGGCTGGCAGACCTCAAACGGTGGAACAATATTGGAAGCCGCAACCTTATAAGAATAGGACAAAGGCTTGTCATATATAAGAACGGAGGAGCGCCGGCCTCTTCATCATCGGGCAAAGCCAAGGTAACCTCCGACGGCAACTATCAGTATTACACAATAAAGAAAGGCGACACCCTGCTCGGCATAGCCTACTCATGCGGAGTAAAACTCAACGACATACTGAAACTCAACGGCCTTTCAAGAAACTCAAAGATATATCCGGGCAAAAAACTGAAAATAAAGAAAATCTAACCGAACTTCACTTTCAGTCCCAGCCTGAGCCTTTTGGAAGTTCCCGTACCTCCGAACTTTACATAGAGGGCAGTTTTTTTCAAGAAGGCATATTTGAGCAATACATATCCCGAAAATCCTTTGCCATAAAGGAGTGAACCGCCGTATGTTCCAGGCAGTTCGCTTTCATAGGTGTAAAGCCTGTTTGCCCAGAGCCGCGCATTGTAGAAGGTTGCACCGGCCTTTGCCACCAGCCTGCGGAATGAAAGGGACGCCTTGACCCCTGCCGAAACCGAATATGTTCCGAGCATAAATGAATGACGGCTGTTGGCACCAAACGAAAACAGGCCTCCGGCATTCCGCTCTATATTCAGCACAACTGAAAACCGGTTTGTCGGAAAATCATAAAGATTCGAGACAGACAGCCATGTGTCGGAGAGTTTTACATAACAGTTCCAGATACCGTCTGCTGAAACGCGCGAAAATTTCAGGCTGGCCTTAAGGTGTGAGCCAGGCTTCCTTATGTTATGGCGCGGTTTCGGATAATAGCAGAAATCCAGGGTCCCCTCGAGCGCAAACCTGCCGAAACTGCTGTAACTGAAACTTGCCACTGCGCCTGTCTGGTTATAGCATCCCGAAAGTGAACTGGCTGCTCCGGCATGCGGGGCAATATAGTCTGCCGGATAGTGGCGCAGCTGCACTCCGGCTTCCCAGTCGCCGGCAAACCTTTTTGACGCCCCAGCCACAATAGCCAGCGCCCCTCCCCTGTCGGCGGCAATTTCGCCAAACAGGCTGAATCCTGCCGCCCTTCCGGCAAAATCAAGTGAAAGATTGCCCCACAAGCCATCGTAAAGCCTGTATTTGTTATAATAAAGAGGCTTTGTGCCGCACCGCCTGTCATACATGTAGGCAATACAGTTAATCCCGACCTTGAAATCCGGAAAACTCCAGCCGACGCTTGCCGCACCAAGATATTCCGACATTGTCTTGCGCCGGGCCATGGCCTGCGGCGTATCATGCAGGCCGTCGTCGTAAATGGTTACATACTTGCCGTTCTCAATTCTGGCATCCTTCCTGTTGCAGGATACAAGCAGAGAGATATCCATATTTTTAACCGTCAGCCAAACGGCGGCACCGCGATAGAAATCGCTCTCCCCCGACGATGTATATGGCAGAAGCGGTGCGCCCCGTCTGTAAAAAGAGGAGGGCTGCGTTGCACTCCATGGCGAAAATGAGTTCCACAGCACAAGCCCCTGCCCTAACCTTGCAGAGAAATCTCCGAGTACCAGAGTGTTGATGGTCCACTCTTTAAACAGGTCGTTGGCATGCTTTCCTCCAAGAGAAAGGTTGCTGCACGAAAGAGAGGCTGAGACAAAATCGAACGGCCGTTTCCATGAAGTGAAAAGCTGCTCGCCGGCATCGCTCTCAGCCGTAATGTTCAAAGAGAGCCTTTCACCATAACTGCATCCATACTTTGCAAGGAACGCCGGGGAGAAATCCTCGCACTTTGTAAAAGTACGCAGATAGAGTTCGGAGCGCAGCCCGGACTTTTCATCACTGGAGCCTCCGGCCGGGCCGAAAAATATAAGGGGACGCAGCAATTCTGCCGTATAGGTGTCAAACCCGTTCAAAAGCGCGAGCTCATCCAATGAGAGCAAGGCTCCGCCATGCTTCCGGTAATCAAGCAGCGACTCAATCTGAAAGGGTGTAAGAAAGAGCAGCCCCTGCAAGTCGGCCCGGCCGGCCCTGTTTATGTTCAAAGGATCTGATGCCAGGGCCGAATAGTATTCCAAAAGAGATTCTGCATCTGCAATCTCGCCCTCAGCTGCTATCTGGTCGGTAATATTCTCCAGCCGCTCCAGCAGAGATTCCTCAAATATGGCCAGACTGTCTGCCGCACCGCCATGGCCGGAAGCCCCGCATGGGGCATAAGGCAGCACTGCAAAGAGAACGGCGGCCAAAATAGAAAAAGGTCTCATGAATCCTCGCTTTTTGCAATAATAGCGCAGGAGCACAAGACCTTTCACGTAAAAAAGTCAAAACCTAATTTGTCTTGAATTTGTATTTTATTTGGGATAGTTCCTCATTGGCCTTGGCAATCTTCAGGGCCAGATCTTTTTTAAAATTCACGAATTTTTCAAAAATCCGCGCATCTGAAACGGCAAGAATCTGTGTCGCGAAAATTGCGGCATTTTTTGCTCCGTCCAGCGCCATTGTCGCCACGGGGATACCGGAAGGCATCTGCAAGATAGAAAGGACAGAATCCCAGCCGTCCATTGAATTGCTCGATTTGATTGGAACTCCTATTACGGGCAGAGGAGTAGTTGCAGCTATTACCCCGGGAAGGTGCGCAGCGCCGCCTGCACCTGCAATAATTACCTTTACACCTCTTTTGTGTGCATTTTCCGCAAATTCCGCAACCATCTGCGGCACACGGTGGGCAGAAAGGGCGTTGATTTCAAAAGGAATCTCCATCTGCTCCAGAACAGCGGCAGCCTGTTCCATAACCTTCATGTCTGACGTGCTGCCCATGATTATACTGACCTTTGGTTCCATAAAACATCTCTTTAAATTGACAGAAACAAAATTAATAGATATTTTTGCCGTTACAAAAAATAACTTCCTGATTCCCGCATTATGAAACGCATAAAACTTCACGACAAATATTTCAGGCTCTACATGCCGCACCGGCAGATAGAGGAGTCTGTGCAGAAAGTGGCTGACAGGCTCAACAAGGATCTCTCAGGAAAGGATACACCCATTTTCCTGAGCGTACTGAACGGTTCATTCATGTTCACCGCCTCTTTGATGCAGAAGATAAACTTCCAGTGCGATATTGTCTTCATAAAGCTGGCTTCATATTGCGGAACGCAGTCTACCGGTGAGGTAAGACAGATTATGGGGCTTACCACAGACGTAAAAGGCAAAACCGTTGTCATAGTTGAAGACATCGTGGATACAGGCAACACCATTGAAAAACTGGACGAAATTCTCAGAAAAGAGGGGGCCGCAGAGGTAAAGGTATGCACTCTCATGTTCAAGCCTGCCTCATACAACAAGAGCGTTCCGATAGACTATGCGGCCAATTCGATTCCAAACGATTTCATAGTAGGGTTCGGGCTCGATTACGACCAGCTCGGCCGCCAATATAAAGACATCTACGTAATAGATGAAAATCAGAACGGGTAGAGTCTGATATTACTTTTATCGTATCTTTGTGATATAGAGAACAACAAGATTAAAGTAGATGATTTATTATCAATGCTTTTATTTTGTCTGTTTTCTTAGGGGCTATATTCACTCAAAGCAGAAATATTGTTTATGTCATCCTTATACATAGTTTGATAAATCTTTTAGTCTTAATCTCTTAACCTAAAGATAACGTAGTGATAACATAAACT
>JADINB010000083.1 GCA_017694275.1 Candidatus Egerieousia excrementavium | reverse complement strand
ATAGAAAACTGAAAGAAAAATGATTATAGAAGCATACAAATATCAAGGCGCGGGCAATGATTTTGTAATTCTGGACAACCGCGACTCAAAATACAGACTGGACAATTCTCAGGTAAAACTGCTTTGCGACCGCAGATTCGGGATAGGCGCCGACGGGCTGATGCTGCTCGGCAAATCTGAAAAACATGATTTTTCAATGACATACTATAATTCCGACGGGGCGGAAAGTACAATGTGCGGCAATGGAGGACGCTGCCTTGTGGCGTTTGCGGCACACATGGGGCTTTCAAAATTCGATTTCGAAGCAGTAGACGGATTTCACACAGCCCAGATCAAGGATTTTGGGAAACATTGCTGTACGGTAAGGCTCAAGATGATAGATGTCACCCAATGGAAACGCTATTCAGAAAAGAGCTGGTATCTTGATACTGGCTCACCCCACTATGTAGAGTTTGTAGATGACGTAAAGAACTATCCGGTAGAAGAAAAGGGAAAATATTGGCGGCATCACAGCGATTTCCAAGGCGGCACCAATGTTAATTTCGTTGAATTCATTTCAGAAAGCCATCTGTTTGTAAGGACATTCGAACGAGGGGTCGAGGCTGAGACATTTGCCTGCGGGACCGGCGTTACGGCATCGGCAATAGCCGCATGCCTTTATACCGGAGGCAGCAGGGAAAAATTTGACATAACCGCACTCGGCGGAAAACTGGCTGTAGACTTCAAATATGACAAAAAGGCCGGTATCTTTAAAGATGTATATCTCACTGGGCCTGCCACATTTGTCTTCAAGACAGAAATTGAACTGCCTGAAATCTAATATGTGCGTGCACCAAAGATTCTTGTGCCTATCCTTACCATAGTACTGCCGCACTCCACGGCTACAGGGTAGTCTTCGCTCATACCCATGGAAAGTTCGGTAAAATATGCAAGGCTATCGCCATATTTCTCCTTTATCTGGGAAAAGAGCGAGGCAAGGGTCTCGAATTCACCTCTTATTTGCACCTTGTCATCTACGAAAGACGCCATTCCCATAAGTCCGCATATTTTTACACCGGGGAGCGTTTGCCGCGAAATTTCGTCGAGCAGTTCAAAAAGTTCTTCTTTGGAAAAGCCCTGTTTTGTCTGTTCCGTTGCAATATGCACTTCCAGCAGCACCCTCACGCTGAGATTGTGAGACCCGGCATATCTGCTTATCTCATATAAAAGCCTTTTGCTGTCGACAGAATGTATGAGAGAGACATAAGGCAGAACGAATTTCAGCTTGTTTGTCTGCAGATGACCTATGAAATGCCACTCTATATCGGAAGGCAGTTCACCGGTTTTCTTATAAAGTTCCTGGGGACGGCTTTCGCCGAATATCCTCTGTCCGGCATCGTATGCCTCCCTGATTAGTTCCGAGGGGTGGAATTTTGAAACTGCCACCAACTTTACGGTTGACGGCAGTTCATTTTTCAGTTCTTTTATTGCTTGTGCAATACTCATATTAACGTTTTCTAAACTGTTTTTCACGTTCGCGCTGCATCTGTGCCTGCCTGCGCTGCATCTCCTCCAGTCTCACCTGCCACTTCGATTTCTTGTTTGCAGAAGATGAAGCCTTGGCCTGCAGTTTGGCATAGAGTTTCTTCTCGTCAATGAAATATTTTCTTATTACCCATGTCTGGAGAATGGTAATCAGGTTGGAGAGCATGTAATAATAACTAAGTCCGCTGGAGAAATTGTTACAGAGCACCAGCATGAACAGCGGCATAAAGTAGAGCTGCATAGTGCGCATTCCTGCCATTTGAGGCCCGCTTGCCATCTGATCCAGATTCATACGCGAATAGAGATAGAGCGAGACAGCCATAAGCAATGCGAACAGACTCACATGGTCGCCGTAAAGAGGAATGTGGAACGGCAAATCCAGAATCGAATCATAACCGCTCAAATCATCTGCCCAAAGGAAACCTTCCTGACGCAGTTCAAAAGATGCGGGGAAGAAACGGAACATTGCAAAGAGAATGGGGAATTGCAGCAAGAGCGGCAGACATCCGCCAAGCATGCTCACCCCGGCCTTGCTGTAAAGTGCCATGGTCTCCTGCTGACGCTTCATTGCATCTTCCTTCCTGGGATATTTTTCATTTATCTTGTCTACCTCCGGCTTAAGAACCCTCATTTTGGCAGATGAAACATACGATTTGAGCGTAAGCGGAGAAATTACAAGCTTGATTATGATGGTAAGCAGGAATATTATCAGACCATAATTCGATATGAACCTGCTTAGGAAATCGAAACAGTTGATGATCACCACTCTGTTTATCCAGCCTATAAGCCAGCCGCCAAGAGGGACAATCTTCTCGAAACCATAGTCATAACTCTTGAGTTCCTTGTACAGGTTAGGCCCGAAATAATACTGGAGAGGTATGACATCCTCGTTTTCGTTATACTCTACCTGAAGATTTGCATCGCAGGCCATAAGAAGATTGTCTCCATAATACTGCTGTTCTGTTGCAAAGGCATAACTGAGTTCTCCGCCGTTGAAACTGTTTTCAGAGCGCAGTATTGCCGAGAAGAACTGCTGCTGGAAGGCTACCCATTCCAGTTTTGTAGCGATAGACTCTTCGCTGCTGCTTCTTCTGAGCCCCAAATCTTCAGCATCGTCCTCATTAGGATACTTATATGCTATCGTAGAATAGTTCTTTTCATTGTCGTAACCCTTTTCCAGCCTTGGTATCTCTATACTCCAGTCCAGATCCATCTGAGACATCCGCCTGTCGAAATGCTCCTCCATCCCCACCATCCTTATGTCGAAATCCATCAGATAACTATCCTTTGGCAGATTGTAAGCATAATCTATGTATGAATCTTCGGAGAAGTTCAGCCGCATGACTATCGAACTGTCGGTCTGCTCTATTTTCCTGAAGACGAAATTGGAGGTCGACATCTCCCCTCCGGCGTAGAACTTCAGGTCAAATTTGGCGGCCCCCTCCTTTACAAGATAAAGGCTGAGGCTGTCGTAAGTATAGTAATCTTTTACCAGAACGGTATAAGGCTGGGCGCCTTTGGTAGTAAACTCTATTTTAAGTTTCTCATTCTCTATTGAATAGAATTCAGGTGCAGCCTTGCTTGCCTGCTCGATTAACGAATCCTTGTAAAGTGGTGCTTTTTCTGCATCCGCCCGGTCAACGAGAGATTCCGGAGCAACACCCTCAAGTGCGGCAAGCGAATCCATCTCCGCAGCATATCTGGCCGCCTCCACCCTTGCAATGGAGTCCGCAACGAACCTTTCTCTCTCCTGATCCTTGAATACTCTTGAATTATACCAGCTGAAACCTATTAGAATTACACCTATGAGAACGAACCCGAGAACGGTATTTTTATTCATTTCTACTCAAATTAAAATTGATTGTCAATAATCTTGATTTTTTCCTCAATTCTGAGCAGTTCCTCTTTCTGCTGCTCGATTTTCTTCCTTACCTCAGCCACAAGAGTATCGGCATTCTTGGATTTTGCAAAAAAGCCTATGTTATTTTCAAGAGTATCAATCTCCTGCTCTGTTTTCCTGTATTTCTGAAGAAGTTTCTCGCGTTCTGAACGCAAAGCCCTGTCCTTTCCGGAAGT
>JADINB010000082.1 GCA_017694275.1 Candidatus Egerieousia excrementavium | reverse complement strand
AGGTATGAGTGAACCAATCTCCTTGCTATGATGTTTTTTTCTCTCTTTCCCATATTTATCCAAACTTCAAAGATAGATAAATTTTGAATATTCAATCTATAATTTTTTATTATCTTTGTATTTGCTAAAATTTTCACTATGGAGCCCAAAAGAGTCTTGTTTGTAAACTCTGAGAGTTTGCCTTATGTTCCCGAGAGCACTGCCGCGAAGGTAGGCCGGTTTCTGCCGCAGGGGATTCAGGAGAGCGGCAAGGAAATCCGTTCGTTTATGCCTAAATACGGATGTATAAACGAGAGGAGAAACCAGTTGCATGAGGTAATACGTCTATCGGGCATGAACATTGTCGTAAATGATCTGGACCGTCCTCTGATAATAAAGGTAGCGTCCATATCTGCAGCGAGAATGCAGGTTTATTTCATTGACAATGAAGACTATTTTCACAGAAAGTTCATATACACCGATGCAGACGGCAACTTCTTCGAAGACAACGACGAACGGGCGGTTTTCTTTGCCAGGGGAGTACTCGAGACCGTCAAGAAACTCAGATGGAAGCCAGATATAATCCACTGCTCGGGCTGGATATCGCATCTGCTGCCGCTGTATCTCAAGAAATCCTATTCAGAAGACCCTATCTTTACGGAGAGCAAACTGGTGCTTTCTCTTTACAACGAGATTACAGACCAGAGATTTCCGGCAGATATGGAGTCGAAAATCCTGATGCGTGGAGTACAGAAAAAAGATATGGACCTGCTGACACCTCCAAATGGCATAAATCTTGCTAAATTGGCCGTTAAGTATTCCGACGCCGTTATATTGGGTGCACCGGACATTGCCCCGGAATTGAATGAATATGTGGAGACGTGTTCGCTTCCGGTATTGCAATACATAGACGTAGATGCACCAGAGTCGGACTACATTGCTCAGTATAACAAATTTTATGACAAAATCATCAATGGCGATGCAGATTAAAAAGGGATTCAAAATATCTTTTTTATTCACGCTCCTTATTTTTGCAGCCCAGTCGTGTATAACTACAGACAAGACCGTAGGCGAGAAGTATGTTCCGGAAGACCAGTACCTCAAGATTGCTCTTGATTCGTTCGCCCTTCCGCTTAAAATCAAATCTGCCGACAGTGTCCAGACAGCTTCGACAGCCTACATGGCAATCGGCTCTATCCGCACGGAAGAGTTCGGGCTGGCAAAGTTCGGCTCTGCGGCAAACATCTGCCCGAGTTCAACCGCGCTCGATTTTGGAGAAGACCCGCAGATAGTTTCAATATACATGCTTGCTCCGCTTGCAGAGACAAGCAGCTATTCCACCATGGAGAGAACCTCCATCTATTTCGACCAGTCGCAGTCAAATATAGTGCAGAACTTCCATGTCTACAGGCTCAACAGGTACATAGACAGTTCCATGCTCTTTCACAACTCCATAAAGGAGAGCGACTACTCACCGGTTCCGCTCAACATGAACGAGGTTGTCTACGCAGGTGGAGACTCCATAAAAATCTACCTCGACAACAGCCTGGGTGCAGAGCTGCTGACGGCAACCGATGAAGAGCTCGACACCATAAGCCGTTTCGTAAAGAGGTTCGGAGGCCTTTACATCACTTCCGACGAGCCGATAGGCAGCGACATTGGAGGCAGGCTCAATCTTTTCAGCAGATCGGCCACCGTCATCTACATGAAATACAACTTCAAGCCCACATGGGGAGAAAATCTTGAACGTAAAGACACTCTGGTAAGTTTTGTTTTTGGTGACAGTTATTGTTTAAACACCATATCGTTGAGTTCCAAAGGTGTAGAAAGCAACAACACCTCTCTGAAAGAACTGCCTGTAGAGGGCAGTGCCGGAGTCACCCCATATATTGATGCCCAGGAACTTAAATCCATTATAGACAACTGGATTGCAGAAAAGGGATACGACCCGTCAAAGATAGTGGTAGGCAAAGCCACACTCACATTCCCTTTTGAATTTCCGGAAGATTTCAGCGAGATTGACAACAAATACCCTCCATACCTGTTCCCGGTACAGCGCAGAAACATAAACGACACAACGTTTATAAAATACTATTATCCATTTTCAGACAACAGCAGCACAGACAATCCTCTTGGAGAGATAAACCGCTCCACGGGAAACTATATCTGCGATTTTACCTCTACAGTGCAGCAACTGATTGCCAATGATGCCTCGGAAATAGACGACACATACAACATCTGGCTCTACCCTATAGTACAGGAGACAGATGCCACATACGGTACTACAAGCATTGTCATAGACCAGGTTTCATATTTCAACGGCAAGATCAACGGCCCAGGGGCGGAAAGATACCCTATGATGGCCATTCTCTATACTGTGCTGAACGACTGACATTCATGACAGACAAACAAAGAGACGGTGTGTCATAATTGCAAAGGGCTGCATCAAAACATTCATTTTGACACAGCCCCTTTTCTGTTTTACGCTGCCGCAAATTACTTGATCTCAGATATCTTCTCTTTGAACAGTTCTCTGAATGCAGCCTTTTCCTGCTCGAAATCTGCCTTGTTCTCATCGAGTATCTTCTCTTCAAGAGCTTTCATGACATCGTCCTTTGCCATTTCAAGGCATACGTGATACCGGTAAGAGCCGTCTTCCATCTGGACTGCCTCCTCACCTATTATCTTGACTCCTGAAAGTTGTGTATTCACGATAGTATAGGCCAAATCCTTAATCTGGTTTGCATCTGTAACTCCCATAGCCCCGCCGTATGTAGAGCTATAGTTTTCTATGACTCTCTGAACAGTGGCAGTAAGATTGGTGGCCATTTCCTGACGTGCATTCTGGATTGCGATTTTCTTTGCGTTTGCAAGATCCTTGCTTACACCAGACTGGCTCTCCCTGAAGAACTGGTCATCTGTACGGTATTTGTCATCGTTAAATACCAACTCTACCTTCTTGCCTTTTGAAAGCTTTGCAGGATTTCCGCAAGAGACCGCGGCAAAAGCCGCAGCGGCAACGGTAACAATCAAAAATAACTTTTTCATATCAACTGTTTTTTTGGGTTAATTTTCTATGTTGAAACTATGACGGTATCTTGACTGGCTCAGGCCAAACGAATAGACTATATCTATGTAGTTGTCATCGTCAGGATAACAATATGTGTCGTCGTAGGTAACGGTATAGTTGCCTTGCCCGTCGGGTTTTACAGAAAGCGAAGCTACCGCGTCAGACCCTCTCAGGGAGGGCATCCTTGAACTCTCTATCCTTTTCCCGTTCAAGACGAGCATGTAGGTGAAACTTCCTTTCGCAGATTCTACCGGAACAATCGAGATTGTACCATACAGCTTCCTGTAGGCCGCCGACAGGCTCTCTACCTCTTTTTTCCTGAAACTGTCGAAGAAATACTCCTGTAAGGGCTTGAGTTCCTCGATAGCCCTGTCAATATCTCCCACTGACGCAATATTGTCGTAGGCGTCCTTTATCGCAGTGAAACGGCCGTACATTTCAGAGTCATACCTTTTGAACTGCGCAATCATATAGTCCAGCTGCCCGGCTGTAAATGGATAAAGCACGTGATAGACATAATATATGCTTCCGTCAGACTTGTCCCTGTATTTTTCCCAATAGGTCCCGGCTGCATTGGAAAGCGATATTCCAGTAATGAACGGCAACTTGGCAGCCGCGGTCCTGAGTTCCGAACTGTAGGTGGAACGGATATTCTCCGCCCCGTTTACATTCTCTACCTCGGTGGAACTCTCTTCAACTGAAACAATGTTGGAAGCTATGGCATTTACTATATATGCCTTTATGTCGTCAAGGCACCTTTCGCGTGCAACGTTTATGTCTGCATCACTGGCAGAAACGGCAAAAGCCTCGCTGCCGGATTTCATAATCCAGTCAGGCCTCTTGCCGGAACGTTCTACAAGCTTACCCTCTGCAAGCAGAGAGAGAGGCAGCAATACAGACAGCATAATAAATATAATTTTTTTCATCGCACCTTACTTTACTTTTTTTCAAAAAACCAGGCGGGTTCAACTGTAACGGCAAGAGAATCACCTGCCGCACGCCCCTTTTCCGCATAATGCTCCTCCAGCTTCTTTCTGGCATTCTCCATAAATCTCCTGGCCTCGACACTTTTTACATTCAGCGAACCTACCGCCTTGTTCACAGCCTGATCACTGCTGCGTCCAACGCCTGTCTGCGAAAACAGTTTCTGTGAAACTATCAGCTTTTCCGCATTGTCGAGCAGGAAAATCTCTATTTCCACCTTTGCCACAGTCATTGCGGGAGCCGTATTTGTC
>JADINB010000081.1 GCA_017694275.1 Candidatus Egerieousia excrementavium | reverse complement strand
CTGCAGACGCAGACAATACATCTGAAAGTGTAACGGAGGGCGACTCTCAGGAACATGCCCTTTCGGCGCAGCTTATCAAATCCGGAGACTTTACGAAAAGTTCGGCCATGGCCCTTATGGTCTTTGTCCTGCTCTATTTCCCATGCATAGGAACCATCGCCACCATAGCCAATGAAGCCGGCAGCTGGAAGTATGCACTCTTCTCGATTATATACACTACCTGCGTAGCATGGATTATAGCCTTCCTTACTTACAATATATGTAATTTGATATGGTAGATACAAGCATACAGGAAATTCTGGTTTGGGTAATAGCTGCCGCCGTTCTGATTCTGCTGGCAGTTAAAATCCGCAGAAAGGGCAGAAAAGGAGGTTCCGGCAATAACGGCCATTGCAGCGGTTGCAGCAATAACGATAAAGGCTGCAGCTGTTGCGGATAAAAGAGAGACGCCTGCACGCAAATTACAAGGCATCAAGGTTTAGGGCGAAGGGGTCTTCCGAATATAAAAAGCCGGCAGCCCCAACAGGCTACCGGCTACATTCAATCACGAATTTCTTGTTATAATGAGGAAAATACAAGGCCTCCCTCATTACTTGCAGTAGTATTATAATGGCAAATTACAAGGCATCAAGGTTTAGGGCGAAGGAGTGTACTGTAGTACATGACCGAGCCATAATACCGAAGATAACACAGTAATTTGTCATTAGAATACGCTGCAATTAGAATTTCTGATTCAAAATCTCAATAATCTTAATCGCAGCATAGGCTATGGGAGTACCCGGACCGAAGATTGCCGCTGCACCAGCCTTATACAGCACATCGTAATCCTGGGCAGGGATAACGCCTCCGGCAATTACTATGATATCCTCTCTTCCCAGTTTCTTGAGTTCTGCTATGATCTGAGGCACGAGAGTCTTGTGTCCGGCAGCAAGAGATGAAACTCCCACTACATGCACGTCATTCTCTACAGCCTGTTTTGCAGCCTCTTCGGGTGTCTGGAAGAGCGGTCCCATATCTACGTCGAATCCGCAGTCTGCATAACCGGTGGCAACTACCTTGGCTCCGCGGTCGTGACCGTCCTGTCCTAATTTTGCAATCATGATACGAGGCTGACGACCCTCTTTCTTTGCAAATTCGGCAACCATCTCCTTTGCCTTCTCGAATTCGGGATCATTCTTGACCTCAGAAGAGTAAACACCTGTATTCATACGTATAACTGCTTTATATCTTCCTACTACAGCCTCGCATGCGTCTGAAATTTCTCCCAATGAAGCACGCGCCTTGGCTGCCTCCACTGCAAGTTCCAGCAAATTGCCGTTCTTGTTCCTGACAGCCTCGGTAATTGCAGCAAGGCACTCCTGAACCTTGGCATTGTCGCGGTTTGCCCTGAGTTCCTTAAGCCTCTGTATCTGCTGTTCCCTTACTTTGGTATTGTCTATGTCGAGTATCTCGATAGGATCCTCTTTCTCAAGCCTGTATTTGTTTATACCCACGATTGTGTCTTCTCCGGAGTCTATTCTTGCCTGCTTGCGTGCAGCAGCCTCCTCGATTCTCAACTTGGGAATACCTGTCTCGATAGCTTTGGCCATACCGCCGAGTTTCTCGATTTCCTCGATATGCTCCCATGCCTTGTGCGCCAGTTCGTTTGTAAGTGACTCCACATAGTAGGAACCGGCCCATGGATCTATCGAACGGCATACGTTAGTCTCTTCCTGAATGTAAATCTGGGTATCTCTTGCAATACGCGCCGAGAAATCTGTAGGAAGCGCTATTGCCTCGTCAAGTGCATTGGTATGCAGAGACTGGGTATGGCCAAGAGCCGCACCCATTGCCTCGATACAGGTTCTGGCAACATTGTTGAAAGGATCCTGCTCTGTAAGCGACCAGCCGGATGTCTGGCAGTGTGTCCTGAGCGACAGAGATTTGGGATTTTTGGGATTGAACTGTTTTACGAGTTTTGCCCAGAGCATGCGGGCTGCACGCATCTTGGCAATCTCCATGAAATGGTTCATGCCTATTGCCCAGAAGAATGAGAGACGGGGTGCGAATGCGTCCACGTCAATTCCTGCCTTGATACCGGTTCTGAGATATTCGAGACCGTCGGCCAGGGTATATGCCATCTCTATGTCGTTGGTCGCACCTGCCTCCTGCATGTGGTAACCGGATATGGAAATAGAGTTGAATTTGGGCATATATTTTGACGTATATGCGAATATGTCTCCGATGATTCTCATTGAGAACTCAGGCGGATAAATATAAGTGTTGCGCACCATGAACTCCTTAAGGATATCGTTCTGGATTGTTCCGGCCATCTCCTCGAGTTTTGCACCCTGCTCAAGACCGGCGACAATGTAGAATGCCATGACAGGAAGTACGGCACCGTTCATTGTCATTGAAACCGACATCTTGTTGAGAGGAATCTGGTCGAAAAGGATTTTCATATCCTCGACACTGCATATGCTTACGCCTGCCTTGCCGACATCGCCAACCACTCTGGGATGGTCTGCATCATATCCGCGGTGTGTAGCCAAGTCGAAAGCCACAGAAAGGCCTTTCTGGCCGGCCGCAAGGTTTCTCCTGTAAAAGGCATTGGACTCTTCTGCAGTTGAGAATCCGGCATACTGGCGTATTGTCCAGGGTTTTTGAACATACATTGTACTGTATGGTCCACGCAGGAACGGTGCAATGCCGGCGGCATAGTTCAGATGCTCCATTCCCTCCAGGTCTGACTCGTCGTAATTTGTCTTTACAACAATCTTTTCCGGTGTAACCCACTCGCTGTTTTCCAACTGACCGCAAGCGGCACCGTCTTTATATTTTATTTCTGAAAAATTCGGACGCATGACTATTTAATTCCAAGTTTAGTTTGATAATCTTTTAATGTTTCAAGAACATTGCTCTTTACGCTGATAAAGTTGACAACGCCTTTGGCAATCAGTTCCTCCTTGCAAGCAGGTTCTCCTGCCACAACTACTATAGCCTTGTCTCCTACAAGATCGGCCATCATGGCTGCCCCTTCTGCATACTCGTCATCGGAAGAGCAGGCAACTATTATGTCTGCCTTTGCATCCAGTGCGGCCTTGACTCCCTCCTCAACAGAAGAGAACCTGTTGTTGTCCACAACCTTGAAGCCTGCAACGGCAAAGAAGTTGCATGCGAACTGGGCACGTGCGCGGCACATTGCCAGATTACCGTATGTAACCATGAATGCAACCGGCTGCCTGCCGCTCTTGTCTGTCTTGAACCTCATGGCTTCAAAAGCCTGTGCGCCCCTGTATTTCTCAAGCGGAGCGCCAATCATCTCACCTGTAACCTCGGGAGCCGGTTTTCTTGTAACGACCTCGAGAGTGATGTCCTTGTCTGCCTTCTCCGTAAAATTAGGATACTGGTTGGTACCGAGGATAGTCTCCCTGCGGGTTGCGATATTCTTGTCGCGTTTGCTGGAACTCTCCTTTATTGCATTCTGTACAAATGAAGCCTTGAAAGCCTCGATGTAGCCACCCATGCCCTCTACCTTGCCGAAGAGAGCCCATGCTGCATCTGCAATAGATTCTGTAAGGTTCTCAACATAGTATGAACCGGCAGAAGGATCTACCACTTTGTCGAAATGAGACTCCTCCTTAAGGATAATCTGTGCGTTTCGCGCAATGCGGTTGCTGAACTCTCCCGGTGCGCGGAATGCATAGTCGAAAGGCAGCACTTCAAGAGAATCCACGCCTGCGATGGTTGCGCTCATAGCCTCTGTAGTGCCTCTGAGCATATTCACATAAGCGTCGTAGACTGTCTGGTTCCACTCGCTTGTAACAGCATGCACCTTTATCTTCTTGCTGCACTCTTTCTGTGCACCGTAAGCAGCCACGACATTTGCCCAGAGCATGCGGGCCGCGCGGAATTTTGCAATTTCCATAAAATAGGTTGAGCCGACAGCAAAAGTGAACTTGATGCGTTTTGCAGCTTCGTCTGCACTTACGCCGGCATCTGTAAGCTTGCTCAGATACTCGCTGCCCATTGCAAGGCCGAATGCGAGCTCCTGCACTATTGTGGCACCGGCATCATTGAATGCATATGCCTCTACACCTATGACACGAATGTGAGGATACTCTTTTACAGCCTCCACAACCTCCTTGAGCCTCTCCATTGACTTGTCGCTGCAGAAAGCGCCCTTCTGGTTCAGTACCCTGAGGGGGTCGTAATCAAACGAAGCCCTGAGTTCCTCGGGTTTTACACCCTCTTCACCGGCAACTGTCAGGAAAGCCTTGATTATATCTGCCGATGCACAGCAGCATCCTGTAAAGTTGACCTCTGTCTTGCCAAGGTCTATTCCTTTGAGCAGAGTTTTCATCTGCTCCACACTTACGGGCTTCTCGCCGTCTATACAGAAACCTACAGAAGTGACGCCTTTTTTGAGCCCGTCTACCGCTTCTGCGTTAGCACGCGCATAATCACCGTCATGCGCACAATAATCCTGACGAATCAACCAGTCGTTATTATCTTTTGTGCCTCTCACATAGGGGAAAGTTCCCGGAACACCGCCAAGATGCTTTACATCTTTCAGGTTTTCGGCACGATAATACGGGCGGACCGAGAAACCTTCCTGTGTTCTCCATACGAGTTTTTTCTCGTAATCTGCGCCCTTCAGGTCTTTGATTATCACCTGTTCCCACTGCTCGGTAGAAACCGGTGGAAATTCAGCAAATAGTTTTTCTGCCATGTTGTTTTGTTTAATATAATGGATTCAAATTGTTTTCTTTACCCAACATCATGCAAATTTAACAAAAATTGCTTCCAATTACACCCTCCCTGCAACAAGTTTGACTGATTTTGCAACTGAACGCCCTTTTCCGTCAAGTTTAATGACGGATACAGTCTGTTGCCAGGGCTGCTTCCGTGAATCCCGGCATTTGCCAAGCAAAACACCGCAAAAATACG
>JADINB010000080.1 GCA_017694275.1 Candidatus Egerieousia excrementavium | reverse complement strand
GTACAGACTCATAAACGTTGCCAAGACAAACGGCGCAGACGGCATTATAGAGCCAATCATATCAACAAACATAGAACAGTCCGGAAAAGACATTCTGTACAAGACGAATGTCGAGGCCAAAATAATCAGACTCCATACCAACAACTAACACATAATCCAGAATACCATCATGAAAACAAAAAGTATAATTATCGTATTGCTGACAGTGCTCCTTATTACATCGGGATGTTCTCCCAGAAAGGCTGCTTTTGTCGCTTCACCAGTACATGCGATAAATCTGGCTTTGGTCAGGGACGCTCATGCGAACCGGTTTGTCGATATGGATTATGGCATACATCTCAATGTACGCGACGGCAGGGCAAACCACAACATATTGCAAAAATATGATGCAAGCGCCATAACAGTGCCTGACGTAAGAGTGAATCCCGAAGTAAATTCATTCGTTTCTGAAAGCATGAGACGTTATATGCGGACAATGGGGTTCAACCTGGATGCCGACATTGCAACAGATTACATGATGAGTATTGCCATAAAGGAGTTTTCCGTAAACTTTCTTTCTGGCATCGGGTGGGCAGGCACGGTACATCTGACATTGGAAGTTTCAGACCCCGACAGGAAATTGGTCTACCCCAGCGTAACAATAACAGGCCGGGCCAATGCCAACTCTTCAGCCACAGATTTCACTACCGCCAACAGGGTGATGAACGAGGCATACGCCAACGCGCTGGAAGAGATAGACTGGGACAGAATCGCATTTTTCCTCACGAAATCTTCGACTCCTGCACTGGAAGCCAACAAACAGGTCGACGGAGATGGGAGCACTGCACTGGAATCTACTGTCATACGCTGGTTCATAGACTCTGCCCCAAAGGGAGCAGACGTTTCAATCCGTATTGTTTCCTCTACGCCGGAAGTCAAGAATACCAATTCCAATTTTGTGGGAAGCACACCGTATGAAACCACCGAAACTTTCGACATAAAGGGACTCACCTACAACAATTCCGGAAACGTCCAGATTGAAGTCAGCTGCGAAAAGGCAGGGTACGTTACCCAAAGACGGCGGTTTAATTTAAGGCAGGCCATAGATCAGAAGGAAATCTCCACGAAATTCAATCTTGTAAAGGAAGAAAACCTGTAATAAATTTTGAGATTCCGACAAAATGATTACCTTTGCAGTCCTGTAATAAAAGGAGGTGGTTAAGAGATGATTATAGTTCCGGTTAAAGAGGGTGAGAATATCGAGAGGGCTTTGAAGAAATTCAAACGCAAATTCGAGAAGACAGGTGTAGTGCGCGAGTTGAGAAGCAGGAAGACTTTCGTAAAGAAATCTGTTGCAAGAAGAGAGGAGATAAAGAAGGCCATATATATAAAGCATCTTCAGTTGAAAGAAGAATAAGCATTACGGCCAACTCTTATACGATAGAGTTCCCGGCGGATATCGTCGGGAACTTTTTTTTGCAGCAGACGCTACAGTTCTCTTAAAATGACGTTGTTTGCCTCATCTATGACAGAGTTCTCGAGCGAAGCCAGATATATGCTGGTTGTCTTCTCCGAATCATGCCCCATTCCTTCGCTTATCACAGAAATGGGGATATTCTTGCTTCTTGCTGCCGTAGCCCAGGAATGGCGCGCCACGTACATCGTAAGCGGAAGGTGGAGCCCCGCCATAACCCCTATATGTTTCAGATGCCTGTTCACAAGGCACATCGCATTCAGATACTGGCCTCTCAAGTCACTGTCGGCATGCTTTATTATAGGCAGCAGATAACTGCTTCTTTGCATGTTGTACCTGCCTACTATCTCCTCCATACACCTCTCCCAACGGATAGAGAGCCTTTGTCCGGTCTTTCTCCTGCAGTAAGAGAGCACCCCGTTCTGAAGATTGCGTTTCTGCAGAAAAGCCATATCTATGAAAGACATGCCGCGGGTGCAGAAAGAGAAGATAAACATGTCGCGCGAAAACTCTATGCTGGGATGTTCCGAAAGGTCGAGTTCCTTGATTCGCCTTATATCTTCCAGTGATATAGCCCGCTTTACGCTTTTTGCCACTCCGGTATATACATGCCTGAACGGGTAGCGTTGTACTGTAAGTTCCTTTTCCACCGCACGGTTATAGACCGCGCGCAATATGCGCATGTAAAACGACGTGGTATTTTTTGTAAGACCCCTTTTCTGGAGATAGGCCTCATAAAGCAGCATCAGTTCAGAGTCAATCTCGGAAATCGAAAGGTCGTGATTGTGGCGGAAAGCGGTAAAACTTTTCAAGGCTGCAGCATAGGTTTCAAAAGTCCGCTGCCGCCCCATGACCTTCAAACGCTCCATTACGGAGTTCATAAATGGAAAAAGATAACATCCGGCATGCTCGCCGGCTTCAAGTTCTGGTAATTTTAACTCTTTTGTTGCCATGTCGGTAGTTATTTGTCTAAATTTGTGACTGTGGCAACAGACTTCCAACCTTTTCAGATGCTACCAGACCTCTTTCTGAATGAAGTTCCCGTATGCTGCGTCCTCCATAAAACCATACCCGCAGTTTTCCTTTGACGTGCCAAAGAGCAGGGAGTGGATATAGCCGTTTTTCTCGACCATAACCGTATGGAGAATTGCCCTCTCAGGATTCTCTATCATAAGAAACTGCACCTTGTCATCTGTGGAGCGGCAACTGACAATGTTCCCTGATTTCTGCTCTGTCCACTCTTTCTGCAGGCAGCCGCGCAGATATTTGAGCATTACTCCGCTTCTGTACCATGTTCCGCCTGTGGGAGAGACAAACGGTTTTCCGTTCAGCAGGGCGTTTGCATCATCGTAACAGGCCACAAAAAGGCTGTTTCCGGCAGAAGAGCCGAGCCACCTTGCCAGTTTGCTGCCATAGCGCGTATCGTCCCAGTTGTAATTACTGTCGAGAAATACTATACGATGCACATATGAAGGAATCGTATCTACCGCATCAATGAAGCCGAACGGTATGTTGCCGCCGCCGCTGTGGCCGCTCAGGACAATATACGGTTCATATTTTCCGAAAATGCCAAGCAAATCTTCTGCAAGCCTTACAATCAGGCTGTCGCCACCCTTGTTTGCAGCCCTCCAGCTGCCCCAGCTCAACTGTTCCGCCTCAAGATAGACTGTAACGAGGTTGAATCCCGGACGGAGGCTGCGTATATAACGGGTCTGGGCGCCGATATGTTGTATCTGGAAATGCCAGTCGTCACCTTCTGCCGCCTGCTTGCCTATCGTCCAGTCTGTAGTATTGCCATTCGGAAGGCCGTACAATACCACGGCCGTAGGGAGCGACCGGTCGAATTCAGATGCAGAAGGTGCATTTATCTCCACCTTCATGCCGGGAGCGTAAGTATATGCCATAATCTGCTCTCCAAAACATGGAGCAGTGCTGAAACCGGGCAGTTCGACCCTGCGGTCACATCCTGCGCATATTGCGGCGACAAAGAATATCAGAAGAAACCTTTTCACTGCTGCACTTTCAAGATAAGATATTACGACAGACATACTCTCCCACCTGTGTCGTGGAATACCCCTTTACGCCGCTCTCGCGCTCGGCTGCAGTCAGAAGGTCTGGAGTAACGACTCTCTCTTCTATGGCCTTTTTGCAGGCATCCCTTACTGCAGAAGCCTCTGTGGCAAGGCCGAACGAATCCAGCATCATCGCAGCAGAGAGAATGGTAGCCGTAGGGTTTGCAATGTTCTTGCCTTTTGCCTGAGGGAATGAGCCGTGGATAGGCTCGTAAAGAGCCACTTCTGCTCCTGTCGAGGCAGATGGCAGCAGGCCTATGGAGCCTGTAATTACGCTTGCCTCATCGCTGAGAATATCTCCGAAGAGATTTTCAGTAAGCAGAACGTCAAAAAATGCGGGAGAGGTTACAAGCTGCATTGCGGCATTGTCTACAAACATAAAGTCCAAAGAGATGTCGGAATATTCCCTATCGTGCAGTTCCTTTACCGTTTCGCGCCAAAGGCGGCTTGTTTCCAGCACGTTGGCCTTGTCTACCATTGTAACGTGCTTTTTCCTGCCCCTTGCAAGGGCAAATGCCACCCGTGCCACCCTTACAATCTCCTCCTTACTGTAAATGCAGGTATCAAAGGCCCTTGTACCGCCGTTGTCGCGTCCTCTCGGCTCGCCAAAATAAAGCCCTCCCGTAAGCTCCCTTACTATTACAAGATCTACACCCTCTATGCGTCCGTTCTTGAGCGGAGAGCTCTCGCGAAGAGAGGCAAACGGTGCAATTGGGCGCAGGTTTGCAAAAAGCCCGAGAGACTTGCGCATTTTCAGAAGCCCCTGTTCCGGCCTTACCTTTGCCGAAGGGTCGTTGTCATACTTGGGGTCGCCTATTGCTCCGAAAAGCACGGCATCGCTCTTTTTGCATATCCGGTGCGTTGCATCAGGATAGGGATCTCCGCACGCATCTATGGCACATGCACCTACCAGAGCCTGCTCAAAGGAAAACTCATGAGAATATTTTTTTGCCACGCTGTTCAGTACGGCAACAGCCTGCGCCGTAATTTCGGGGCCGATACCATCGCCTGGCAGCAGCGCTATACTCTTTTTCATACTATTTGTCGTTTGATTTTTCGAAATTTTCTATGATTGGCCGTGTGGTTATCAGATAATCTATGTCGCTCAAACCGTTCTCCAGGCAATGGCGCTTGTATTCGCCTATCGGGAAATATTCCCTCATCCCGGCCACGGCCTGGCCGCCTTCCACTATCTCCACATATTTTTCAGGCAGGTTAATCCTGAGTTCCATATTTCTGTTCTCATTCCGGCGCCTGAGAATTTTCTGCAGGAAATCTTCGCTCACCTGTACGGGCAGCAGCCCGTTGTTGAGCGCATTGTTCTTGAAAATATCTGCAAAGAAACTCGAAACCACCGCCCTGAAACCGTAATCTGCCAGGGCCCATGCTGCATGTTCACGGCTTGAGCCACAACCGAAATTTCTTCCGGCGACAAGGATTTTCGCTCCTTCCGGTGCAGCGGCAAATACCGAGTCCCGGGGAGACCCGTCGCCGTTGAATCTCCAGTCTCTGAACATTGCATCGCCAAAACCCTCCCGCGTGGTGGCCTTCAGGAAACGGGCCGGTATAATCTGGTCTGTATCTATATTCTCCACTGGTGTAGCCACAACAGCAGACTGCAATATGTTTATCTTTTCAAAAGACATATCTCTGTTTTTTTATTTTCATATCCATAATCAAAGTCTGAACATCTGCCGGCAATGACAGCCGCAACAGGGCGGCGATTGAGCCGGCAGCATGTCATTCAACGGAACGGGGGTCTGTTATCACACCCGTAACGGCTGCCGCCGCCGCAACCAGCGGACTGCAGAGCATTGTCCTTGCACCCTGGCCCTGCCGCCCCTCAAAGTTTCTGTTTGAAGTAGAGAGCGAATAGGCACCGGCAGGCACCTTGTCTTCATTCATTGCAAGGCACGCAGAGCAGCCTGGCTGTCTCAAGACAAAGCCTGCATCATTGAGAATCTTCTCCAGCCCTTCCTCCCTGATTTTCCTCTCGACCTCAACAGAACCGGGGACAAGCCATACGGTTATGCCATCTGCCGCCCTTTTCCCCTTTACAAAACCGGCGAATGCCCTGAAATCCTCTATTCTGCCGTTAGTGCAACTGCCCACGAAAATATAGTCCACTTTTTTGCCTGTCATCTTCTCTCCAGGAGCAAAGCCCATATAGGCCAACCCTTTCATTCCGCTCTCGTCGCACTCCGGTATAACCCCGTCTATGGCAATTCCGCGCCCGGGATCTGTTCCGTAAGTTATCATTGGAGCAATGTCTGCACCGTCAAATACATACTCCTTGTCGAAAACTGCATCAGGGTCGCTGTAGAGCCTGCTCCACTGCTCGACCGCCTTGTCGAACTCCGCACCGGACGGGGCGAACCTCCGCCCTTTCACATACTCGAAAGTAGTCTTGTCAGGCGCCACGAATCCGCCTCTGGCTCCCATCTCGATACTCATGTTGCATACTGTCATCCTGCCCTCCATGCTCATCTGTTCAAACACCTCTCCGGCATATTCTACAAAATAACCGGTTCCTCCGCCTGTCCCCACCTTGGAAATGACATAAAGAATCACATCTTTTGGCGTAACGCATTTTCCGAGCTTTCCGTTTATTGTAATCCTCATCTGAGCGGGCTTGTTCTGCAAAAGCGTCTGGGTGGCGAGCACCATCTCTACCTCGCTTGTACCTATCCCGAAGGCTATGGAACCAAACGCTCCGTGAGTTGCAGTATGGCTGTCTCCACAGACAATACACATGCCTGGCAGCGTCAACCCCTGCTCAGGGCCTATGACATGCACGATACCGTTGGAAGGGTCGCGCAGCGGGAAATATTCTATGCCGTTCTCCATGCAGTTTCTTGCAAGCACCTCAACAGGTATTCTGCAGGAGTCATCCTTGATTGGCTTGTCCTGATTGAGCGTAGGTACGTTATGGTCGCATGTGGCAAACGTGCGGCCCGGCCTGAACACCTTTATACCCTTAGCCCTGAGCCCCTCGAAAGCCTGTGGCGATGTCACCTCATGAATATAATGCCTGTCTATGTAGAGCTGTGCAGGGCCGTTTTCAAGCTGCTGCACCACATGGGCATCCCATATCTTGTCGAATAATGTCTTACCTGTCGCCATACTTTATATGAATTTGGATATTGCGTCCACAAAGGCCTCCACGGCTGCCGTTATTATATCGGTATTTGCAGAAAATCCGTAATAGAGGTTGCCGCGGTTCTCTACCTGCACATGTACCTTTCCCACATCGTCGCTGCCGCGCGTTATCGCCTGCACCAGAAATTCCTCAACCACTATCTTCCTGTTCACAAGTTTCTTGACAGCAGAAAAGGCTGCGTCTATAGGTCCGTTGCCAGAAGAGGTCGCCTCACAAATCTCACCGTCTATGTTCAATTTCACGGTAGCCATGGGTACCGAACTCTTTCCGCACACAACCTGCAGGAACTTGAGCCTTACCTTTCTTGCAGCCTCGCTTCTGTTAACGCCGACTATTATGAGCAGGTCGCTGTCGTTCACATCTTTCTTGCGGTCTGCAAGAAGCAGGAACTTTTCATACGCGGCGTTAAGCTCTTCGCTGGTGAGGTTGATTCCGAGCCTCTGATAGTGATGGTTGAGAGCCGCCCGGCCGCTGCGCGCCGTGAGGGCTATCACAGAGTCGTTCACACCTACGTCTACAGGATCTATGATTTCGTAGTTCTCCCTGTTCTTGAGCACTCCGTCCTGATGTATGCCTGAAGAGTGTGCAAAGGCGTTGCGCCCCACTATCGCCTTGTTAGGCTGCACAGGCATGCGCATGAGCGTGGAGACAAGACGCGAATTCTTGTATATCTGCTTTGTATCTATATCTGTACGGAAAGGCAGGTCTTTTCTGCATTTGAGGGTCATCACAACCTCCTCGAGAGAGGTGTTTCCTGCCCTTTCGCCTATTCCGTTTATTGTAACTTCAGCCTGGCGCGCACCGTTCATTATACCGGAGATGGTATTGGCCGTTGCCATTCCAAGGTCGTTGTGGCAGTGGGTGGAGAGAATGGCCTTGTCTACGTTCGGGACATGCTCCATAAGATATTTTATCTTCTCGCCATACTCCCACGGCGTACAGTATCCGGTAGTATCAGGTATGTTTACCACCGTTGCGCCCGCCGCAATCACAGCCTCCACTACCCTTGCAAGATACTCGTTGTCTGTCCTTCCTGCATCTTCGGCATAAAACTCCACGTCATCTATGAATTTTCTGGCATATTTTACAGCCTTTACAGCCCTCTCTATTATCTCCTCCCTGTTGGAGTTGAACTTGTATTTTATATGAGGGTCTGAGGTTCCTATTCCGGTATGGATTCTGCCTTTTTTTGCAAAGTGCAGAGCCTCTGCGGCCACTTCAATATCTTTTTCCACGGCACGTGTAAGGGCGCAGACCGTACTCTCCTTTATGTTTTTTGAAATTTCCACTACCGAATTGAAATCTCCCGGGCTTGAAACCGGAAAACCACACTCGATTATGTCGACCTTGAGCATTTCAAGCGATTTGGCCAGTTCCACCTTTTCTATGGTGTTCAACTGGCATCCCGGCACCTGTTCCCCGTCTCTTAGGGTAGTATCGAAAATGTAAATCTTTTTCTCTTCCATATCTCGAAAAACGGTTACGATTTATAACTTAGTCATAATTCAAAGGGCTGCCCGCATATTCAAATGAGAGCAGCCCCAGCAATTATCCTTTTTATTCCAGACTGTACAGAAGCATCCTCTCACGCTTTACGGGCGAGCAACAAATGCAGTAGTGACAGTCGAAAATCTTTCATAAATTCCATAATCTGGCAACCATACCGGTTGCGCCTACAAAAGTAGAAAAAAAATTTATTGTAACAAATTGTAAGTACAAAAATATCCTGCAGACCCTGCTATTCGTAAGTCAGCTCAAATTCGTCTGCATAAAGCACAGACGAGGTGCTGCCGGTGAAATAGTCTCCGAACATGCTGGCAGATGCGACAATCAGGATGTGGGTCGGCTTGCGTTCCAGGCTTCTGTAATCGAACTCTATGTTGAACTCCACAAAGCCGTCGGTTCCCGTACCGTCCTTGAGCGAGGCTATCGCTATTATACCGGAATCGTTGTCCAGATCAAGCAGTTCGCCGGTTGTCGTATTCAATGGAAAAGGTGCTCCCCAGTCGGCCAGCACAGCATATATGTGGCAAGTGTCATTTTGCCCCAAAAGGTAAGAGTGGCTGTCGTCTGCCTTGTCCACTATCCCCGGAGTATAATAATAGTAACCTTTCAATCCGGTAGGACGCGAAGTAAATGGAACTCCGAAATCGAGCCTCGCGCCGACTCCCGTAGTGCTTACATACTTGCCTGTATATATGTTGCCTGCCGCAAATATTCCGAGAACCGCCGTAGAGGCCATTTTGGCACTTTTCCCGCTTACGGTCACGCTCTCTTCCGGCGTGGTAGGATTCTTTTCTGAAAGCGTATTCGCCCCCTTGTTTCCGGTATCCCAGAAATAGTGGGCATCTGAAAGGTCAAGATTCGGGAACCAGCTTTTGCCCTCCTTTATCCAGTTTTCAAAATCCATGTTCTCCACAGACTGCTCCGCCTCGGTGACAAACAGCACCTCCTCTCCTTCCATCTCACCCACGACAGCCTTTACCGCATATTCAGTAGATGGCTCCAGCCCCGTTATGGTCGCGGAAAAGGCGCCTCCGTCAACAGTCACGCTCCCGGAAAAGGCAGTCCACTCGCTATCCGAACTCTTCCTGTACGAGAACGAAGGGGAACCGGAACCAGACTGGAACTCGCCCTCCACGATTGCGCGGCGCGCAAAGGCATTGGCCTCTCCGGTTACCACACCCTGCGAAGACTTGACCACCTTGACCGTCCAAGTCTCGCTTCTGTTCTTGTAGTTCCAGGTAAACTCCACCGAAGAGGAAAAATCGGTAACAGTTGTAAAATCTGGGGTTATCTCACTTCCCTCCGGCCCGAGCTTCATATCGGAAATCTGCACGTCTGCACGGTCGGTCTCACTCGAAACCGTAACAAGCGCAATCTTGCTGTACTCGTCAAAAATTGCATTGCCTATCTGGTTCTCGGCCCTGATATATCTCTCTACAGTCTGTGTGGCATTTATTGTCCACAGATAATCCTGATAGGTGGTAAGAGTATATATGAAGGGTTCCGACAGATCTATGGCAGAGGTTATCTCCGGAGTGACCGTAGCCCCGTTGGAGACCTCTAACTGCAACAGTATTACGTTTTTCAAGTCTACCGTATCTGCCAGGTCTACCGTCACGCTCCTGTCTGTCGTATTTATGACTGCATCACTTTTCTGCCCGCTGACCTTGAAGGCAGTAATGTCTGCAACAATCTTAGGATAAGGTATGTCGTTCTGTATACATGATACAAAAGCAGATGCTGCAAGAGAGACCGACAGCAGCGCGGCAATTTTAAAATTCATTCCCTTTTTCATCGCTCTCTCTTTTTATTGAACGGCCGCATAAGGTTGAGCCTGTCGAAATAGAACGAGACCCCGATGTTTATGGAAAATATGTCTACCTTGAAATCCACACCGCTATGCTCGAAACTGCCCTCGTATATGCGGTCGCGGGTCTGTGAATATTTTTTATAACTGAATCCCAGCACATTGACAGAAGCCTCCACAGCCACCTCGTTTGCTATGAATACCGTAAAACCGGGAATAATGCCCAATTCCATCTCCAGTATATCCTGATAGGTTCCGGTAAGATTGTCGCCCGTACCGGAAATCTGCTTGCCCTGCCCTCCGCCGGCAGTAAGGCGCACCTCATTGAAAAAGGCGAATGTCTTGCTTTTGCCAAAACTTATATAGTTGCGCATGAAGGCCGAGCCGGAATAGACATGACGCAGGTTATAGAAGTTCTCTATGCTGAAATTAAGGTCGTCTGAAATGTTTATTGAAGTGGAGTTCAGCTTTATCATGGAACGCGTATAGCCAAACCGCGCCCCTATACAGAGATTGTCCTTTATGAAGTAGCCGATATAGGGGCTTACCTTAAAAGAGTAGTTGGTGCCGCGTATGTCGTCTATGACCGAAAAAAGTTCATAATTGTCGGCGGTATTCTCTCCGTATGAAAACGAGCCGCCCATTATCCACTGCCCCTTGGGGACAAAGACACTGTTTTCTATTCCCCTGTCGAACTTCTCCCTCTCCTGCTGCCCAGACACTATCGCGGGCAACAGGAGAACCGCCGAAACCAGTGCTGCTTTCCTCAAAAGATTCATTCTCTAAAACGTAAATTCAAATTCGTCTACCAGCAATACGCTTCCCTCACCGCCGGTAAAATAGTCTCCATACTTGCTGGCCGCACAGACTATCACGCAGCAGGTAGGCTGCCTGTTGTTCCTGTACTCCAGCTCTATTTCAAATTGCTTGTAACCGCCTGTATTTGTATTGTCTTCAAGCGAGCCGTAGGCGATTATGTTGGGGTCGTTCTCAAAATCTATGAAGGTGCCTGTAGAGGTATTCACGGCAAAGCTGCCCGACTCCCAGTCTGCCAGCACCACGTAAATATTGCATATATCCATCTGCCCCTTCATGTTTTTGTAAGGCTCTTTATCGTCTACCTTGTTTATCGCAACAGGGGCATAACTGTAATACCCCTTCAGTGATAGCGGCTTGCAGTCATACGGACGGCCGAAATTCAAGGATGCGCCAAGGCCCTGCACACTTCCGAACTCACCGAGAAAGAGACTGCCGGCAGCAAGAACAGATAATACAGATTTGGTCTCCAGCCTGGCTGCCTGTTTGCCTTCGCCCGACACGGCAACCTCATCATATGTAGGAGAAGTGGGGTTTACTTTACTTAGGATATTGGCCCCTTTGTTTCCGGAATCCCACCAATAATGGTCTGCAGAAAGGTCGCTGTTTGCATACCATTGTTTTCCATCCATATACCAGTTGTCGAAACTCATATTCTCTATCTGGTCCGCCCCGAGGGTGGTAAATGATATTTCATTGGAAGGCTCCTTGTCTGAAACCGTCCTGAAAACATATTCAGTACGCGGATCGAGCCCGGTTATTTTGGCCGAATAGTTCTTTCCGTCCAGAGTTATATCTGTAACCTTGGTCCAGCTTGCATCGCCGCTTTTCTTATACTCGAAACCCATGCCCGACGGCTGCTGGGCCGTATTATATATTCCGTAAAGGAAGGCATGCCGGCCCCACGGGTCTGCCTCGAGAGAGGTTGTCTCCACGTCGGGGATTATCTCTATGTCAAACTTTCTCTCCACCAGCTGGTACTGCTTGCCGAGAACAGCTATTTCAAAAGCGTAGCTCCCGACTTCCAGTTTTGAGAAAAGTGCCGTAAAGTCTATGACAAGGCCATCTGTAGCCCCCTCTTCCACTCCGCTCCATGTTATGCCGGCATTGGCAATATTCTGGTCTGTACACCCTACAAGTTCAACCTGCTCGGGAATTCCGAGTTCGGAGAGGGTGTTCTCCTTGTGTTTGAGCAAAAGGCTTTCCAGACCTCCCTTTACGGTCAGATCCATCCTGTATTCGGCCGCAGTTCCCTTTGCAACGCGGGTAACGCCTTCAGAGGCGAATCCGGTAAGGCCGAAAGAGGGTTTCGCCTTCTTGTTCAGGTTTATTACAATATCGTAATTCTTGTCGTTTGTGCTCTCGTCAACATCGACACCGGGAAAGACCGCGCTTCCGTTGCTGTCGCCTGAAAGCGAAAGTTTCAAGATATAGTGGTCACGCACCTTCACGTTTTCGAGTGTTCCGGCTATATCCCCGTCGGAAACCTCGTCATCCTGATTTACGAGATATACCTTGTAGTTCAGAGTCCCGGTGCAGGTAAAATAACCTTCGTTGTCTATAGTACCGTCTGCAGAACTGAATATAAGGTTGCTTGCAGTATTGAAATCCTCCTGGTTTGTAACCGTAACCACTATCTCCTTGAAACTCGCATCAACCTCTTCGCTGCTCTCCACGGTAACCATCACCTGCGAAAGGGTGCAGACGATATTTGCAGAACTGACCTTGCCGGCCTCTACAGTAACCTCGTCTTCTCCGGCATACACCGGTTTCCCGAAGGCCGCATCTCCGCCCTCTTCACCCGTACTTCCCTTTACCGTATAGACTCCGGGCTGGAGCCTGAGAGGATTTTCTGCAAGTTCGCGGTGATCCTCGTATGAGGCCACTATCACTCCCTCTGCATTCACCACCTCGATTCTGAATACCGTTTCGCTTTCAGCCCTGGTGGTTATCACCTCCACAGATTCATCCTTGGAGATATTAAGCGTAATATATCCGGCATTGCCGAGCCCCTCCTTTTCGCATCCCTGAAAGAGAGCGGAAAGGAGTACCGCCATAAAGAATATGCCAAATCTCGAACTTCTCATATCTCCTCCTACTCGACAATATTTATGGTGCAGGTTGCAGAAGCCTCCTTATTATCGCTGTCGATGACTTTTATTTTGAAGTTCACAACATCTTCGGCAAATGTGATATCCGCCAAAGGCCCCATGAAACTGCCTATACTGAATGTATAGTTCGATGTTCCCTTTATCTTAGATACCGACGGATCTTCTATCAAACCAAGACCGACAAGCGTCTCTTTCCTTGCCTCCCCGGCTGTACCTTCGAAATCAACGATGCTGAACTCACCGCCGAGCCCCATCATATTAACCGCTGCAACAAAACCGTCAGGTCCGGAAATGGAAACCAGAATATTCTCAATCGTCTTTGAATTGAGAGTCTCTATGTCTATATCCACCTTTTCAGGTTTGATTCCAGATTTCGACAGGATTACAGGCTTCTCGATTCCGTCTCCTGTAATTGTAGGCAGATACTCATCTTCAGGCTCTCCCGGATCGGGCTCCTCTACGGGAGTCTCGTCTTCTCCCGGCACAATAATCTCCTCCTCACGGTCGTTGAGGCTGTAATCTATTGTTATTCCGCTATCGCCAAAAGAGATGCTTCCGGTCTCCTGCGCGTCGAAATTGAGGATGAAGTGGTCTTTGGCCGCACCACCCTCAATTACACGGTGTTCAAGAATCTCCTCTCCCGTGCTCTTGCGTGTTGCCGTAAGGTCTATGGTAAGAGTCCCTACAGAAAAGTAGCCGCTTGTGCCGGCATCTATCTTTGTCTTGTCAAAGATGAGCGTTCCCTTGCCGTTGGTAATCGCTATTTCAAAATCTTCGCTTATCTCGTTGTTGAAAGCCTCTGAACAGGTTACCGTCACCTTCATGTTTGAAAGGGTGCAGGTAAGATCCAGCGAGAGGGCCTCGCCTGCAGAAACAGAAAACTCCTGTGAGCCGTAATATATGGGCTGGTCCCACTCTGCGTCGGCATCTGCAGAGGTTCCGGCCTCCACCTTATAGCTTCCAGGGCTGAGCTCGATTGCATTGGGCACATCTGAATATTTGGAATACGATTTTACCACGCTGGCGCCCTGCAGGATCTTGAGATAGAAATCTGCCACATTTACCTCTCCGCCAGATTTCACCTCTGCAAACTCACCTTCGCTTGAGAGACCTATTGATACGGAGCCATATTCTCCAATACCGTTTATGTTACCCTCTTTTACGCAACCCGACAGTACAAGCGCCGCCGAAATTGCCAGAAAAACCAACTTTCTCATATCTGTAATTTTCATATTATTCAATTTTACCCGATTAGTAAACCATTTCAAGATTGTCTACGGTAAGGATGCTGCCGCCGTGGACTCTGGCGGTCTTGTCTCCTCCATAGGTTATGGATTGGTCATACTCCCATGCATCGCTTCCGCTGGCATTTGTAGATATAAACTCTATTGAAATCGCATCTGCCTTCTGCGCCGTATTGGTGTATTCTATATCCAACGTTATATTTGTCCAGTCAGAGACATTTCCGGCAGGATACAGATGGCCCTCACCTATTACAGCACCTGCGCCGATTACCTGAACATTGACTATGAAATTCTCCGATTCATGCTGTACATATTTGTAATCAAAACTTATTGCAGAAGGCCTTGATGCAAACGGACGGCTGTCCTGTCCGCCGTAATCACCTGAAAAAAGCCTCCCGGCGCATACTGTAGGAGAAGGAGCGGTACCCGAAGTTGCATAATTGTCTATTGCAATGGTCATTATCTGTGCTGCCCTGCTGCTTCTGTTTCCAGACACATACGTAACCATCGGAAACGACTTATATGTCGCACCGGTATTGGTTCTATTTCCTGGCGTAGTTTCAGAATTGTTGCAGTCCCACCATTTTGAACTGTCATCTTTATATGGAGCATAATTTGTCTGGTACACATCATTACCCCAAAACAATCCTTCTTTATTAACATAATACTCCCATTCGCTCCACTCCTCGAATCCGCTGTTCGGCACCTGTGCGGCAGCCTCCGTTGTAGCGGAAACCTCGGCGGAGCGGGTAGAATAATATGCCGCCCTGAACTCATAGGAAGTTCCTGGCGCAAGCCCTGCTATCTCCAGCCTCTTTGAGGAAGCGTCAGACGAAACTTCATTTATCTGCGGGGTGGTCCAGCTAAACCCGCCGTCTGCACTCACCTCAACAGAAAGGGCGGCCGCGTCGCCGTCTGCCGTGCTTGCAGTCAGATATGCCTTTGTTGCCCACATATCGTATTCAGGTATTTCTTCCAACGATATCTGCGCCTCGCCTATATTGAAAGTGAGTTCAAATGCAACGCTCTTGCCTTTCTTGTCTGTAACAGTGACTGTCGCCACATTGCTGTTCTCACTGCTTACCCGCCTCAGATTCTTTACAAACCCGGTAAAGTCTACGTTGGCATACGTTTCATCTGAAAGGTTCCAGTCAAGCCCCTGAGACTTCATGAGGGCCAGAGTTGTCTCGTCTCCGTTTATCAGGTCGATTTCAGAGGGCCAGCCTTCGGCCACGGGAGAGGTGAAACTGCTTGCAAGTGTACATCCGGCTATCTTTCCGGGAGCGGTTATGGAGAGGTTCAGGTCTGACCCGTCGGCTCCCTCCACAATAGAGACCGCGGCACTTGCAGAAGCCTCATCCATGAAAGTAAACGAGGGTGCCTCCTTTGCAACGAGTACGGCCGGAATTTTAATCTCCTCGACAATATCGTTGGTGGTAGTCTCTACGGTTATGTCGAGATCCACCTCCTCCTTGTCGGGCTCTTTGGTATCTATCTTAAGCTTTATGAAATCGTTTGCCCGGGCCTGCAACGGCTCGGGAGAATAGACGCGGCTTTCACCAGAAGCATCTACAAGGGTAATCTCCATGCTCAGTTCTCCGGCAGGGATATAACCGCTCTCTGTTGTCTGGCTGCCAAAGAGCAGTTCTCCGCTCTTGCCCTCTCTGTATATTCTTATGTTGTAATCTGAATAGGCGCTCTTTATATATTCGCCCCACTCAACTGCAATCTCTACGTTAGACTGCCTGCAGGTTATTGACACGGGAGTGGTGTTCTGTCCGTCAACCACAAATTCGCTCTCTCCGGCAAAATAGATTATATCAAACCCTGTTGCAAGCGAATCTCCGTAAAAGGCCACCGCCTTTTTATAACCGGCGTTGAGCCTTACGGTCTCATTTTTTATCTCGCCGTATTTCCACTTCTTTATCTTGACTCCCTCCTCATTGAAAATCTCCAATGTAAAGTCATCTATGCTGAAATCGCCCTCGCTATATGACTTCACCGCAGATGTCACATACTCGGCAGAGAGCGCAAAACTCACCTCCCCCTCATTGCCGAAATCGTACTCGTCTTTCCCGCACGAGGCCAGGAGCAGAGCCGAAAAGGCAGACAGGAGAGCATATTTCCAACATTGTCTCATTTTAATGAAAATTTAAAATCCTACACATTTGAGTACGGTGCAAAAGTCCGGCAAAAAAATTGATATAACAATAGATGTTCAACAGATTTTATATACAAATTTGTAGATTTTTATGCTTTTTAAGAAAAAAAGTCTTAATTTCGCAAAAAACAGCAATCAAAATCGAGCAAACAGATGAGCATAAACGAAACCATTCCGCTCTTTGACTTGCCGGTCGATTTTCTGGTCGACGACAATATCCGCGGCAACATTCTCGAACTGTACAAGATGTTTCCCTGCCAGATCAAGGCCGGGATCTTTGCACTTTGCATAGAGGGGGAGATAAAAGTGACCCTCAACCTGCACGAATATACGGTAAAGAAAAACGATTTTGTCATCATAATTCCAGGAAGCTTTATCCAGATTCATTCCGCCGGCAGCCAGGCAAGGGTTGCCTTCATGGGATTCTCATCAAATTTCATACATGCCATGAACTACTGGAAGTATATGACAGACCATCTCTCCATAGCGCTCATCCACCCTATAATTCCGCTTCCCGAGAGCAACGCCGCATTTTTTCTCGACACCTTCTCTCTCCTGACAAAGGCCGCCAACGGGCAGATACAGCTTTTCAACAAGCAAATCATATCATCTATAATGGATATTTTCTACAACGCCCTTAAAATCATCTATGAAAACACATTCTCAGATTTCAAGGAAGACAAGAAGAAGAGGCCACGCGAATATGAAGTGCTGAAAGAGTTCCTGCAACTTGTATTTGAAAATTACAAGC
This sequence comes from Candidatus Egerieousia excrementavium, assembly GCA_017694275.1. Lineage (GTDB taxonomy): Bacteria > Bacteroidota > Bacteroidia > Bacteroidales > UBA932 > Egerieousia > Egerieousia excrementavium. The sequence goes on along the minus strand of JADINB010000080.1, from coordinate 9,307 downwards.
AGGAGCACAAGGTGTCGTTCTATGCAAATGAGATAGGGCTTACGCTCTCGCACTTCTGCGCCACAATAAAAAAGGCGACAGGAAAAACGGCCCAGGACATTATAAGGGAGTTCATAATAATGGATGCGAAGGCCCAGTTGAAAAACGGCACCGACAAAATAAATAAAATAGCGAAATCGCTCGGATTCAGCGCAACTGCATTCAACAGATTCTTTCTGGAATATGCAAAAATGACTCCACTTGAGTACAGAAACAGCTAAGATTGGATTTATTTGATTACATTTGCCGCCAATCTAGACCACACACGAAACTTATGGCATTTACAAACAATGTGATGATAGTGCGCCACAAACTGCTGGCCACACTCGTAAAACTATGGAAAACAGATTCTCTTATAGAAGAGATTGACAGACTTCCCATAAAGCTTTCACCAAGAAAGTCAAAAGTGATGGGGCGCTGCTGCGTTCACAAGGAGCGCGCTGTCTGGAAATACAAGACATTTCCCCTTTTGGGATTCGACATGAGCGACGAGACCGACGAGCTCACCCCCCTCTCGCATTACGCCAAGGAGGCACTTGAGAGAGAGACAAATCCCAAAGAAAACATAATGTGCGTAATAGACGAGGCCTGCTCATCGTGTGTCCAGGTCAATTACGTGATAACCAACCTTTGCAGAGGCTGTGTCGCCCGAAGCTGCTATCTCAGCTGCCCCAAGGACGCCATTCGCTTCAATTCAGAAGGAAAGGCCGAGATAGACCACGACTACTGCATAAGTTGCGGAAAATGTTATGCAAACTGTCCGTATCATGCCATAGTATATATTCCTATTCCATGCGAAAACGTCTGCCCCGTAAAGGCAATCAGCAAGGATGAGAACGGAATAGAGCATATAGACGATTCAAAATGCATCTATTGCGGAAAATGCATAAATGCCTGCCCGTTTGGCGCGATATTCGAGATCTCGCAGGTATTCGACGTACTGCAGAACATAAGAAAAGGCCGCAAGACAGTTGCCATGGTCGCCCCTTCAATACTGGCGCAGTTTACGGTTCCCATAGAGAATGTCTACGGTGCAATCAAGGCCATAGGCTTTACAGATGTGATAGAAGTGGCACAAGGGGCCATGGACACCACGATAAACGAAGCGCACGAGCTTATGGAGAAAATAGAGGAGGGACAGCCGTTCATGACAACAAGCTGCTGCCCTTCATACATACAGCTTGCAGAAAAGCATATTCCGGAAATAAAGAAATATATCTCCACCACCGGTTCGCCCATGTATTACACGGCAAAGATTGCAAAAGAGAAATATCCAGATGCAAAACTTGTCTTCATAGGGCCGTGCATTGCCAAGAGGAAGGAGGTAAAACTCAACCCCGATGTAGACTATACCCTCACATTCGAGGAGCTGGGCTCGATTATAGACGGCATGGACATAGACATAAACACAGCAGAGCCCTACAAGATGAACTTCGAGTCTGTAAGGGAAGCCCACGGATTTGCCCAGAGCGGAGGAGTAATCGGGGCGGTAAAGTCTTATCTGGCACAGAACAACCTGAATACGGTAAAGGTTGCAAACCTCGACAAGAAGAACATAGGCCTGCTCAGGCTGTATGCAAAGACAGCCAAGGCTCCGGCACCTTTCATAGAGGTCATGGCATGCGAGGGAGGGTGTGTTACAGGGCCTTGCATATACACAGACAAAGCCACTTCGCAAAGGCAGATTGTAACGGAACTCAACAAAATCACAAAAGATTTTGGCAATTAAAATTTATTGCATAATTTTGCACCCTGTAATTACTATTCGGTAATATTCAAATGCAGGGTGCGAATCATATCATCGGCGCAATGACCATGCGAATGCATCGCTAAGATGCATCACCTTTTCTTATTCCAAAAAACCGGAAGACATATCGTATATTTTATCAAGCCAGGCTTGTGATATGCATATATGCTTCACCCGTCACTTCAAAGAATCACAAAAAAAAAGACAGACATGGCAAAATACAAGTTCGATACGCTGCAGGTACATGCAGGCAATGCTCCAGACCCCACTACCGGAGCCTGCGCAACGCCCATATACCAGACAGCCGCCTACGCCTTCAAGAATCTGGAGCATGGCAGAAAACTCTTCTCTCTCGAAGAAGAGGGCAACATCTATTCAAGACTTACCAACCCCACTACAGCCGCATTCGAAAAGAGGATTGCGGCACTCGAGAACTGCACGGCCGCCGTGGCAGTTTCATCGGGAATGAGCGCACAGTTTCTTTCGGTTGTAAACCTGTGTGAGGCAGGAGACAACATAATAAGTTCAATTTCACTTTACGGAGGCACTTTCAACCAGTTCAAGGTTGCGCTGCCCCGTCTGGGAATAGAGGTCAGATTCAGCAACTGCAAGAAAAAGGCAGAACTGGAATCGCTCATAGATGACAGGACAAAGGGTATATATGTGGAGAGCATTGCAAATTCAGACCTCTCAGTCCCGGATTTCGACATGCTTGCAGAGATATGCCGCAAATACAGGCTGCCTCTGGTTGTAGACAACACCGTAGGCTGCGGAGGATATGTATGTACACCTGCAGACCTTGGTGCAGACATAATTACACACTCTGCCACAAAATGGATCTGCGGACACGGCAATTCCATTGCCGGCGTACTTCTGGATGCCGGAAGATTCGACTGGGCATCAGGCCGGTTCCCGCGTTTCACGGAACCTGTAGCCGCCCATAACGGATTGAGCTATTATGATTTCTCAAAGAGCGAAGCCTTTGCCGTAAGGGCGCGCAACGAAGGTCTCAGAGATTTCGGATGTTCGCTCAGCCCGTTCAACTCATTTTTGCTGCTCACAGGACTGGAGACACTTTCGCTCAGGGCGCAGAGAGTGTGCGACAACACAATGGAACTGGCAAGGTGGTTGAAAGCCAATCCTAAAATAGAAAGGGTCTGCTATCCCGGACTCGAAGAACATCCCAGCCATGACAATGCAAAAAAATACCTCAAGCACGGGTTCGGCGGCATAATAATAGTCGACCTGAAGGCAGACAGGCAGACCACTGCAAAGGTTGTGGAAAGGCTGGAACTCATTACCCTCCTGGCCAATCTGGGAGACAACAAGTCGCTGGTGGCCCATCCCGCCACTACAACCCACAGCCAGATGACAGACGAAGAGTTGCTGAATGTAGGCATAAGGCCCGGTACGCTGAGGCTCTGCATCGGCATAGAGGATATAGATGACATCATAGGAGACCTGGACCAGGCACTGGGCGCAATATAACGGTAACAACGGTTCTTGGCAGTGGAAAAGAGATATTTCTTACATAAGGAGGAGTTCGTACTTGAAAGCAGGGAAATTTTCAAGGAACTGAAAATTTGCTACCATATTTCCAGAGAGTGGAACGAAAGTGGAGAACAGAGTGAGATGCAACGCAGGAAAAAGGTTGTATGGATAACCCATGCCCTTACCGCCAACTCCAATCCCTGCGAATGGTGGAGCGAGCTGGTAGGAGAAGGCAAATTCCTCGACCCGCGCAAATATACCATAGTATGCGCCAACCTCATAGGCTCATGCTACGGTTCAACCTCTCCTCTTTCCATAAATCCCGAAACCGGGAAGCCATATCTGCTGAAATTTCCAAAAACCACTGTCAGAGACATTGTAGCTACGCTCGACCTGCTCAGGGAAAAATTGGGGATAAAAGAGATAGACCTTCTCATAGGAGGGTCGGTAGGCGGGTTCCAGGCCATAGAATGGAGCATTTCCAGACGTGACATAATAAAGAATGTGGCACTGCTTGCATGCAATGCCCGCATTACTCCGTGGGGAAATGCATTCAACGAATCACAGAGGATGGCCCTGTTTGCAGACCCGACGCTCGAACAGCAGGACTTCTCGATTAAAAAGGGGGAGATTGTAGCCCGAGGCGGAGCAAAAGGGCTGGCCGCGGCCCGTTCGATAGCCCTGATTTCCTACAGAAGCTACCAGGGATACAACAAGTCGCAATATGAGACGAGCAACGAGATAATCTGGAACCACAAGGCGGCTTCGTACCAGCAATACCAGGGGCAGAAACTTGTAAAACGGTTCGATGCCTACTCTTACCTCTCGATGATAAACCTCACAGACAGCCACAATATCGGCCGCGGCCGCGGCGGTGTTGACACGGCTCTCAACATGATAAACGCCAATGTCGTGTGCGTTGGCATAGACAGCGACATACTCTTTCCCACCGAAGAACAGAAATATATTGCAAGTCATGTAAGAAAAGGCTCATACAGGGAGATAACCTCTCTTTACGGACACGACGGATTTTTACTTGAATGGAAACAGATTGAAACAATACTAAAGGAGATTTTATAATATGCAGGTACTCAAATTCGGCGGCTCTTCCGTAGCCAATGCCGAAAACATTACAAGGGTCATAAAGATTGTAAGACAGGCTCTGACAAAAGACAAGACAGTTGTAGTATCATCTGCCATAAGCGGCTGTACAGACGCACTGATAGCCATAGGCAAGGCTGCCCTGGCGCAGGATAGCGGCTACCGCGCGCAGATAGAGGATTTACAGAGAAGGCACATCTCTCTCATCGAAGAACTTATACCCAGACAGGAGTGCGAAGACATAAAGGCCGTATGTCTGGAACTGTTCAAAAAGCTGGAAGAGATTTGCAAAGGCGTATATCTGCTCAAGGAGCTTAGCGACCTGAGCCTCGACCATATCGTAAGTTTTGGAGAACTGCTCTCCACCAAAATCATAAGCGCGAAGCTCAAATCAATGAACATAAGCCATAAATGGAAAGATTCGCGCGAACTCATAAAGACAGAACTTCTCGGAGGCAAGAACTCTGTCATCAGGGAGGTTACTTTCCGCAACATAAAGGAGTATTTCGACAGCAACAACTGCCAGCTCTACATACTTCCAGGCTTCATTGCAATGGACATGATGGGCAGGACAACAACCCTCGGACGTGGAGGTTCAGACTATACGGCATCCATAATTGCAGTGGGAGCGCAGGCAAGAAGACTGGAAATCTGGACAGACGTATGCGGAATGATGACAGCAGACCCGCGCATAGTCCCATCGGCAAAACCCATAAGGAACATCTCCTACAAAGAGGCGCTTGAACTCTCGCACTTTGGGGCGAAAGTGGTATATCCCCCGACGATACAGCCTGTCGTAAAGCAGGGAACTCCCATATACGTAAAGAACACCTTTGCTCCGGAAGACCCGGGAACGCTCATAGAGCGCAATCCGCCAGAGGGAAAGAACAAGATAAGGGGCATTTCCAGCTCAAACAAGATTGCATTGCTCTCAATGGAAGGCAGCGGCATGGTCGGAATACCGGGCTACTCCAGCAAGTTGTTCGATACATTGAGCAAGAACAACATAAATATCATACTCATAACCCAGGCCTCGTCTGTACATACGATGTGCATTGCAATAGACGAAAAGGATGCAGACCTTGCAAAAAAGGCTTCCGACGAACTTTTTGCCTATGAGATTTCGCTTGGCAAGGTAGACCCGCTCAGGGTAGAGAAGGGATTTTCGATAATCTCCCTGGTGGGCGACGACATGAAGAACCAGTCTGGGGCAAGCGGAAGGATGTTTGATGCGCTCGGCAGAGAGGGAATCAACATAAGGGCCATTGCACAAGGTTCATCAGAAAAGAATGTTTCAGCAGTAGTGAAGACAGAATTTGTGAATGATGCCATAAGAGCGATTCACAACGAGTTCTTCAGCCCAGACAACAACAGGCGCGTAAATCTCTTCATAGCCGGCTACGGCACGGTTGCAAAGGCGCTTGTCGAGATTATAAGGAAGCAGGGGGAGACCATCGCAAGAAGGTGCGGCAAGGAAATTGTCATTTGCGGGCTTGGCAACAGCAAAAAGTATGTCATTGACAAGAACGGCATTGCAGACAGTTTCGGAGAAAAGCTCAGCCAGGGCCTGGAAAATATGGAAAACAACTACCTGAATGCCTTATACGGGCTGCAGATGAGCAACTCTGTTTTTGTGGACTGTACCGCAAGCAGGAGCATAGCATCTGCATATACAGACCTTTTCCGTCACAAATATTCGGTTGTGGCATGTAACAAAATTGCATGCTCGCTTTCGCAGGAATTCTACGACGAACTGTTTGCATGTGCCAAAAAGGAGGGAGTGGCATTCAAATATGAGACGACAGTCTGCGCCGCCCTGCCCGTACTTGCCACGATAGAGCAGCTTGTAAATGCCGGAGACAGGATTACCGGATTCGAAGCAATTGTCAGCGGCACGCTCAACTATCTGTTAAGCAATTACAACGGCACAGAGTCCTTTGCTTCGCTCGTGGTCAGGGCCAAGGAGCTTGGCTATACCGAACCAGACCCGAGAACAGACCTTTCAGGAAGCGACGTGCTGCGCAAATTCATAATAGCAACCCGTCAGGCCGGAATTGAAATAGAAAGAGAAGAGATAGAATTCAGCGGACTTGTCCCTGAAGAACTTCTCGACCCGGCCCTTTCGCCCGAAGAGTTTTACAGTAAACTGGAGGCTTATGAACCGGAGATGAAAAAAATATACGGGCAGGCAGCATCCGAAGGCAAGAGGCTCCGTTTTACGGCAAGATATGCCGCCCCTGAAAAAGAGGGAGAACGCCCGGTATACAAGGTTGCCCTCACGGGCGTGGATGCAGCCCATCCTTTCTATGCAATCGAGGGAAGCGACAACGCCTTTGCCATAAAATCGCTTTTCTATCCTAACGGCATAGTTATAAAGGGCGCGGGAGCCGGAGCCGTACAGACCGCCGGCGGAGTATTGAATGACATATTAACAATTTAAAGACAGACAAAGATGAAAGTTGCAGTTGTAGGTGCCACAGGCTTGGTAGGCACAAGAATGCTGGAGGTTCTGGAGGAGAGAAACTTCCCGGTAACAGAACTCATACCGGTGGCGTCTGAGCGCTCGGCCGGCAAGAAAGTAAGGTTCAGGGGCAGTGAATACACTGTCGTAACCCCTGAAAAGGCCATAGAGCAAAAACCAGTTCTGGCAATATTTTCTGCCGGAAGCGATGCATCAAAAAAGTACGCCCCCATGTTTGCAGAGGCAGGATGCCGCGTAGTTGACAATTCTGCATGCTGGAGAATGGACCCGTCGAAAAAGCTGGTTGTGCCTGAAATAAACGGAGACGTTCTTGAGAAAGATGACATGATCATTGCAAACCCGAACTGTTCTACAATCCAGATGCTCATAGCAATAGCAGATCTTCACAAAGCATACGGAATAAAGAGGATTGTGGTGTCTACATACCAGTGCATAACCGGAACCGGCCAAAAGGCGGTAGACCAGCTGGTGGAAGAGCGCAAAAGATGGAAGGGTATTGAGCAGAACATAACAGAGGGAGAGTACAAATGTGCCTACCCCTATCAGATAGATTTGAATCTGCTGCCGCACATAGACAAGTTCCTTGAGAACGGCTATACCAAAGAGGAGATGAAAATGGTCAACGAAACCCACAAGATAATGAGAGACCCTTCAATAAGGGTATCTCCCACTACTGTCAGGGTGCCCGTACTCGGAGGACATGCAGAGTCTATAAACCTTGAATTTGAAAAGCCGTTCAAGGAGGCAGAACTGATGGAAGTGCTGCGCAACACTCCCGGTGTAGTCGTCCAGGACAACATAGCTCCAGAAGGAGAGGCACAGAATCCGGCAATCGGCCAGGAGAGCGTAAAGAAGGCATGCGCAGACAGAAATGATCTGGAGTCGCTCAAAAAACTTCCCTACCCCATGCCGCTCTACAGCGAAGGGCGCGACGAGGTTTTTGTAGGCAGGGTAAGGAGAGACTTTTCCGTTGAAAGCGGTGTAAATCTCTGGTGCGTGTCTGACAACCTCAGAAAAGGCGCAGCCACGAATGCAATCCAGATTGCAGAGCTGCTTCTCAAGAAAGGATTTGTTGCATAAGTCAAAATTTAGAAGATTTACTATCTTTGCAGGGCCCATCATAAAGACGGGCCCTTTCCATAAATATGAGCGAAGAACCACAGATCCACCAGTACACAGAAGATGATTTTGAGACGTTAAGCTGGAAAGACCATATCCGCCAGCGTCCTGGCATGTACATAGGCAAGCTCGGAGACGGTTCCAACCCAGATGACGGTATCTATGTGCTTTTCAAAGAGATTGTAGACAACGCCATAGATGAGTTCATAATGGGTTATGGCAAGACCATAGAAATCACCCTGCAGGATAACATGGTTACAGTCAGAGACTACGGGCGCGGAATACCGTTTGGAAAACTTGTCGAGGCCGTAAGCAAGATGAATACCGGCGCAAAATACGGAAGTGCAGCATTCAAGAAATCCGTAGGTTTGAACGGAGTGGGAACAAAAGCCGTAAACGCCACGTCTACATACTTTTACATTCAATCTTTCCGTGACGGTGAAAGCCGCTTCGCCTCATTCGAAAAGGGAGATCTGATTGAAGAGGGAAGCCTCTTGTCCACTGAAAGGAACGGTACGCTGGTCAAATATGTTGCAGACCCCACACTCTATGAAAACTACTCATACAATCTGGAGTTCATAGAGACAATGCTGAAAAATTACGCTTACCTCAACAGAGGGCTTGCAATAAAATTCAACGGCACGGAGTACAAATCCAAAAACGGTCTGCTGGACCTTATCAACGATTCACTCACAGAACAGTCTCTCTACCCTGTAGTCCATCTTACAGGAGAAGACATAGAGGTGGCATTCACACACGGCACTGAAAACGGTGAAAACATTAGTTCCTTTGTAAACGGGCAGAATACCATTCACGGAGGAACGCACCTTGCGGCATTCAGGGAATCTTTTGCAAAGACTGTAAAGGAGTTCTACAAAAAGGACTTTGACCCTAAAGACATAAGGCAGTCTATAATTGCAGCCATAAGCATAAAGATAGAAGAGCCCTCTTTCTCAAACCAGACAAAGACCTTCCTCAATTCTAAAGACATAGCCCCGGGGAGCAATGTGACTGTCAGAAACTTCATTGCAGATTTCCTTGCAAGGGAGCTCGACAATTACCTGCACAAGAACCCGCAGATGGCAGACGCCCTGCTGAAAAAGATCATTGAGAGCGAAAAGGAGCGCAAGGCCATTTCCGGCATTCAGAAACTTGCACGCGAAAAGGCGAAAAAGGTAAGCCTGCACAACAAGAAACTCAGAGATTGCAGAATCCATTGCAAAGACAAGGACCCACGCAACCAGGAGACCATGATTTTCATAACCGAGGGAGACTCTGCAAGCGGTTCCATAACAAAGAGCCGCAATGCAAACACACAGGCTGTATTC
>JADINB010000079.1 GCA_017694275.1 Candidatus Egerieousia excrementavium | reverse complement strand
ATTAAAATAAACTGCAAGCCGAGCGCAGTGGCAGAGCACCTGTTTGGAGAGATATGAAAACGAAGTTTAAATAATATAGTTAATATGGGAGCAATTGATTAATTTTGCATACCGTAAAAATTGGAATATGTACAAACTGATAAGACCGCTCCTATTCTGTTTCTCACCGGAATATATTCATACCATAGTAATGGGGATGTTAAAAATCATACACTATGTCCCTTTTGCAGACCAGATAACACGACTTATTTTCAACTACAAGAATCCAAAGCTTGAACGTGAAGTGTTTGGAATCAAGTTCAGGAATCCCGTAGGGCTTGCCGCCGGATTAGACAAGAACGGAGATGCATACAACCTCATGTCGAATTTCGGCTTCGGATTTGTAGAAATAGGCTCAATTACGCCAAAAGCCCAGAAAGGCAACCCCAAACCACGCTGTTTCAGATTGCCCCAGGACAAGGCTATCATAAACAGGATGGGTATAAACAACAATGGCGTAAAATATACCGTAGAGCAACTTAAAAAGGTAAAGCCTAACTGTGTAATAGGCGGAAATCTGAGCAAGAATGCATCTACGTCAAATGAAAATGCCGCAAAGGATTATGAAAAATCTTTTGCCCTGCTGTACGATTTCGTAGACTACTTTACAATAAACGTCTCATGCCCGAATGTCAAGGATCTTGACAAACTGCAAGATATAGACAACCTGTCTGAGATCATAGACAGGCTTCTCACTCTACGCCGATATTTCGACGACTATCGGCCCATCCTGCTTAAGATTTCACCGGATATCCCGTATAAACTGCTTGATGCCATCATAGATCTGATAATGGCGTCAGGTCTTGACGGAGTGATAGCCACGAATACTACCCGAAACCGGGAAAAACTTAAGACTCCAGGGCAGATTGTAGAAGAGATTGGAGAGGGAGGCCTGAGCGGTGCACCGCTTTTTGAAAAGAGCCTGGAAATAGTAAAGTATATACACAATAACACCAACGGGCAGCTTCCCATAATAGCAGTAGGAGGCATCATGACACCGGAGGATGCTCTCAAGATGCTCAATGCAGGCGCTTCACTGATTCAGGTTTATACTGGATTCATTTATAACGGTCCTGGATTCGCCAGGAAAATCAACAAGTTTCTAGCAAAAAAACTATAAGACATGGTAACGGCATCTATTTGCACTATCGGCGACGAGATTCTGATAGGACAGATTGTAGACACAAATTCATCCATGATTTCCAGGGCATTGAATGCCATCGGAGTAAAGGTTGCAAGGATGATCTCGGCATCCGACAGCAAGGAGGATATATTTGCAACCATAAGGCATTGTGCCCGGCTTTCAGACATTGTCATACTTACTGGAGGGCTTGGCCCGACAAAAGATGACATTACAAAAAATGCACTGGCTGAATTTACCGGTGCAAAGGGGTTTGTACGGAGCGAAGAACAGTATGCGATAATAGAAAAAGTGCTTGCCGCACGCGGAATAGAACTCAGTGACATAAACAGGGCCCAGGCCATGGTTCCCGACACATGCAAGGTAATACTAAATGAATGCGGAACGGCCCCATGCATGGAATTTGTCTTGCGGAGGGAAGACGGAAGGGAGTATATTCTGTTTTCTATGCCCGGAGTGCCATTTGAGACTGAAAATGCCCTGCCAAAGGTGATTCAGGAGATAATTTCACATTTCAAGATGGAAAATATTTTCCACAAGACTGTGTGTACGTTCGGAATACCTGAATCGACCCTGAGCAAAATGATAGAAAAATGGGAAGATGACCTGCCTGAAAACATACACCTGGCCTACCTGCCAAACACTATTCTCGGCGTAAGACTCAGGCTTTCAATATACGGAACAGACAAGGAACGCGGGGAGAATGAAATAGACAGGGAGATTGCAAAGTTAAGGGGTATAATAGGAGAAGCCATATACGGATATGGCGAATCTTCGCTTCAAGAGGCTATAGGGAAACTCCTTGCAGACAAAGGAATGACAGTGTGTACTGCAGAATCGTGCACAGGCGGCAAAATTGCATCTCTCATAACGAATGTTGCAGGCGCTTCGAAATATTTCAAAGGCAGCGTCATTGCCTACGACAACAGCATTAAGGAAAATCTTCTGAATGTAGCCCACGAAACACTTGTAAGGTATGGAGCAGTAAGCAGGGAATGCGTTGAACAGATGGCTGAGGGAGTACGAAAGGCCATGAACTGCGATTTTTCCGTAGCTACATCGGGCGTTGCAGGTCCGGGAGGGGGAAGCGAAACCAACCCGGTTGGAACCGTATGGATTGCTGTCAGTGCAAAAGGAAAGGTAAAATCCCTGAAACTGCACTTCAAGGCACCAAGAGCAGTAAACATAGAAAGATTTGCATCTCATGCTCTTAACTTTTTAAGGGAAACCATACTCGAATACTATAGAAACAATTAAGTTACAAACACTGATATACAGCAAATAACAAAGCAATATGAAAAAGTTTTTTTATAATTGCACAATGGCACTGACCTGCCTGTCAGCACTAACACTTACCCTTATGCAATCATGTAATGAAAAGAAAAATGCAACGGATGTCGTTGCAGAGAGGCTAGATTCTCTCTTTACTGCCCGTTATTCAATCATTGAAAATGGAGAAAACATTCCTGGAGGTTCGGTATACATATTGAAAGGCGATACCGTGATATTCGAGAAAAGTTATGGCGTTGCCGATTTGAATACCGGCGCGGCAATAGATGGCAATACATTTTTCAACATAGCATCGGTATCGAAACAATTTACGGCAATGGCTATCCTCCAGCTCCATGAAGAAGGAAAACTCAGTCTGGAAGATGACATGAGCAAATATTTTCCTGAATTCAAAGCCGATTTCTTCAAGAGAATCAAAATCAAGCACCTTCTTTCACACTCATCAGGCCTTCCAGATCTAAGGCCACGTGAAGACAGAAACTTTGTACTGACAGCAACAGACAAAGAGAGCATAGAGTTTTTCAAGGAACTCGACCATCTGAATTTCGAACCAGGAACCAACTATGAATATCAGAATCCCACCTTCCAGCTCTGCTTTGCCATAATAGAGAAAGTTTCAGGCCAGACATTCGAACAATATATGAAAGAGCACATCTTCACTCCCGCCGGTATGGATGAAACCGTCTACTTCGAAGCTGGCAGAGAGATTCCAAGAATGGCCCACGGATATATTACGGAAGATAACGGTGCGACCTGGAAAGAATATGACTATGGCGAAGAATCATTTTTTGCGACCAAGGCAGACGGTGGCATTTATACATCTACACATGAATTTGCAAAATGGGAAAAGGCGCTGCGGGACAATGTCCTCATATCTGATTCCCTCAAGCAGATTGCCCACTCGCCGATAACTACAGTCAGCAACAGTACATATAGCAGTTACCAGAACAGGCCATATACTTCTTACGGCTACGGCTGGTTTATTGAGCAAAAGCCCGGAATGCCAAAAAAAGTCTACCATACAGGCGATAACGGTGGATTTCAAATATATGCAGGCCGTTTCCCGGAAAAGAACATTCTTGTTCTTGTTTTTGAAAACAGAAATGACCAAAGCAGATGGAGCATGGTAGAAAAGATTGACTCTATTCTGAAAGAGGCTGGAATGCTCGGCTAAGATGACAGAAGAGAAGCAGATAAGGCCCAATTCATTCAGAGCATGGGTGCTTGCCCTTCGTCCAAAGACTTTGAGCGCAGCGGCGGCACCTGTCCTGATTGCAGTATCTTTGGCATTTTGCGACAGCAGATTCGCATTTGCACCGGCACTGCTCGCACTGCTCTTTGCATCAGGCATGCAGATTGCCGCCAATTTCATAAACGATCTCCTCGATTATACAAAAGGAACAGACAGTAAGGGAGAGAGGATTGGCCCCAAAAGGGTATGTGCTGAAGGATGGATAGACATAAAGCACATGAAGAGAGGCATTGCCGTTGCTGTCACACTCTCCTCACTGATCGGGCTCTCGCTGCTTTTCTATGCTGGATACGAACTTGTTTTCATAGGTATTGCCTGCATACTCTTTGCTTATCTCTATTCCGGAGGCCCCTACCCGCTCTCATATATCGGAATGGGCGACCTGCTTGTCCTGCTATTCTTTGGCATTGTACCTGTTACTGTTACATACTACATACTGGCCGGCTACATAACATCAACTGCGGCAATTACGGCCCTCTCATGCGGGCTTATAGTTGATACTATACTGGTTATGAACAATTACAGAGATTTCCACGGCGACAGGGAGAGCAACAAGAAAACGCTCGTGGTACTCTTGGGCAGCCAAAAGGCAGGAAGAAGGCTCTTCTTATTGACAGGACTTGCAGGCGCATTGCTTCCGCTTTACGGTCTTGGTACTGGCTACTGCTGTGCGGCACTGCTCCCGATGCTCTATATTCCGCTGCATTTTACCGTATGGAGAAAAATGAAAACAAAAAGCGGGAGGGCGCTGAATCCGATATTCGGAGAGACCTCCCGCAATGTTGTAATCTTCACATTCCTGCAATGTGCAGGTTTTATTCTTGATTCCTACCTGTAAGAGAGATTTTCCACTTCGGAAAAGACTCTCAGGAAATTCTCACCAAGGATTCCCCTTATATCATCTTCGCTGTAACCTCTTGCCACAAGTTCTCTGGTTATCAGTTCCATTCTGCTCACGTCCTCCAATCCGACCGGTGCTGTCTCTATGCCGTCGTAATCTGTACCGAGCCCGACATGTTTTGCCCCCACCAGACTTACGGCATGGTCAATATGGTCTACAAGAAGTTTGTATGAAGGTCTTTTAAGCGCAAACATCTCTTTCTCTGCCTTTTTAAACGCAGCCACTGCCTCCTTGCTTCTGGGATGCGCCCTCATGTAATCCTGAGCCGAGTCAAATGCATCGCAAAGCGGCCAGAATTTTTCTGCATATTCATCACTAAGGAAAGGCGGATAGAAATTAATCTGCAGGACGCCTCCGGCTGCAGCAAGATCCTTTATCATCTGGTCTGTAAGGTTTCTCGGATGTGAAGCCAGTGCCCTGCAGCATGAATGGGTTGCCACGACAGGAGCCTTTGAATATTTCAAGACATCGTAAAACGAATCATCTGATATATGCGAAACGTCTATAATCATCCCCAGACGGTTCATCTCCGCAATTACATTCTTGCCGAAAGGGCTTACGCCGCCCCATCTTTTTGTCGTCTGTCCTGAGGAATCACAGATTTCATTGTTCCCTGTATGAGTAAGAGTGATATAGCGTATGCCCATTTTATAAAAGAGCCTTAAAAGAGAAAGATCCTTCTGTATTGGAGCACCGTTCTCCATACCCATATAAACTGCGCATAATCCCTGTTCTTTCAACTCTCTTCCTTCTCTTACCGAAGTTGCCAGTGCTGCCTTGTCTCTATTTTTCCACACGGCATCATTTATCCGGGCTATGAGTTGCAGCGCCACTCTTGTAGCTTCATCGGGAGCAAGTGCATTTGACGTATATACTGCAAAGAATGAGGCATCTACCCCACCCTCTTTCATTCTTATGAAGTCATAATGGCCTTCCTGGCAACGCACACCGAAATCTGCCCCGTTGCGCAACAGACGGAGCGGTGCATCGCAATGTGAGTCAAGCACGAAAGCCGATTTGTGAAGTTGTTTTGCTGTCATGACGTTTTAGAATTATTTTCATTAATGCTTTTTCAAAGATAAGCATTCTATTCAATTTACCGGAGAGGAAGATGTTTTTTCGGAATATTTTTGCAACAAAAGCAGAAAAGTTGCGTCATATATATGGCAAAGAGACAAAACAGCCTTATGAGAGAAGGTGAAATAGAAAAATTGTTTTACAAATACGGAGAAAAGGTCTATTGTTCTGCTTTCAGGATTTTAAACAGTGAGAGCGATGCCAAGGATATTGTCCAGGAAGTCTTTGTAGGATTATACCGTGTTAAAGGAGTTGACAGCATAAAGAACATGGAAGCCTATCTTGCGACATGTTGTACGAGAAAGGCCATAGATTTTCTGAGGAAAGCAAAGCGAGACTCCATTTTCAAGGATGAATATAAAGATGAAACGACAGAGTTTCTAATAATGGATGAGGATATTTCAGCAAACCAGGAAAATGAAGACTTATTGGCAGAAAAAATCCGCAAAAAGATGAAGCTTTTGCCTGACCAGTACAGAATAATACTTACGCTGCGCCTTATGGAGGATTACGGATATCGAGAAATTGCTGAAATGACCGGATTGAATGAAAATACGGTAAGGAGCATATATATGAGAGGCAAGGCAAAACTGATAAAGTCCATAAAGGAGGAAGTGATATGAATTTGGAAGATTTCATGAAGAAAAAGAGAGATTCTCTCACAAAAGAGCATCTGCCCGACAGATTTTCAGAGCAGATGCTCTCTAGAATCAGGGAAGGGATAAGAGTCAGGCAGAAAAAAAGCCGTAAGGTCATACTGGGATACGCAGTCCTGGCAGCCGCATCGGTTGCGATATTACTTACCGTAGGGCTATATATAGCTGAAAATAAAACCGAAACGCATACTATTGCAGAAATCGAGGAATACTATATACTTATAAAAGAGATAAACCAGCTTAACTCTGCAGAAAGGGATTATACAATCAAGGAAGATATAATCCGTTCTGTAAAGGATTTGACCGAAGATGAAACCCGTATAGAAGAGCAACTGCCAGAGGAAATTTCAAAGGAAGAGAAAGAGGAAATAATAAGAAAGTATTACCGGAAAAAAAACGAAGGATTGGAAAAATTGAGGACATTCCTTGCCGAAAACAAATAACGTATTATAAATAATTAAAAAACAGTGTTATGAAAAAATTTTTCATGCTAGCCATCTCGTTATGTATGGCATTTGCAGCATCGGCTGCAGGTTTGAAAACCGAAAAATTCAATTTTGGAGAAATTACAGCAATCAAATCCGGCTTCAACTATACAGTTGAGGTTACATACGGTAAAACAGAATCTGTTACTGTGACATATCAGGAAGATTTGGAAAAATATCTGGATATAAGATGTGAAAATGGAAAACTCATACTCAGTGCAAAGAATCTGCCTAGAAAAGGGTTTTACAACAATTCAAACGAAGTTGTGGTAAAATTGCAGATGCGCAAGATCAACTTGCTCGATTTCAGCGGAGCATCTACACTGACAGCCATAGGCGACTTTACTGCTGACAATACGTTCATATGTGACTTTAGCGGAGCTGCAGACCTTAAGGGCATCAATATCTCTGCCAGTATGCTGGATTACGACTTTTCAGGAGCATCTAACGGTTTGATAAAGGGAGAGTTCGGCAGCGTGAGCGGCAGTGCAAGCGGTGCTTCCAATCTGACTTTGAAAATTGTCAAAAATACAGAAAAGCTTTATGCAGATATAAGCGGAGCCGCAAACTTTGAAGTCTATGCAGAAAATGTTATGGGCGAAACCGTCATTGAAGTGTCAGGTGCTGCAGAAGCATTGGTAAGCGGTCATACAGACATCATATCTCTTGACGCTTCAGGAGCATCAGAAATAAATGCCAAAGATATGATAGCCAATAGGGGGACTGCCAATGCATCCGGTTCTTCAAGTGTCAGAATATATGGAAAGGAGCATCTGGATCTGGAAGTTTCCGGCGCCGGTGACATAAGATATTTTGGAACATGTAACGAGAGTGAAGTTATCAAAAAACTTCCAAAATATGCAGCCAGCATAGAATCAGGCAACTAAAATATAAGGCAGGATTTTTGCAGTTATAGCGGCCGTATGAAAAGGTACGGCCGCTATATTTTTATTTCAACAGCACTGATGCTTCTCTATCTTGCTGTGCTGTTTTTTTGCTGCCTGTATGATTTTTCAGATACGGAGATTCAAATCAGCGGATATTTTCTTGGAATAAGAAGCGACAAATGGGTCCATTTTGCAATGTTTCTCCCCTATCCGCTGGTCTTCAGGTTTCTGCTTTACATTCTCAATCCCTTTGACGGCAAAAGGTACATGACTTCCATGACAATATTGTTATCCGGGATTATGCTTGCATGCATGACTGAACTTTTCCAGTTATGGTTTACAAATTACCGCTCGATGGATTATACAGACTGCATTGCAGACTGTGTTGGGCTCGTCGCAGGGACATTTGCAGCACACTGTCTGTTTGTATTGCTGACGGATAAAAAAAATCCGGCCGCATCAAAATAACGGCCGGACTCTGTCATCTGCACAGTAGTTACTGCTATTTGAGAATTTCCAGACTTCTGTTGACAAACTCGTTCAACTCTTTACCTTTTAGCATATTGTTTGAAAGCAATGCCAAATCGGTAATCTGTTTTATAAGTACATTGTC
>JADINB010000078.1 GCA_017694275.1 Candidatus Egerieousia excrementavium | reverse complement strand
GTCCATTCCCTTTTCATGGAGCGCGTCGAATTCCGGTTTGCTCCTTATGTGCGCATGATAAAGCTTACAGTAAAAAGCAAGACCATAAAGAAACTTGATTCTCTCTCCAATACCCTTTCATTACAGCTTGCATCAGCCCATATCGGAGAGGTCTCCGGCCCCTTTGTGCCTCCCATAGACAGGTTGCGCGGTGAATGGCTCAAATGTTTTTACCTTAAACTGAAGCGCGACAAGACCCTGCTTGAAAACAAAAGGAAGATCCGTGATATTGTTGAAGGGTTGAGGGGGGGTAATTCTATTATTATTGATGTTGATCCCTATTAATATGCGTTATAAGCGGCAATCTGCCGCATTGTCATTGAATCATGCCTCAGTCACGTATGAATATACGCTCCTTCGTCATATTCTTCGACGGCTTTGCATCTTGCCGCCTGGCGCAAAGGCATATTCCCTGCTGGCGGCATAATCCGTTATATTTCTGTGTCAATGCAATATTCTGGAAACAAGCTCGACAAGCAGGTCTCCCTCATTGGCGACTCCGGCTGAGGAACTCTTGCTCTTGAAATCGCACTCTTTTATATAGGCGATAACCGCCATTACTCTGTTGTATGAATAGTTTCTTATTGCTGCAAGATACTGCTTCTCCTGTGACGGGTAAATCCCGGATTTCCTTACGGCACTTGGCGCCGCAAGATTCTCCTGCCTCATTACCGCATGTATTTTCAGGAGTTTTGAAAAATAGAAAAACAAGGCACCCAATGTGAGCAGCAGCGGATATTTTCTGGGGTTTTCGCCAAAATGGCGCGCAATCTTAAAGGCATTGTCACCGTTCTTGGTCGAAAGTGCATTGCAAAGTTCAAAGGCGGAAAATTCGCGGCTTATGCCGATATTCTCTTCTATCTCCTTTACTGTTATCTGCCTGCTCTCCTCGGGGATTGCCTTTAAGAGCTTGTCTATCTCCAATGTTATTTTTCTGAGGCTGTTGCCTGTGTGCTCAGCCATAAGGGCCGCGGCATCTGGAAGAACCGTTATTCCCTTCTGTCCTGCATAAGAGATAATCCATTGTGCCACTTTCCATTCAGGGACAGGCGCGGATTCAAAGATTTCGGCTGTAGCCTTTGCCTTTTTGTAAAAACCGCTTCTTTTGTCTACAGATTTTCCTGTATATACCAGGACAAGTATGGTCTCAGGTGCAGGCGCCTGCAAATAAACCTCCAGCGGCTCCAGTTTGCTCAGAGACTGTGCTTCCTTCACAATTATCAGCTGTCTGGGAGCAAATACAGGGTAGCGTCTTGCCATCGACACTATCTCTGCTGCATTGGTGTCTGAGCCATATACAATCATCTGGTTGAAATCACGTTCGTGAGGCTGCAGCGCCTTGTCCATAATATGCCCGACTATAATGTCGTTGTAGTATGGTTCTTCACCCATAAGAAGGTATACGGGCCTGAACTGTCCGCTGTCGATTTCCTTTATGAGGTCTGAATATTCCATCAATGCCTGCTTTCAAGCAAACAAAGTTGATAATTTTATAAATAATGACAAAAATTTTTTACTTTTGGCTCACCGTCATATTGCAGATGAAAGAGAGAGAACAGGTGTTTGACCCGTTAAGGAAAAGATATGTTGTCCTTACTCCTGAAGAGAGAGTGAGACAGGATTTCATACGGTGGCTCAACAATGCCAGGGGCTATCCTCTTTCTCTTATGGCAAGCGAGTATTCCATACAGCTGGGAAAAAAAGACTACAGGTGCGACATTGTCTGCTTTTCCAGCAATTTGCAGCCTTTGCTGGCGGTAGAATGCAAGGCTCCGTATGTAAGGTTGGAACACGGGGCGGCAGAACAGATTTGCCGGTACAACATGGTGTTGAAGGTCAGGTATCTGGTTGTTACAAACAGTATCGTTACATTTGCCTTTGAACTTGAACCGGAATCTGGCAGTTACAGATATATATCAGATATTCCCAGCTATGCAGAATGTAGAGTTTCTAAGTAATGACATATTCAGGATAGTTTCGCAGGTCGCCAAAGAGGCAGGAGTCAGGGCATATGTCATAGGCGGCTATGTGCGGGACTGTTTTTTGCAGCGTCACTGCAAGGATATAGATATTGTTGTCGAGGGCAGCGGAATAGAAATTGCCACGAAAGTTGCCGGAGTTGTGAAGAGCAAGGTTACGGTATTCAAGAGGTTCGGGACAGCCATGTTCAGATACAAGGGTATGGAGATTGAGTTTGTCGGGGCGAGAAAGGAATCCTACAGGGCCGATTCCAGAAACCCGATAGTGGAGAACGGTACGCTGGAAGATGATCAGAAACGTCGGGATTTTACGATTAATGCATTGGCATTCAGCCTTCAGGAGGAAGATTTCGGGAAGCTCGCAGACCCGTTCAATGGAGTCAGGGATCTGCAGGCAGGACTTATACGTACCCCGTTGGACCCGGATACTACCTATAGCGACGACCCTTTGCGCATGATACGGGCAATAAGGTTTGCCTCGCAGCTCTCGTTTTCCATAGTGCCTGAATCTCTGGAGTCGATCAGGCGCAACCGGAAAAGGCTGGATATTCTTTCAAGGGAGCGGATAAGCGATGAACTGCACAAGATCCTGCTCTCTCCAAAACCTTCGGTAGGGCTCAGGCTTTTGGAAGAGACGGAGCTGATGCCGGAAATTTTGCCGCAGATTTCCAGACTCAAGGGAGTGGAAATGGTCGACGGGAAGGGGCATAAGGATAATTTTGCACATACTCTGCAGGTAGTGGACAATGTTGCGGAAAAATCTGACAATCTTTGGCTCCGGTGGGCCGCCCTCTTGCATGATATAGGAAAACCACAGACAAAACGGTTTGAACCCTCTGTCGGCTGGACCTTCCACAGTCACGATTTCATAGGAGCCAGAATGGTTCCCGGAATATTCAGGCAGCTGAAGATGCCTCTCAATGAAAAGATGAGATATGTGCAGAAACTTGTACAGCTTCACCTGCGCCCCATAGCTCTGGTACAGGATGAGGTTACGGATTCTGCCGTCCGCAGGCTGCTTTTCGATGCAGGTGACGATATTGATGATCTCATGACGCTTTGCGAGGCCGACATTACCTCCAAAAACGACAGGGTCGTACTCAAGCACAGGCATAATTTTGCCATGGTAAAGCAGAAACTCATAGAGGTGGAGCAGAAAGATGCCATCCGTAATTTCAAGAACCCGGTTACCGGCGAGATGATAATGGAGCGTTACAATATTCCTCCATGCCGGGAAATAGGCGAATTGAAGGAATATGTGAAAAACGCCATCCTCGACGGTAAAATTGAAAACAACGTAGCACAGGCCTATGCCCTTATGGAGCAGCGCGCCGAAGAAATGGGGCTTGGGAAAAGGGATGGCCGTGCCGATGCCTAGAAGCAATATCTTACACCGACGGCTATCCCCCTGAAGTCGAACCTGCCTTCAGGCAGAAAGTAGAAACCCGGACGATAATCCAGTGAGAGCAGCAGCGGAATGTTGGAGAATGTGTATTCCACGCCCACCTGAACCAGTGCCCCAAGACTGAACCCTTTGTCATATTTGTCCCTGTCCCATGAGCCTATTCCTCCGCCGGCACCTGCATACCATTGCCATATGCCTTCTGTATTGATGGGGAGTTCAAAAGTCCATTGGTGCATTGCGGCCATGCTGAAGCCGTAGTAGTCGAATCCTATTGTACCCTCAATCCTGGTCTGTGCGGTAATATATCGTTGGTACGAAACGTCTATGTTGAGCAGTCCCCTTACTCCTATGGCATTCTTATAGCCGTTCTGTGCACTTGCACCAATAGCCATTGTGCAGAACAGTGCAATAAACAATAGTCTCTTTTTCATATTTTCAATATTTGGTTTTATTCTTGACAAACAAATCAACCTGCTGTTTGTTCATAAGGTATTCTCCATATATTCTTGATGCAGACCGTATGGTCTGTATGCACGGACGTTTTTTATAATACTCTTCGCTTCTTTCTTCTGCTTGATAACCAGGTTTTGTAACTATTTTGTTTTTCATTTGTGACAGCATGTCCGCGCACCTGAGGTATCCGTTCTGTTCTCTGAACTTTTCTGCAAGAAACTGAACTGTCTTATAATTCGCGCTTTTTCCTTCGCGGTCTGCCGGATCAGTACAACCGGTCTCCATGCCGGCAAGCAGGAACATTCCGCAGGCGGCCCCGCATGTTTCGCGCATTCTGCCTATCCCGGCACCAAACGATGCCGATATCTTTACGGCCAGGCCGAAATCAAGCCCGTAATAGTCTGCCCAGGCGCCCGTAACACTCTGGGCACAGTTATATCC
>JADINB010000077.1 GCA_017694275.1 Candidatus Egerieousia excrementavium | reverse complement strand
TTGAGGGTCTCGTGGGCTCGGAGATGTGTATAAGAGACAGCTGTTATCGCTCCCTCTTCAAGCAGTAAATATAGTATTTTTTTTGCCTTGGCTTCGTCTTTTAAATCAACAGCTATCAACAATCCGGCTGTTCGTATCTCCTTTACCTGAGGATGCTTCTCGAGCCCCCTGACAAACATGCCGGCCTTTTTTTCAACATCACTTATCCACGGTTTGTTCACAAGCAGCCTGAGCGATGCAAGGGCAGCCGCACAGCAGACCGGATGGCCGCCGAAGGTTGTAATATGGCCGAGCGGGGGGTTGTCCTGCCATGCAGACATCAATTCTTTTGAAGAGACCAGCGCCCCGAGAGGCATCCCGCCGCCAAGAGCCTTGGCAAGTGTCAATATATCAGGAGCCACTCCATATCTTTCAAAAGCGAACATTTTGCCGCACCTGCCGAATCCGGTCTGGATTTCATCGAATATCAAAAGAGCCCCGCACTCCGTGCATCTCTTCCTGAGTGCATCCATGAACTCCTGCGTTGCAATCTGCACTCCGCCTTCTCCCTGGACAGGCTCCACAATAACAGCCGCCGTCTGCCGCGTTATCGCTTCAAGAGAGGATATGTCATTGAAAACTATATGCCTTACCATGGGCAGCAGAGGCCTGAACGACATTTTGAAATTTTCATCGCTCATAAGACTAAGCACGCCCTGGGTGCTGCCGTGATAGGCGTTGCGGCAACTTACGATCTCACGCCGCCCGGTAACCCTCTTTGCAAGTTTGAGGGCCGCCTCATTGGCTTCGCTTCCGGAATTTACATAATAGACAGACTGCAGGCTATCCGGAAGGAGAGATGTAAGCAGCCTTGCATGCATCACCTGCGGAGACTGTATCATCTCTCCGTAAACCATAAGGTGGGAATACTTTTCCGCCTGCTCCCTTATTGCATCAGTAATCTCTTTGCGGCAATGCCCCACGTTGCTGACCGACACACCGGAAATCAAATCCATGTACCGTTTCGGGCTCTCTCCTTCCTTCTCAGGCAAAGAGTATAAAAAAACACCCTCCGCCCTGCAGATGTTCAATCCTAACGGGCTTGAGGATGTCTGTGCAATATGTCTGAAGAAAAGTTCCCTTAAAATATAGGGTCTCTCATCCATAGACTACTCGTTATCAAATTCAGGGCTCACAAGGATTCTTCCGCAATACTCACATACTATGATCTTCTTGCTTGCCGCTATGTCCAGCTGCTTCTGGGGCGGGATTTTGTTGAAACATCCTCCGCAGGCATCTCTCTTTACGGTAACCACGGCCAGCTTGTTCCTGGCATTGGACCTTACCTTCTTGTATGCATTGAGAAGACGCGGGTCTATCTTGCTCTGAATCTCCTCAGACTCCTTGAGCAACTGTTCCTCTTCTTTTCTGGTCTCCTCAACTATGGACTCAAGCTCTTTTTTCTTGTTCTCCAAATCCACCTTTCTTCCGTCAACCTCTTCCTGGTATTCTGCAAGCTGCTCACGCTTTATGGCATTGCTCTTCAAAGTGTCGTTTATCTTTTTCTCTGCAAGCTGAACTTCCAGATCCTGATACTCTATCTCTTTTGAAAGTGAATCGTACTCTCTGTTGTTCTTCACGTTGTTTCTCTGGGCTTCATATTTTTCAATGAGAGCCTTGCTGCTTACCATATCCTGCTTTTTCTGAGCGATGAACTGCTCTCCCTCCTCGATTGCCTTGGCTGTATTGGCGATTCTGGTCTCCATTCCCGCAACCTCATCCTCAAGATCCTGCACCTCGAGAGGCAGCTCGCCTCTGAGCATGTAAATCCTGTCTATCTGCGAATCTGTCTTCTGCAATCTGTACAAAAGCCTCAACTTTGCCTCCATGTCGGTATCCATGTTCTTTGCTATCTGCAAAGAGGCAAAGGTTTCCCCTTCTATAACCTGGGGCACCACCGTATTATTCTTCTTTGTAGCCATATCAGAGCTTTAATAGTAATATATAGGATTGATATTTTTCTCGCTAATGAAAAGCGCAAAGTTAGGAAATTTTTTGCAAAGTATCTCTTTTATCAAATGAACGACATTATACTCACTGTTATAATGCCCTATGTCCAGTATCATAAAACCATCCTCACAATAAAATTCATGATAGGGGATATCTGCGGTAACATAGACCTGCGCACCTTTAGCCATTGCATTGGGAATAAGCGACTTTCCGCTACCCCCGCATACTGCTACCCTTGTCACGGGAATATCTGCGAGCCTTGAACTTCTCACATGCTCGACATTGAACAGACTCTTTGTCCTGTTTACCAGTTCCTCTGCGCAAACCGGCGAAGAGAGGTTCCCGACAAGACCGAAGCCTTCTTCATCGAGCGGTTCACACCCCTTCAGACCCAGCCTGTCTGCCATAAGATGGCTGACTCCGCCAACAGCCAGATCCATGTTGGTATGGGCGGAATAAACCGTTATGCCCGACCTTATGGCATCCATGACAGTCCTTCCGAGCCATGTCTCACGCGTGACAGACCTTATCTGGCCAAAGATAAGCGGATGGTGGGTAATTATAATGTCGCACCGCTTCTCCACCGCCTCGGCGACTACTTCCGGCGTACAGTCCAAAGCTATGAGGGCAGCCGTAACCGCCCCATCGGGATCTCCTACCGAAAATCCGGAATTGTCCCAGCGAGACTGGGTGCACGGCGGCGCCATAATTTCTATAGGTTCCACCAACTCTTTTGCAGTAATCATATTGTCTGTTGTTTTTGGGAAAGTTCCTGAGAAATCTGCAACAGTTTTGCCCTTATGTTCTGCAGCTTTGAAATCACCTCCACTCTCCTGTCCTCACCTCCGATATTGTCATGCATCCGCCGGTCTGCCCCATCGAGCGTCATGCCGCACTCCTTTACCAGATGATATATAATCTTGAAATTGGCAAGGTCCTGTGCCGTAAAAAGCCTGTTCCCCTTCTTGTTTCTTGCAGGTTTTATGAAATCCGGGAACTTCTGGGCCCAAAACCTCACCAGCGACGTGCTCTCACCCAGAATTTCGGAGATTTCGCCGATAGTGTAATACAACTTTTCTATACTTTTCTCTCTATAAGGCATAATAT
>JADINB010000076.1 GCA_017694275.1 Candidatus Egerieousia excrementavium | reverse complement strand
TAATCTCAAAAGAGTGCGCAAAAATAGAGAATATTACTCACATTCCCAAATAGAATCACATTTTTGTGCTAAATTTGGCGCATGTAAAAATGAGCGCGATGACAAGACATGTTTTCAGACGCAGAATCGAGTGGGACAGAAAACTGATACAGGGGAGATTTTCCACCGTTCTGCGCATTTTTGCAATAGTGATGTGCCTGCCGCTTTTTGTATGGCTATGTCTCTGTCTGTTGGAGGTGGCCGGCCTCTTCAGCCCCGACGAACTCTCGACAGAAGGGGGGCTTGCAATAGACAGGCCTCCGCTATGGTGGTCTGTGCTTTACCATTTCATAGACCCGGGCAACCAGAATATGACCTATGGGTTCGGACGTGCGGTAGGTCTGCTGCTGGCCATATCGGGAGGAATTTTCATGAACGGAATCCTTATCTCCTCCATAGTGGGATGGTATGACAGGTATGTGGACAAATGGAGATGCGGGCTGGCCAGATACGACGCGACTCTGGAAAGGAGCAGATTCATGGTGATAATCGGTGCGCATGAATCTGTCCCGTCTATAATACGCCAGCTTCTTGCCAGAAGCGAAAAGCCAGACTACATACTGATACAGACCAATGGCAATGTAGAGGAGCTGCGCAGGAGAGTGCTCTCATTTCTGAGACCTGACGAAGAGAGGAAGGTGGTAATCTATGCAGGAGACCGCACTTCGGGAGATGACCTGAAAGAACTTCACCCGGAATGGGCCATGGAACTTTTCATTCTTGGAGAAAGCATTGGGGAAAACTGCGAGAGCAACCGCGACGCCCTCAATCTTACGGCACTTCAGAAGACAGCAAGAATATTGGCCGGGGCTGAAAAAAGGGCATCCGGCAAGAAACTCATCTGCCGCCTGCTTTTCGAATACCAGACCTCATTTTCCATATTCCAGTATTCAGACATCAGCAACCAGATTCGCGAGACAATAGATTTCAAGCCCATGAACTTCTACGAACTATGGGCCCAAAGGGTTTTCGTAAACACATCTCTTGCCGAAGGCGATCTAAAGGCATCTGAATACCTTCCGCTTGAAGGAGAACGCCCTATTGGCGCTGATTCGGAAGATACCGTACACCTTGTAATTGCAGGAATGTCCCGCATGGGTGTGGCACTTGCAATCGAAGCCGCACATTTGGCCCACTACCCGAATTTTGTAAAATCTGCCGCAAAAAGAAGCAGAATCACCTTTATAGATTCGGAGTGCTGCAGGGAGCGCAGATACTTCCAGGGACGCTTCAAGGAACTGTTTTCGCTATGCAGATGGAGAGAAGTAACAAGAAATGACAGCATTTCCCTTCTTGCTTCAGAAGAGGGATGGCATAACTCCAGACCGCAGGAGAGTACAAGCCATCTCGGAAAAGACTTCATAGATGTAGAGTGGGAATTTGTCGAAAGGGGCATTGAAGAGAGGGAGATTCATGATTTTCTTCACGATGCAGCCACAGATCCGCACAAGAGGCTTACTGTGGCAATCTGCCTTCCTGACGACAACCGGAGCGTGGCCTCCGCAATATACCTTCCGGAAAGTGTCTATGAAAATGCTGTAGGAGTACCTGTCTATCAATATCATAACTCAGCCATAATAGACAGCATCTCAAGGAACAATGTCAAGAATCTCTATTACAGAAATCTCAAGGCGTTCGGAATGGCAAGGGAGGCATACAGCGACACCATGGTGCGCACTCAGGAAAAGATAGCCGCGATACTGGGCAGCCAGTACGGGACAATGTATGAGAGGGTAAAAATAAATCTTTCAATTTCAGATGTAAGCGTAAAGTCCACCAGAGGCAAGTCTGACATTGCCAAGTATTGGAGCAACCTATACAACGCGAACACCATCTGGTCCAAATTGCGCAGCATAGGTTACTGCGGAGAAGAAGAACTCGATTTGCGTGACGTGGATCTTCTTTCAAAGACAGAACATAACCGCTGGGTTATGGAACAGTTGCTCATGCGATACAGGGCACTCACTCCCGAAGAGCAGAAAAAGGCTGCCGGAAACCAGGAGTACAAGGAGGAACTTAAGGGCTGCAAGATGGCCCACCTTGACATATGCTCGTCGGAACGCCTGTGCGAAGTAGACCCGAATGTAACATGTTTCGATGAAGGGTTCATCAAGATTTTACCGGATATTATAAAATCAATCAATGAAAATGGATAACACTATGGAAAAACGGTATATCCCCTCCCCTGCAGACCTGAGCGGAGTGGAATTGCCAGGCTCACTTGGAGAACTTACCGAACAGATTGCAGAAAACGTACATGAAGTGTGGGCCAAGGGGCGTATGGACGAGGGCTGGCGGTACGGAGAGAAACGCGACGATGCAGGCAAACTGCATCCGTGCCTTGTTCCCTACAGCATGCTGCCGGAATCTGAAAAAGAGTATGACCGCAACACCGCAATCAACACACTGAAACTTGTTGTCAAACTGGGCTACAGGATAACAAGGGAAAAGTAAGTGGCCACTGCCCTGCCCTTTACTTGCGTTTTCTCTTTCTGAAAAGAATTGAGGCAGCAAGTACGGAGATGAACATGATACCCAACACAACAGCCACATCCCACGAATTTTCAAGAAGCGGCAGTTTTATGTTCATACCGTATATGCCTGAAATAAGCGTAGGCGGCATGAAAAGCAGTGATACAAACGCCAGGATTCTCATAATCTTGTTCTGGTCCAGGTTAATCAGGCCCAATACGGTATTCTGCATGTATTCCAGCCTCTCGAAACTGAAATTTATATGGTTCAGCAGAGATGAGATGTCCTTTATGAGCACGTTGAGCCTCGAATGTATGTCACGCGGGAACTTGTCGCTTTTGAGAATTGCGGAGACCATCCTCTGCTTGTCTATTATATTCTCTCTTACGAGCATGGTATTCTCCTGCAGCTGGTTAATATCCAGAAGAAAGTCCTCGTTGACGTTTTCACCCAGGCTCACACGTTTGTTGAACTGCGCTATCTCCTTGCTCATCAGCTCTATCATGTCTGCGTCAAGGTCTATTCTCCCCTCAAGGATTGCAACCATTATATGGTAGCCAGTCGGATAGAGTCTATATGAAAGCACAACCTTACGCTGCATCTCCGTGAACGTACGCAGCGGAGCCTGTCTTATTGTAACCAGAATTCCTTCCGAAATAATGAACGAAACGCCTTCCATGCTGTAGTCGTCAGGACCGGGAATCATGAAGTTCGTATTGGCAAATATGGCCGTATCAGTCTCAGAGTAACGAGACGAACTCTCAATCTCCTCTGCCTGTGCACGGCTCTGAAGCGTTGTCTCAAGAAAATCCTCTACGGCACGTTTCTCTTCGCCCGCAGGTTCAAAAAGGTCTATCCACAACACGTCATCGAAACCCAGCTCTTCAAGCTGCGCAGCCGAATTCGAGGATACTATATGTCCTTTGGATTTGAAGAATATCTCTATCATAAAATCAGATTTAACGGTGAATATCAGCATTTTCCGGCATCAATGCCTGAGTTCTGCGCTTCACCGTCGGACTTTTGACTTCAGCTCCTCCGGTGCCAAAGCCCACAAGTCACAAACCTTCTCGATTACAAGGTTCTCCAATTTATATGACATATTCTGGATCATGCCGCAAAGGTATGAAAATATTCGTCAAAAACACCATCTCTCCAACCAATATGTGAGTTATTGGCCTTGTGGATACAAGAGAACAGTCGCAATGGCATTCACAGGCGCGGCAGGCAACTTTCAAAAACAGGGTAAACGCCACTGGTACAACCTGCAAAGCTAACAGATATGCTCTATCAATATCTTTGTTCCTATCAGAATAAGAATGACTCCGCCTACAAGCGAAGCCTTGGAGCAGAATATTCCCTTTATCTTTGCCGCCCCAGAAAGTCCGGCAATCGCAGCTGCGGCGGTGACTGCCGCCAGAATCAATATATCGACCAATATTCTGAATCCGTTGAATTCTGCAAAGGCCATGGAAATACCTGCCGCAATGGCATCAATGCTGGTTGCCATGGAAAGCAGCAGAAGCTGCCTGCCGTTGAGCAGATTTATGTTTTTCCTCTCCTGACCACACTTTGCAGACTTTATGGAATCTGCTATTATTTTGATTCCCAACAATAAGAGAATTGAAAACGCTATCCAGTGGTCCCAAGCGGCTATTACATGCGCAAAGAGTGAGGCTGTATACCATCCGGCCGCAAAGAAAGAAGACTGCATAAGGGCAAACGAGAGTATGATCCTTGCCTTTCCTGCCGCACTTGCAGAGACAAGAGTCAACCCTCCCGCCAGAGAGACCGCAAAGGTGTCGAACGAGAGGGTTGCCGCTATAAAGAAGAATTCTATATAATTCATCAAATTTTCGGACTTTCCGCAATCTTGCCCTTACGGAAGAGATAGAGACCAAGGAATGTAAGTAAACCGTTGACTATAAGCAGCGTAAAGCCCAGTTCAAAATTGAAGAGTGCCTTGCAGAGCGAATTGATTACAAAGCAGAGAACGGGAGCTGCAACTGCAATATAGGGAGAGGCCTTGTCCTTTACCTTATATTTGGTAAATATGCCAAAGAAGAACATTCCGAGCAGAGGCCCGTATGTATACGATGCAAGCTTGTAAACCAGATTGACAACAGCATCGCTGCTCACTATGTAAAGGATTACCATTATCACAAAGAAAATGACGGCAAACAGCGCATGTACCTTGTTCTTGAAACGGGTCTTCATGTTGTCGTCCATATCTGTCCTTGTGGAGAATCTCGCAAAGTCTATGCAGTAAGAGGTGGTAAGAGAGGTCAGGGCATTGCCCGCACTCGGATACGAAGCCGAAATCAGACCTATCAGGAAGAAGATTCCCACTCCTATTCCCAGATACTGGCTGGCTATCGTGGGGAATATCTCATCTGTCTTTTCAGCACCTATGGCAGCCATTCCGCCGAGCTGCTGCAGATACATGCAGAGCAACGCACCCAAAAGCAGGAAGAAATAGTTGGCGCAGACTGTAATCACACTTGTAGAGTACATGTTTTTTTGTGCAGACTTTATATCCTTGCAAGCCAGGCTTTTCTGTATCATACCCTGGTCGAGGCCCGTCATGGCCACCGTCATGAAAATTCCGGCGATGAACTGTTTTACGGCATTGGTGCCGGAACTCCATTCCCAATCGAAAAGTGAGGAGAACTTTGTTCCCGCAATATTCGCATTCTCACCGCCTGCCACTGCTGCGACCATGTCTCTGAGCCCCCAGTTCATCTCCTTGCAGATGAAATATATTGAAAGGAATACGGCAAGAAGCATGAAGGTAGTCTGGAGCACATCTGTCCAGATGATAGTCTTTACTCCGCCCTTGTATGTATAGAAATAGAGAATCACGAGGAAGACAAAGGCAACTACCGAAAAGAGCAGAATATCCGCAATGGAATGGGTCTGCCATTCCGGACTCTTGGGAATGAAGGCATAAAGCACGAGGGCTACCACATATATCCTCACTGCCGCTCCGAGTATTCTGGAAACCATGAATACCGATGTGCCTGTCTTATATGAATTCATTCCGAAACGCTCGCCGAGATATGTATAAATCGAAGTCAGGTTCATTCTGTAATACAATGGAAGCAGAATCTTGGCTATGAGAATATAGCCTCCCACGAAACCGAAAACCAGCGGCATGTAGTAAAAATTCTGTGACATTACATTTCCGGGGACAGAGACAAAAGTCACTCCTGAAATTGAAGTGCCCACCATACCGTAGGCAACCACAAACCACGGAGCCTTCCTGTCACCGGAAAAGAATGAATTTGCCCCCATTTTTCTCGATGTCAGATAGGAGATGAAGAACATCAGCGCAACATAGAGAGCAAACGAGAGTATCAAAAGCCATAAAGGAAATTGTTGCATGTCAAAAAAGGTTAATAGATTATGTTAAAATTTAAATAACTGTCTGTTTTCTATGCTCTTTCCGAGCGTAAGCTCATCGGCGTACTCCAAATCGTCACCAAAACCGATACCGCGTGCAATGGCCGTTATCCTTATATCCAGTCCCGAGAGCTTCTTATACAGGTAGAATGCCGTGGTTTCACCCTCCATTCCCGTACTGAGCGCAAGTATGACCTCCTGCACTGCTCCTGACTTTACCCGCTCCACCAGTTTCTCTATCGGCAAATCCGACGGGCCTATGCCGTCTATCGGAGAAATTATGCCTCCAAGCACATGATACAGCCCATGGTAGCGGCCTGTCCGCTCTATGCTCAACACATCCCTGACACTCTCCACTACACAGATGACTGAACAGTCACGCTTGCCGTCTTCGCATATCGGGCAGACTTCGCTGTCTGTTATCATGTTGCACTCCCTGCAATACTTCACCCCTTTTCTGAATTCAGTAAAGGCGCCGGAAAAACGCTCTACATTCTCAACAGGCTGCCTGAGCAGGTGCAACGCCAGCCGGAGCGCACTCTTGCGCCCGATACCTGGCAACGAAGCAAACTGCTCCACCGCATTTTCGAGCAACTGCGAGGGATATTCTCCTGCAAACATCGGCCCGGCTATTTTTTCGAAGCCAGATATGAATCTACTGCATCTCTTACAGAACCATGCTTGAGCAGCAGAGACTTGGCATACTCGTAATCTGTAATCTTTGTCTCATCCATGATCATTCTGGTTCCGCGGTCAACCAGTTTTGCATTGCTCAACTGCATATCCACCATCTTGTTGCCCTTTACGTGCCCCATCTTTATCATGGCCGAGGTGGAAATCATGTTGAGTATAAGTTTTTGTGCAGTACCCGATTTCATTCTTGTACTTCCGGTTACGAACTCTGGACCGACCACTGCCACTATGGGAATGTCAACCTCTTTTGCTATGGCCGCATCCGGATTGCAGGTAATGCACGCAGTAAGAAGACCTCTGCTACGGGCCTCCTTTACCGCTCCTATGACATAAGGAGTCGAGCCTGAAGCGGCAATCCCGACAACCACGTCGTTCTGGCCCACATGATAGGGCTGCATGTCTGCCCATCCCTGTGCCATGTCATCCTCCGCATTCTCAACTGCCTTGCGGATTGCAGTATCTCCGCCGGCGATAAGGCCTATTATCAGGTCATAAGGTGCACCATACGTGGGAGGAATCTCCGATGCGTCGAGAATACCGAGCCTTCCGCTCGTACCGGCACCGAGATAGAAAAGCCGTCCGCCTTTCTTCATCCTTTCCACAATACCGTCTACAAGTTTTTCTATTTGCGGGATACAGCTCTCTACCGCAACCGGAACCTTCTTGTCTTCGTTATTCATGTTCTTCAGCAGTTCTGCTGTAGACATCGTATCCAAATTCGAATAGAGAGATGATTGTTCTGTTACTTTCATAATGTATGCTTTAGATTATATTTTTATGATATTCAACCAGGCCTTCTATAGGTGTCTTCAGTATTTTTCCGATTCTGACCCCTTTCTGTACAGCGACATCCTTAAGTATATCCTCATAATAATACGCAATGGAACCTACAAGGTTTACCTCATATTTCCTGTAATCGTATGAGTATATGTTTCTCGTAAAGAATTCTCCGAAACTGCTTCTAAGCAGGTTGTCAATGTGCGGATGCGAGCGGAATTCATTTATGAACGGAGAGAAAGAGGCAAGAAACCGGCTTGGAAGCGGTTGTTTGTAAACCTTTTCCACAATCTTGGGATAATCAAGGTTGTAACGCCTTACAAACTCATCCTCTATCTCTTTTGGAAGCAGCCCTTTTATAAAGTCCGATACAAGTTTTCTGCCCAGAACTCCTCCGCTGGCCTCGTCGCCGAGAATAAAGCCTCCGGCCCTGACATTC
>JADINB010000075.1 GCA_017694275.1 Candidatus Egerieousia excrementavium | reverse complement strand
ATACTGTAGCGCCTCGGCAGAGCAGTCTCGGTTGCCTGCCCGTATCTATTTGGAGATATAAGTGTGCCTTGCGGCACACACATCTGCGAGAAGCCATTGCTGGTGCAAACAAGTTTGCACTGCGCAGGCTTCTCACATCTGTCACTTCGTTTTTTATATCTCCAAATGGGGCGGCAAATATTTTTGCTCTGCTCTCGGCTTCTTCGTATATTTGACCTGCATATTTTGAGTAAACGTAATTTTATACTTATGAAAAAACTTTTTGTCTCTTTGCTCTGCGCCGGAATGTGTGTATGTGCATGTGAAAATGGCGGTGAGAATCCGCTTTTGTCAAACTGGGACGCACCGTACGGTATCCCCCCTTTCGATAAGATAGAACCTGCACATTACATGCCTGCATATAAGGTGGCAATGGAGCAGTTACGCAGCGAAATCGATTCTATCGTAAACAATCCCGAAGAACCTACATTTGAAAATACGATTGTCGCTTATGACAATTCAGGCAAACTGCTCTCCCGCATTTCAGCGGTTTTCAGCAGCGACAACGGAGTCAATTCAAATGAACAGTTGAGAACCATTTCAAAGGAACTTTCACCGCTGTTGAGCAATCTTTTCAGTGATATAAGCATGAATGAAGGACTTTTCAAGAGAATAAAAAGCGTTTATGACAGGCGCGATTCACTTGGCCTGGAACCAGACCAGTACAGGCTGGTTACGCTGGTCTATAAGGATTTTCAAAGGTCCGGCGCTGAACTGCCTGAAGAGCGGAAGGCTGAATTGAAAGAGGTGGATGCGGAAATTGCGAAACAGCAGCTCCTGTTTGGGCAGAATCTCCTGCAACAGACTGCGGAGTACAGGCTGATAGTGGAGAATGAAGAAGATCTGAAGGGCCTTACGGATGCTCAGATTGCAGATGCGGCAGCAAGGGCAAAGGCTGCCGGTATGGAAGGCAAGTGGATATTCGGGCTGGATAATCCGAGTGTAATGCCGTTTCTGGCAAACGCAGACAACCGCAAGTTGCGTGAGGAGATACTTACTGCTTATCTGAATCGGGCAAATCATGACGACGAGTATGACAACAAGGATGTCATAAAAAAACTTGTGGAACTGAGACTCAAGAAGGCGCAGATCATGGGTTATGAGAGTTGTGCAGCATATATGCTGGACGACAGGATGGCAAAAACTCCGGAGGCAGTATATGATTTGCTTGACAAAATCTGGAAACCTGCCATTGCTGCGGCAAAAAATGAGGCCAGGCTTATGGAAGAGCTGATCACGGAGGAAAAGTCTGGAATAGACCTGGAGGCGTGGGACTGGAGATACTATTCTCAAAAGGCCATGGCCAAAAAATACAACATAGATGAATCTCAGGTTGCTCCTTATTTTAAACTTGAGAATGTGAGGGAAGGGATATTCTATGTGGCAAACCGTCTTTACGGACTTACATTCAAGCAACTTGAAAATGTGCCGCTTCCCAATGAAGAAGCGGTTGCCTTTGAAGTTTTCGACAGAGACTCATCGCAAATGGGTGTAGTGTTCTTTGACATGTTTGCCCGTCCCGGTGAAAAAAGGGGAGGTGCCTGGTGCGGTACATTCAGAGGTTCATATTATGAAGATGGCAAAAAGGTGCTTCCGCTGGTTACTATCGTTGCAAATTTTGCCAGACCCATGGAGGGTGAGCCTGCACTTCTTACCATGGATGAGGTAGCAACATATTTCCATGAGTTCGGCCACGGTATAGACAATCTTATGAAAAACGTGCGGTATCAGGGTTTGAGAGGCTATCCGCGCGACTTTGTGGAGATTCATTCTCAACTGAATGAACATTGGGCGTTTGAGCCTCAGGTGCTGGGCGTATATGCAAAACATTACAAGACAGGCGAAACAATTCCCATGGATATTGTAGAAAAACTAAAGGAGGCTTCTAAATTCGGACAAGGTTTTGCAACTGTGGAATATCTGGCTGCATCATATCTGGATATGGATTTCCATTCTCTCAAGCAGATCCCCGAAGACTTGGATGTTGAAGCCTTCGAAGCCAAGGTGCTGGAAAATCGCGGATTGATCAGGCAAATTCCGCCAAGATACAGAAGTACTTATTTTAACCATACCTTTGGTGGCGGTTATACGGCCGGTTATTACAGCTATATCTGGGCCGAAGTTCTGGATGCCGATGCCTATGATGCTTATAAGGAAACAGGTGATATTTTCAATCACGAGGTTGCGGAAAGGTATAGAAAGGAGATTCTCGAAAAGGCAGGCTCAGAAGAGGCCATGCAGCTTTACCTGAACTTCAGGGGGAAAGAGCCAGATATAGAGCCTTTGCTTGCCAATCGCGGGTTAAACTGATTTACGCAACAGATTGTACTGTAATTGAAATTTAAATCGGAAGTGTAATGGGAAATTTTCTTGAAAAAATAGGTGATGCCATAGTTTGGCTCAGTGACCTTATATGCGGTTATCCGCTATTTGTCGTTTTGATAGGCGGAGGCCTTTTCTTTCTGGTTTATTCTGGATTTGTACCTTTCCGCTATTACGGACGGGCGATAAAATCGCTTCGCGAGAAAGAAGACTCCAAATCCGGACAGATAAGTTCATTCGAGGCTCTCACCAGCGCAATAGCTGCTACTGTGGGTATGGGAAACATTGCAGGCGTGGCGATAGCACTTACAATGGGTGGCCCTGGCGCAATTTTTTGGATGTGGGTAAGTTCCATTGTGGGAATGGCTACAAAGTTTTTTGAAGGGACCATTACCATAATGTATCGCGGCAAGGACTCGTCAGGAGAACTGCAGGGAGGTCCAATGTATACCATGATAAACGGTCTGGGGCCGAAATGGAAGCCAATGGCTGTCTTCTTTTCTCTTTTCGGACTGATAGGCACGCTGTGCGTGATGCAGTCTAACCAGTTGACAGAGGCGATAATAACAACATTCACTACTCCTGCAGGGATTGAAAATACTCTTATGCTCCGTTTTGTCATAGGCTTGGCAATCTGCCTGATAGTTGCAGCAGTCATACTTGGAGGCATCAAGCGTATTGCGAAAATATCTTCAATGATTGTACCTCTGATGGTGGGAATGTACTTTGTACTTGTATTCTATATAATATGTACGAATCTTCCGGAGGTTCCCAGAGTCTTTGCCGATATTTTCGAAGGAGCATTCAGTTTCCGTGCAGGATTCGGCGGATTCATAGGTGTTGCTATAATCGGTGCACGCAGGGCGGCTCTCGTGAATGAAGCCGGAGTTGGTACAGCCAGTATGATGCACGGTGCCTCAAGGAATGACAAACCGGTAAAGGAAGGTTTCATTGCCATGATTGCCCCTTCCATAGACAGCGGCCTCGTCTGCACCCTTACGGCACTAGCCATTCTTATTGCCGGAGACTATACAGTCGCAGACGGAGAGGTGAAAGGGCTTGAGATTGCCTTGAACTCGTTTGAAGCCTCTATTCCAGGATATGGAAGTTATCTGCTTATGCTCATGGTGTTTATCTTTGCGTTTTCTACCATGTTCTCATACTCATATTATGGAGTGAAATGTGCCGGCTTTCTCTTTGGCGCAAAGTATGCGAAATATTACAATTATTTTTTCCTGCTTATGCTGATAGTGGCTGCGATGATACCTTTGAAGACTGCAGTAAGCCTTATAGACCTGTCGTATGCCCTTATGGCTTTCCCTACAATGCTTATGCTCTTTATTCTCGCTCCAAAGGCCAAAAAGGCTTTGAAGGAGTATGTTCGGCAGAAGAGTTAGGATGTTGACGGACAGATGATTGTCTGGCAATATATGAAAAGCGGGTTGCCCTCCTTGTGAAGTGCAACCCGTTTTCAGTTTTTCAATTGTTTTGGCTGTTATTAAAGTGCTGCCCCTATTGTCCCTATGACAGCAACCCAAATGATAATCCAGATAAATGATATGATCAAGCCTGCAATAGACAATCCTTTAGGTTTCTTGAATACTCCTATAAATGAGAAAATTACTCCGAGGATCCAAAGAATCCAGTTCAAAATTGGAACCCAGCAGAAAATCAAGCCTATCAATGCCAATACAAAACCTGCAACTCCTATTCCGTTTCCTTTCTTAGGCGCCGCTTGGTTGATGATTACTGTCTGGCCTCCGTTAGGATTACCGGCCTGTGCGTTGTTTGTGTTTTCTTCCATGATTATTAGTATTTAGGTTAATAATTAGTGTTCACAAATATAAGAAATTTTCGGATAATTCAAAATTACTGAAATATTTATGAGTTCGGACAGATACAGGATATTCCGATAGTATCAGCTCAGCTTTGGATTGGTTCTGTCGTAATTTATTTCGGTTTCGTTTGTTGTATGTTTGTGTGGCTTCTTCCTGTTTATGATAATGCCTTGTCTGCTTTTTTGTTGTTGTTGCAGTATCTGACCTCTGGCGTAGTTGCTGAAAGTATTGCAACGCATTTGTTGTGAGTGAGTTGGCTGCCGGATTCTGCCTTTCTGCACGGTTCAGATGCTCTCCTTTTCCGCTGCATCTGAACCAGGGGAGATGCTTGATGAAGCCTCACAATGGAAAGTTTCTCAATGAGTTGTGGTGAATTTCTTGGGTTTTGTTCCGGTTCAGATGCATGTGCTGTTCTGCTGCGTGTTTGGTGGATACCCCTGCCAGAAGTGTTTCCA
Organism: Candidatus Egerieousia excrementavium; assembly: GCA_017694275.1. GTDB lineage: Bacteria > Bacteroidota > Bacteroidia > Bacteroidales > UBA932 > Egerieousia > Egerieousia excrementavium. The sequence continues at coordinate 276 of JADINB010000075.1, read as the reverse complement.
GTGCGCATTTGCATTCCGCGGTGTTCCAAAACCGGTTGGGATCTGAACCACAGGTGTAGTTGCAGAAATTCTTGCAACACGTTTGTTGTGAGTGAGTTGGCTGCCGGATTCTGCCTTTCTGCACGGTTCAGATGCTCCTCTTTTCTGCTGCATCTGAACCAGGAGAGATGTTTGCTTAATCCGTGCAATGGAAAGTTTCTCAATGTGTTGCAGTGGATTTTTTGAGTTTTGCTCCGGTTCAGATGCATGTGCTGTTTTGCTGCGCGTTTGGTGGAT
>JADINB010000074.1 GCA_017694275.1 Candidatus Egerieousia excrementavium | reverse complement strand
GACCATATCCTGCTCTCGAAAAACCTCTACTGCGGACGCTGGTTCAATTCGGTTGGGGGAGTGGAAATTTTTGCGCCGGATTATCTGCTCGAAGATGATCCGGCATATTTGGGCCTTAAGGTGAGAAGGACATTGACAGGGCCCCGATACAACGGTGGTGTAAGCGACCATCTGCCGATAATTCTGAGGATTTTTCAAGAGGAGTATTAGAAAAATAGTCCTATATTTGGGGGATAAAAATCTCACGGATGAAACAATACTTAGAGTTGCTGAATAAAGTGATGAAGGAGGGAACTCTTAAGAGCGACCGTACCGGTACCGGTACAAAGAGCATATTCGGATACCAAATGCGCTTCGACCTTTCAGAGGGGTTCCCGCTGCTGACTACAAAAAAAGTCCATTTGAAATCTATCATCTATGAACTGCTGTGGTTTATCAAGGGTGATACCAATATAAAATACCTAAAGGAGCACGGAGTTTCAATCTGGGATGAATGGGCAGATGAAAACGGCAATCTCGGCCCGGTATACGGTGCGCAGTGGCGCCACTGGAAAACGCCGGGAGGCGGAGAGATAGACCAGCTTTCCAATGTGATGCAGTCGCTAAGGGAGAAGCCGGATTCGCGACGCCATATTGTTTCGGCATGGAATGTTGCCGACGTAGACAACATGGCTCTTCCTCCGTGCCATTCGCTTTTCCAGTTTTATGTGGCAGACGGCCGCCTTTCGTGTCAGCTGTATCAGAGAAGTGCTGACCTTTTTCTCGGTGTTCCCTTTAACATTGCCTCTTATGCACTTCTTACCATGATGGTGGCAAAGGTATGCGGTTATACTGCGGGAGATTTTGTACATACGCTTGGAGATGCACATATTTACCTGAACCACTTTGAACAGGTGCAGACCCAGCTGGGAAGGACTCCGCGCCAATTGCCGAAAATGATAATCCACGGTAAGCAGAAGGATATTTTCAGTTTCGAGTATGAAGATTTCGAACTGACAGGATATGACCCTTATCCTGCAATAAAGGCGCCGGTGGCAGTATAATCGTAAATTTCTGCAAGATGCTTTCGATAATAGTTGCTGTAGACCTCAATAATGCAATAGGCCGTAAAAACGCGCTTTTGTGGCATATTTCCCGGGATTTGAAGTACTTTAAATCTGTAACTACCTCTCATCCGGTCATAATGGGCAGAAATACATACTACTCGATAGGGCGTCCGCTGCCTGGCAGACGCAATATTGTGGTAAGCGGCAAGGGGCTTCCTGATGAGCAGATACAGAAGGCGCTTTCGGCCATAAAACCGGGCAGCAATACCTCTTTTGAACTGTGTGCCGATTTGGATTCTCTTGTAAAGAGAGCAAAAGAGTCTGGGGAGGAATATTTCGTGATGGGAGGCGGGCAGCTTTACAATGCACTTTTCAGCCATGCCGACAGACTTTACATAACACGGATTCATGCCTCTGCGGCAGAGGCTGATACCTTTTTTCCGGCAATCGACGGCAGGCAGTGGCAGGTGGTTTCTGACAGCGGGAAGATTCACGACGAAGAAAACGGCATAGATTTCAGTTTTATAATATACCGTAGAGTGAGATAAACCAAAATCACCATATTATGGAGCAGCATAACGACAACTTCAGAAGCAGGGTAGGCGTATTGCTTGCGCTTGCCGGTTCGGCAATAGGTCTCGGCAATCTATGGAGGTTCCCATATCTGCTTGGAACCAACGGCGGGGCAGCCTTTATCATAATATACCTCTTTTTTGTCTTTATAATCTGTCTGCCCATAATGTTTTCGGAGTTTACGATAGGGCGCAGGAGCGGTGCAAATGCCTTCAGGGCCTTCAGAAAACTCTCACCCGGTTCCAAATGGAATTTCATGGGAATTTTTGTTGTACTTACTCCCATACTGGTAGTCTCGTTTTACAGTGTGGTAGGCGGCTGGACAATCGATTACATGGTAAAGGCGGCTACCGGGGCCTTTTCCGGCACTTCCCAGCAGTTGGGTTCGCTGTTCAGCGACACCATAAGTTCTCCATTGGGCCCCATAATCTACATGCTTGTCTTTCTGGTCCTGAGTTGTCTTGTGCTCCTTGCTGGGGTAGAGAAGGGAATAGAGCGTTTTTCAAAGGTGATGATGCCGGCCCTTTTTGTAATGATAGTAATTATAGCCATAAGGTCTGTAACGTTGAAGGGAGCCGGAGCAGGGCTGTCGTTCCTGTTTAATCCCGATTTTTCAAAGGTTACGTCCCAAACCTTTATGGATGCGCTCGGACAGGCATTCTTTTCGTTGAGCCTGGGATGCGGTACGGTAATAACTTACGCTTCATATGTTGCGAAAAAAGAAAGCATTGTGGGAATTTCCGCCCAGACTGCAATTGCAGACACTACGTTTGCCCTGCTTGCAGGTGTGGCCATTATGCCGGCAGTCTTCTCTTTCGGCATATCTCCCTCTCAGGGTCCGGGGCTGGTATTCGTAACGCTTCCATATATATTCTCGCATCTTCCGCTCGGAAACCTGCTTGGAGTGATTTTCTTCTTCGTCCTCTTTATAGCTGCAATCACCTCTGCCATATCTCTGATAGAGGTTGCCGTAGCCTATGTCAAAGAAGAGTTCAAGGTCAACAGAGTGGTGGCGGTTATTATTTCTTTTGTCGTAGTGGCTGTAATCGGAGCACTCTGTTCCCTTTCGCAGGGCAATGTGCTGCACATAGAACTTTTGGGCAAGAACCTTTTTGATTTGCTTGATTCTGCCTCTGCAAACGTACTTATGCCGCTGGGCGGCCTCTTCTCCGTTATTTTCGTAGGGTGGATTCTCAAAAAACCGAATGTTTCCGATGAACTGACCTCGTCTGGTGCGGTAAGGCTAAAGAAAGCCGCCATAGACATTATATTCTTTTTGATAAAGTATATAGCGCCTGTGGCGATTATCGTCATTATGCTCGGGGCATGGCTGTAGCATGCCGGTCTTAAATCAGTGATTTCATTATCTGTTCCACACTCTCTATGCTGTTTACAAGAGAGCAGGCCTGTCCTATCTCTATCTCGCCTTCATTGATGTCTCCTTCAAAAATACCCCTTTTTGCCCTGCCTTTGCCCAGATATTGCATCATCTCCTCTCTGTCCGCCCCTTCTGCTTCCATTTTTTCTACGGTTTCGGTAAAGCGAGAGCCGTATGCCAGTCTTGTAGGGGATATCTTCTTGAGCAGAAGTCTGGTTCCGCCTTCTCCGAGTGAGGTGCAGTGCTCCTTGAACATCCTGTGTGCAGAGCTCTCCTGCGAAAGGGCAAAGCGTGTGCCTATCTGGACTCCTTCGGCCCCAAGTGCTTCAACAGCCTTTATCTGGCATTTGAGGGCTATGCCTCCTGCCGCCAGAAGAGGAAGGGATGTGGCCTCCCTGACCTTTGGCACGAGACATAAAGTTGTGGTCTCCTCCCTTCCGTTATGGCCTCCGGCTTCAAATCCTTCGGCAACAACAGCATCTACACCGGCCTTCTCGCATTTTTCTGCAAAGAGAGCGCTGGAAACTACATGGCAGACAACAATACCGTGCTCTTTAAGGTATGGCGTCCATTTTTTCGGAGAGCCGGCAGATGTAAATACAATCTTTACCTTTTCCTCTATCAAAATTTTCATGAGCAGTTCCATTTCGGGGTATAGCAACGGCACATTTACTCCGAATGGCAATTCCCCAAGATTTTCCCTGCACATCCTTATATGGTAACGCAGATTGTCGGGGTGCATGCTGCCTGCCCCCAAAAGCCCCAGTCCACCACATTTGCTTACGGCCGAAGCGAGCCTCCATCCGCTGCACCATACCATGCCTCCCGAAACTATCGGGTATTTTATGTTAAAAAGACTACATACTCTGTTTTCCATCTTTTCTTCTCAGTTTATTATAGAATGTTGTCCCCAAAAGAGCCAGCAGTGCTACATAGAGCAGGGCGGAAGATGCCATAGAGCAGCGCTCTCCCTTTACAAAACTGTCGGGGTTGAATGTAAAGGTGATTTCTCCGCTTCCTGCAGGCAGGCAAAGCCCGCGCAGAATATAGTCTGCTCTGAATATCGGCAGCTCAGACTCTTTTCCGTTGCTCTCTTTCAGTACGGCCTTCCATCCTTCAGGGTAATATATCTCACTGAATATGGCAAGGGCATCTCTGTTGCTGGAGTATTCATAAACCAGCCTGTTTGGAGCATACGAGACAAGCGAGATTGTTGAACTGCTGTCGGGCCTTATGTTATTATGTGCCAGGCAGCTGCCCATAAACTCCTGTGTCATGAAACGCTGCTCTATAACTGCTTCCCGTGCAGGATCGGCGCCTTTGAGCAGCTCCATTTCCATGCGTGCACCCTGCGCCGTTACAAGAGTGTCTGCAAACCAGGCATTCCCCAATGCATGCCGGTTTACAAGCGGGGGCAGCGAGCCGTTTATGATTATATATTTCGTGTTTAGCATGCTCAGTACCGGATAGTAACTGTCCATTGCCATTTGTGCCTGTTCCATAGTCTGTACACTTTCCAGCCTTCGCGACAACATCTCTATTTCCTGATAGAGGCAGTTTTCTATGATATCCTGGTAACGTTGCAGTTTGGCCGGGCTGTAACCGCCTACTGTCTTATGGTAGTAGCTTGGAGTTGCATCGTTGAACGGGTCTGTGGTCAGGTCAAGAACCCGGTAGTCGGGAGCCTTGTCTTGCAGAATGGTCTTGTCTACGGGCCTCTGTACGAATGTCGTGTTGAATTCTCTGCGCGTTACGAAATGGGAGCCGTTCAGATAACGTCTGTCTACGCTCCATAAATCTACAAGAATCAGGAATGTGACAATAATTATGGCCTGGTTTCCCTTGAGTTTGCCTGTATGGCCCAGCCAGATTACAAGAGTTGCGACAGCTATGAAAAGGATGCTTCTCAAGGCATCGTTTCTGAGTAGCGAAATCCTGTCTTCTACAAGCGAACCTGCAATCATCTGCGGCAGTTGCGAGTCTGACGCAGATACGAAATTGCCGGCAAGCGATGGAATAAGCAGAAACAGAAACGAGATTCCGCAAGTTATGCCCATAGACCATATTATTGCCCGCTTTATCTTCTTGCGTCCGGTTTCAGACCTGCTGCCGTTGTCGCAGAAAATATTTTTAAGGGAGATGACGGCCAGCAGCGGCAGAAGAATCTGCAGAACGACAAGTATCATTGATACAGTCCTGAATTTGTTGTAAAGCGGGGCAATGTTGAAGAACAGTTTTGTCGCCGGCATGAAGTGGTAACCCCAGGAGAGCATCAGCGCAATCAGGCTCACGGCCGCAATCCACCATTTGGATCCGCCTCTTACCGTGAAAAGCCCCAAAATGGCCAGGAATATGGTTATCGCCCCCATGTACATGGGTCCTGCCGTAAATGATTGAGGCCCCCAGTAGAGAGGCAGTGCCTTTACAACCTGGTCTGCGGCGTAGCCGTTTTGCTGCAGGGTCTTGTAAGTTTCCGAGTCAGGACCGAGCTCTCCTACCGATGCCCCTCCGTTAAAGTTGGGAATCATAAGGTTCATGGTCTCTTCTACTCCGTACGACCAGGCTGTGGCATATTCGAGGTCCAGCCCTCCGCTTTTTTCTTCTCCCTCTTTGGCTGCAAGTTCGGAGCCTCCACGCATTGAGTAGTGCGAATATTCGTATGTGGGCCACAGATGGTTTATATTGGTTGCGATGCCCAATGCACCTGCAACCAGCAGAAGCGCCGACACCTTAATGAAGCGTGGCAGCAGTTTTTCCTTGATTGCCGCACATAGCTGCCAGATGACAAAGCCAGCCACAATCATTGCAAGGTAATAGGTTATCTGCGGATGGTTGGCCTTTATCTGAAAACTCAGTGCAAAGGCAAAAAAGAGCGCCCCCCATAGCATGGATTTTCTGTAGGCATAGACCACTGCCGCCAGCACCCAAGGCATGAAGGCTATGGCCACCATTTTGGAGTTGTGCCCGACCTGTATTATCTGCATGTTGTAGGAGCAGAAGGTGATGGCTATGGCTCCGAGTATGGCAAGCCAGATGTTCGCTCCAAAGGCAAGGCAGAGCAGGAATCCTCCTATCATGCTTATCAGCAGATAACTTGCAGGCCTTTCTCCAATAAAGAGAATATCGTACAGGTATTGGGTCAGATCTCCCTTGTAGACAACCGAGATAACGGTTGCAGGCATGCCTCCGAACATGGAGTTGGTCCAAAGCGTACGGTCATCTGGATTGTTTTCATTGTGGGTTACTATTTCATGCGACATGCCTGTCCAGCCAGATATGTCTGACTGATTCACAATCTTGCCTTGAAGCACTTGGGGAGCATAAGCGTAGGCAATAATGACAAAGAGTAAAATTGCGCCTGCGTATGGCAGTATCTTTTTAAAGCCGAATGAGCCCATAAAACGTATTGTTTAAACTTCTTTTGTTATATTGTCAAGCAAATCCGACAGTCTTGCTGCCTGCTCCCTGCGGGAGTAACGCAGAATTTGCGGATTTTCAATATTTTTTGATTTATATGCGGTATGATTGCCGCAATCTTTGAGCCAACTGTCGTATTTTTTGCGCAGATATTCTTTTACCGCCTCTTTTTCATCCCATTGGAAAATGGCTCCTGCACCGGTTTCCGCAAGGGCGGCCGCCAAATCTCCATCTTTTGGCCCGAAAGCCAGAATGGGAGAGCCGGAGGCCAGATATTCAAAAAATTTTCCGGTAAGTATTCCGCCTGACTCCGGCTCCTTGCGGAGTGGCAGCAGCAGAAGCGAGGCAGCACTCTGCCAGGTTGGAATGACAGAATGGGGCATGTAGCCCATATTTATGTAATACTTCTGCAGGCCGGCCTCTTCCACTGCCTGCTCTACAGATTTGCCTGTCTGCCCCATTACCCTTATCTGCAGCTTCTGCCCGAATCCCGGCACCTCTGCGGCAAGTTCCGCTATAGCCTTCCACAGTATGTCAGGATTGCCGTCGTCTGCGAGGATTCCGGTATGCAGCAACAGGAACTTGTCTTTGATCAAATCATATTCGGGCAGCGAAGTTATATCGGGCGCCTTTGCAAAGTCTTCCGGGTCGAATCCGTTAGGTATGACCGTTACCGGTGTTTTTGTCACCTTCCTGAAGCTTTCAGCAATCTGCCCTGAAACCGTCACAATGCCGTCTGCACTTTCAAGAACCTTTTTTTCCAATTTTTCGTGCCGTCTTTTTGCAAAGTCTGTAAGAGGCAGATGCTTGAAATAAAAAATCTTTGTCCACGGATCTCTGAAATCCGCTATCCAT
>JADINB010000073.1 GCA_017694275.1 Candidatus Egerieousia excrementavium | reverse complement strand
CCTGAGGTAGAGCCTTACTCCTTTCTGAATCAGGTGCTGATGCACGAAGGAAGCCATAGAGTAATCTATGGGACCCATGACCTGGTCTGCCATTTCAACTACCGAAACATCGGCTCCAGAATGGCTGAGGTTTTCAGCCATTTCCAGTCCAATAAATCCTCCTCCCACTACAACGGCCTTTTTCACTTCATGTTCTGCCATGTATTTTTTGATGCGGTCTGTATCCTTTACGTTCCTTAAGGTGAAAATGCCTTCTGACTCTATGCCCGGGAGCGGGGGGCAGACCGGAAAGGCGCCTGGTGAAAGCAAAAGTTTGTCGTAGTGTTCAGTATATGTCTCCCCGTTTGCCTTGCGTACCGTTACGCTCTTTTCGGCAGGATTTACCGATATGACTTCTGAAGATGTGCGTACGTCTATGTTGAATCTGCGCCCGAATGCCTCGGGAGTCTGGACAAAGAGTCTTTCTCTTTCTTCAATTACGCCTCCTATGTAATATGGCAGTCCGCAGTTTGCATAAGAGATGTGTTCTCCCCGTTCAAACAGAATTATCTGAGCCTTTTCGCTGTTGCGTCTGATTCTTGCTGCCGCTGTGGCTCCTCCGGCAACTCCTCCTGTAATAAGATATTTTTCCATGCCTTTTTAGTTTAAACTTCGTTTACAATCACGCTGCGCCTTGGCATTGTCTGAACAAGTTCCGCCACTGCTCCCGGCTTGCTGTTTGTATATAATTATATTTATAAATAGTTTCCATAGGAAAATATGTCGCAAAGAAAATAAATTGTTTTAAAAAAACAAAATTCCGGCAATCTGCCGGAATCTTGTGTATGATGATTTGCATTTTTCTACAGTTCGTTTTTATAGAGTTCTGCCATTGCGTTATGGTATGCCCTTTCTACGTCCAGGTAGGAGTGGAGGTTTTCATAGATGCTGTCGGCCTCCACGTAATAGTCTATTATTGAAAGTTCTCCTGCCTTGACAGCCTTCTGCAGCATTTCAAGCGTGCTGTACATAAGCCCGGTATCGTATATTTCCATGCTTGTGCGCAGTTGACGGGCCTGGTAAATGAGTGCATAAATCTGATTTTCCGTTGCAATTTTGGCATTGTCGAGTTCCAGCCGTGCGCTTGCCTGCCTTGCCTTTGCAATCTTTACGTTTCTTGCATTGGAGAAAATAGGCAGCGATGCTCCTACCATGAAACCGTTGCTGCTCGATTCAACGTCTGTGTTTCTTCTGTAACCTATTTCGAGTTTGGGTATCCAGTTTTGTTTTACTACCTTAACCTCCTGTTCGCTGGCCATGTCAGCGGCTTTTCCCTGCTGCAGCATGTAGTCTGATTCCATGATTTTTACGGCTATTTCCTCTGGAGTGCCGTCCATTACAGCCAAACCGTACTCTCTGGCATCGAATGAGACTGGGTGATTGCCGTTGAGTGCGGCTAGAGATTGAAAGGCTGCATGCATTTCCGCTTCTATTTCTGCCGCCTCCTTTTCTATATTCATGCGGTCCATTTTGATTTTGTTCACCTCAATGATGGTAGCATCTCCCTCTTCAAGTTTTTTGTCGTAAAGTGCAAGCAACTCCTCTGCATTTTTCCTGCGCTGCTCAAGCAGGCCTTCAACCTTGTTGAAATAGATCAGGTCATGACATCTCAGTTTGGCTTCCAGCAAAATGTCGCGGCGCGATACCTGGTATTGTAAATCGAGCACCTGCTGCTGCAGCTTGCCCGACTTGCTGCGTGCAGCATAGAGCGTGGGAAAGTCGAATCCCTGTTTTACAACCAGTTCAGATGATGCGACACCGTCTACACCGCGTCTGAAAAACGGGCTGTATTCAACAGAGGTGCTCTCCAGCGCATTCTGTGACTTGACCTCCAGCACAGCGGCTTCATTCTCTTTTCTGAGTGCCTGCAACTCAATGTTGTTCTCCTCTACCGCCCTCAGAACATCTTCTGTCTGTTGCGCCTTGAGCTGGAACGGCAGCAGAAGCAAAAGTATATATATCCTTTTCATGGTTTTCTGTTATTTTTCTTGTTTAACTTTATCTTTTTTGTTCAGCAGCTCATAAACAATAGGTATTATAAAGGCATTCAGGAATGTAGATGTAAGCAGCCCGCCCAATATGACCTTTGCCATGGGGCTTTGTATCTCATTTCCCGGCAAATCGCCTCTTAATGCCAGCGGAATCAATGCAAATGCCGAGGTGAGTGCTGTCATCAATATGGGATTAAGACGGTCTAACGAACCGGTAATGATACTTTCGTGCAATGAACGTCCGTCTTCTTTGTAAAGCATGTTGTATCTGTTTATAAGCAGCATGCCGTTACGGGTTGCAATGCCAAACAGAGATATGAAGCCTATGATGGCTGGAATGCTGACCTCTCCCGTAGTTATGAGCAGGGCAAAGACACCGCCTATAAGTGCAAGAGGCAGATTGAGCAATATGACTCCGCTTTCCACGGCGTTCTTGAACTGCATGTATAGCAGCAGGAATATTATGACAATGCTTATGAGAGAGGCAAGAAGCAGGATGCGGCTTGCACTCTGTTCGCTTTCGAACTGTCCGCCATATTCTATATGGTAACCTTCCGGCAGTTCAATTTCGGCATCCACTCTTTTCTGGATGTCATTTACAACACTGCGCAAATCGCGTCCGCTGGTATTGGCCGAGATTACGATTTTGCGTTTTACGTTTTCACGGTTTATGGTATTCGGACCAGTTGACGAGACCACCTCGGCAATATCAGAAAGGGGAACCTTGGTGCCATCCTGGCAATCTACCATGAGGTCTTTTATCCGTTCCATTATTCCGCGGTTTTCTTCATCTGCACGTACTACAAGGTTGAAATTCTTTCTTTCCTCATAAACCTGCGAAACAACTGCTCCAGCCATGTTCACGTTTACGAACTCATTGAAATCGGCGAGAGGAATGCCGTATCTTGCAAGCATTTCCCTCTTGGGGATGATTTTGAGTTCAGGCCTCTCTATCTGTTGTTCGACATTCAGGTCTGCAATGCCCTCGACAGAACTTATCGCATCTTTTATACGGTTGCCTATAGAGAACATCCTGTTGAGGTCGTCGCCGAAAAGCTTTATGGCGATGCTGGCCTGTGTTCCGCTGAGCATTGCATCTATGCGGTGGCTTATGGGCTGTCCAATCTCTATGTTGGCTCCTGTAATTGTCGAGAGTTTGTGACGCACCTCTTCGAGCAGTTCGGCGTGAGATCTGTCCTTGAGTTCAAACGGAGCCTCTATCTCCGATACGTTTACTCCCAATGCATGTTCGTCAAGTTCTGCACGTCCGGTCTTGCGGGCTACGGTCTGGATTTCGGGAATGGTGAGCAGCAGTTCCTCTGCATGTCTGCCTATCCTGTCAGACTCTTCGAGAGAGATGCCCGGAAGCGAACTTACGTTTATTGTGAACGAGCCTTCGTTAAACGGTGGCAGGAAGCTGCGTCCCAATGTAAAGAAGAGGCCCAATGCAACAAAGAAAAGTGCAATGGTAGTACCCAGAACAGCTTTTTTATGCATCAGTGCCCATTCGAGCCCGTTTCTGTAATGTTTCTTTAGCCATACAGCCACAAAAGCCTCTTTAGGTATGCTGTCTCCCTTGACCTTTTTGCCCAACAGATAACTGCATAGTACCGGGGTCAGGGTCAGAGCCACAATGGTTGAGGCAAAGAGCGCTACTATGAAGGCGATTCCAAGGGGAACAAGCATACGCCCCTCCATTCCGCTGAGATAGAAAAGAGGCATGAAGCTTACTATGATTATAATGGTAGAGTAGAGGATAGGCATGCGCACTTCCCGCGAAGCATTGAATACGACTTCAAGAACAGGTTTCCGCTCATTTTCCGGCAGCAGCCTGTTTTCACGCAGATGTTTCCATACGTTTTCAACGTCTACGATGGCATCGTCGACCAGAGAGCCTATGGCTATGGCCATTCCTCCCAGGCTCATTGTGTTTATGCTCAAGCCCATGTAGTGGAGCACAAGCAGCGACACCAGCAGGGAAATAGGCAGCGTTACAAGCGAAATCACCGTAGTGCGCACATTGGCAAGAAACATGAAGAGCACAATGATAACAAATATCGCCCCTTCGTATAGTGAACTCTTGACATTGTCTATCGAAGCATCTATGAAACGCGACTGACGGAAAATGTCTGTTGAAACATTTATGTCTTCAGGCATGTTTTTCTGCAGATCTTCCAATGCTGCCTCCAGACGTTCGGTCAGTTCAATGGTTCCGGTATTCGGCTGTTTTGTGACGGTGAGAATCACGGCAGGTTTGCCCTTTTCCGAGGCAACGCCCAGTTTTGGCTGCTGTCCTCCTATCTTTACATCTGCAATCTCTCCGAGTGTGACCGGATATCCGTTTTCATTTTTTATGACAGCCTTGGCTATATCTTCTACATTGTTGGTGGAGACAACCCCGCGCACGATATATTCGTTGCCGTATTCATATATTACACCGCCGTTCACATTCTGGTTCATGTTTTCAGTAACGGCAAGCACCTCAGAGAGGGAGACATTGTAATATTTCATCTTTTCAGGGTGCAGCAGTACCTGATACTCTTTTATATCACCTCCAAGGACGGCAACCTGCGCAACTCCTCCCGTGGAGAGCAGCCTGGGGCGGATTGTCCAGTCTGCAATGGTGCGCAACTCGAGCATCGAGGTGCTGTCTGACGTGAGGCTCACTATGAGAACTTCTCCAAGAATGGAGGACTGAGGGCCCAGCGTAGGTTGGCCTACATTGTCGGGTAGATCGTCTCCAACCGTTGCAAGCTTTTCAGAAACGATTTGCCTTGCAAGGTATATGTCTGTATCCCAATCGAATTCTACCCATACGACAGAAAAGCCGGTTGTAGAGGATGAACGGACACGGCGTACATGAGTGGCACCGTTTACTGCTGTCTCTATCGGGAATGTAACCAGTTGTTCAACTTCTTCTGCCGCCATTCCGTTAGCCTCCGTCATGACAACCACAGTCGGGGCGTTGAGGTCTGGAAATACGTCAACCTCTGTATGGAACGCCGTATAGGTTCCGCCTATTATAAGCAGCACGGAGGCTACAAGTATGAGCAGGCGGTTATGGAGCGAAAAATGAATTATCTTGTCAAGCATGGCATGTGTTTTTTAATGTTGGTGTGTGTGTGCGGGAATGGCATTTCCGGCAGAGGCCAGTTTTACATGAATCGCTCCGTTTGTGACCACCTGCTCTCCTCCGTTTAGACCGCTCAGGATTTCAACCCTCTGGCCGTCGCTCTCGCCAAGTTTTACCTCATTTTTTTTATAACATGTCTCATCTATCTGTATGTAAACGAAATTCACGCCCTGTTCCTCAGTAATGGCATCTGTCGGGAGGCTTATTACATTGTCGCGTTTTTGTGTGAGCAGATATATTTCGGCAAAAGTCCCGGATATAATCTCCCTGTTCCCGTTGAATTCAAAGGTTACAGGAATATACGGAGAGTTGTCTGCCGGATTCTTGCCGTATGCAAGCAGACGGCCTCCCATTTCCCTGATGTCGTAAACTGTATCGTCATACGGTGTCCTGAATTTTGCAGACGTGATTTGCGGTGCAAGACTGAAATATCTCTCCGGCAGATCGGCCTTGAGATAGAGCCTGCTGTTTTCAGCTATTGTCGCGACAGGTTGCCCGACAGTCACGTAATCGCCCTCTTCTACAAGGAGGTTTTTTACATATCCGTTTGTCTTGCAGATTACTTCCACTCCGTCCTTGCCGTTTCCGGCTATCGCCTCATAGGCCAGTTTCGCATTTTCATATCCGGCTTTTGCGGCATTGAAATCCTTTTCAGAAACTATCTTATCCTTTACCAGGGCAGCAGCTCTCTGGTAATCTCTCTTTGCAGTCTCGTATGCGATTCTTGCACGCTCAGACTGGTCTCCATCTTGCAGATGTTCTCCCGATATTACAAAAACGGGGTCGCCTTCAGAAACGTATGTACCCTCTGCAATAGGAGTGAGGAAAGATATTGTGCCCGATACGCCGGCAACAAGCATGGTCTGGTCAGAAGGGGCTCCTGTCACTTTTCCTCCTACGGGAATCACACCGTAAAATTCTCCCGGAACAATCTTTTCAGATACTACGCCTGCAGCTTCCGCCTTTTCAGGTGTGAGTATTATTTCATCTGAATGTCCTTTGGCTTCATGCTCATGGTCGTGTATCTCGCCTTCATGAGTGTGTTCCGCTTCCGTTTCGTGGTTGTGGCCCTCTTCTTCGTGAAGGCCGTGTCTGTGGTTGCCGTTGTGGCACGAGACAATAAGCAGCAGGCTTGCAAAGCCGGCAATGAATCTGTTGCTCTTCATGATATGTAGTTTTTTTATGGTTTTTCAAAAAACGCGGTAAAAATAGGAATAAATCGTTGCAACCGGGTTGCATTTATTCAGATTAAAATTGCTACCTTCGTCTGGATTTTCATGCGATATGGGCAATATGTTCCGGCTATGAAAGAGAAATTGGAAAATATTATGGAAATAAAGGGGGTAAAGCCTACCTCCAATCGTATTCTGGTTGCAAGGGCAATGCTTGCGGCATCTCGCCCCGTATCGGTGACCGAGCTGGAGACAATGCTGGCACCCATGGACAAATCCAGTATATTCAGGGTTCTGAGCCTGTTTGTGGGGCACCATATCGTGCATGTGATAGAAGATGGCAGCGGTACTGTAAAGTATGAAGTGTGCGGCAGCGAAAGATGTACCGTTTCAGACATGCATACTCATTTTTATTGTGAAAAATGCCATAGAACCTATTGCTTCAAGGCAATCCAGATTCCAGAGATAGAGCTGCCCGAGGGATTCTCCATGAGTTCCGTCAATTATGTAGTAAAGGGAGTTTGTCCCGAATGTGCCGCCAGAGAGTAGCCATTGTCTTGTTTTTTTATAGTGTCTGTCTCGTTTTTTGACACCTTTCCAATATTCTGTTTGAGTATACTGTTGTAATTCTTGTAGTTGTAAGTTTGGCATCTTCGTGGTATACATGTAGTGCCAAAAGTGGAAAAGCAATGAAGAAAAGCAACAAGAGAGTATTTGCAGCCATGTTCCTGCTGCACTTTTTTCTTCCGCTGGGAGCGCAGCACAGAGTCTGGACAATGGATGACTGCATGCGGTATGCGGTAGAGCACAATTTTGACGTGCAGGCGGGAGAGATTGAGTACAGCAATCTCAGAAGCGACTATAAAAGTTCTATAGCCTCCTTCTTCCCTACTTTTAACGCTTCGGTAGGTGCGGATTACAATTTCGGCCGTTCCATAGACCCTGCAACCAATACATACGACAATCTTAAGACTTTCAACAATTCTTACGGGGTGTCGTCTTCATGGACGCTCTTTTCGGGGGGGCGCATAATCAACTCTTTCAGGGAAGCCAGGATGCGCATGCGTCAGCAGATGCACAATCTTCAGAATATCAAGGATGAAACGGCCCTGGCTGTAATGGAGGCATATGTGAATCTCCAATATTACAGAGCCCTTTCCAAAATAACGGCTGCCAAACTGGACGAGAGCCGAAGATTGCTTGAAAAATCGCTCAGGATGAAGGAACTTGGCCTGAACAGTGCGCTGGAGGTAAGCCAGGCCAGGGCACAGTATGCCGATGATGACCATGTGCATACCGTTACCACGGGTGAAATGCAGACAGCCATGCTCTCGCTTAAAAATGCCATGAACTACCCGCTTTCCGATACGCTTGTGTTGCCGGAGCCTGTTGCAGTTGCGCCAACCAGTGCATTGTCGGGAGGAATCGGAGAAGTCGATACCATATTGGATTTCGCTTCCAGGAACAATCCCGTAATGTTGCAGGCACAGTTTAACGTAGATGCATCGAGATACGCGGTACGCCAGGCAAGGGGTGCCTTTATTCCGACAATTTCGCTGCAGGCTGGACTTTCAGACTATTATTACCGTCATTTCGGTTCCAGGAATGAAAATTTCAGGGAACAGATGAACGGAAATTTCGGACAATATGTAGGCGTAAGCATGAGCATTCCGCTTTTCAACGGTCTCTCGCGCAACAATACGCTCAAAAGAGCCAGGAATGCCGAGTCGAGCGCCCGTTCCGATTACCAGAGGGCGCTATATGAGTTGGACATACAGATAAGGCAGGCTGTTGCAGATTACGACAATCTTGTCAAGGAGTGCGGCAAAATGGAAAAGAAGACAGAATCGGATTCTGTCGCATATCATCTGGCCGGCAGAAAATATGAGGAGGGGCTTATGAGTTTCACAGACATGCAGCAGGCTTACAATACCTGGTACGAATCGCAGGCCGAACTGGTGAGGGTGTCGCTTATGCTTGAGGTAAAGCGCCGCCTGTTAGAGTATTACAGAACAAACATGTTGATTTTAGGATAAATGAAAATATAATAAATCAGATATGGATATTAAGTTGGAAAAGAAAAAGTTTCCTGACAGGAAAAAGACACTTTATCTTGCAGTTATTGTACTTGCCATTGCATTGCTTGCATGGTTCATTGCCGGAAGCGGTTCTTCCGTAACCAGAATCAGCCGTTCGGCGGTAACGTTCGCTACTGTACAGAGCGGAGAGTTCAGCGACTATATAAGGATAATAGGGATAGTCCAGCCCTCGCTTTCCATACAGTTGAGTGCCGAAGAGGGTGGAATTGTCGAGAAAAAGTATGCGGATGAGGGAGCCATACTGCATGAGGGTGAGCCGATATTGCAGTTGCGCAATTCTACGCTCGATTTGGAAATCATGAATGCAGAGGCAAATCTTGCTGAAAAGCAGAACTTTTTGCGCAACACTCAGGTCACCATGGAACAGGACCGTCTGGACAACCTGATTGAAAAGAGCAGGCTGGAGACTGACGTACGCCAGAAGGAGCGTACATATCTCCAGTACAAAAGGCTGTATGGAGAAGACCTGATTTCAAAAGAAGATTTTCTGAAGTCCAGGGAAGACTATCTGCTGGCGATGGAACAGAATTCCCTTGTTGCGGAGAGACTGCGCCAGGATTCCATTTACCGTTCGCTTCAGATGACGCAGCTGGAGAGTGATCTGGAGAACATGCGGCGGAGTCTGGCTCTTATCCGTGAAAGGAGGGCGAAACTTACGGTGTCGGCTCCGGTTGACGGCGAGCTCGGCTTTCTTGACGTGGAGCAGGGGCAGAATATCTCCTCGGGAGAGATGGTTGGCAGAATCAACGTGTTGTCTGGCCACAAAATAGAAGCAGAGATAGATGAACATTATATAGACAGGGTGGTCACGGGGCTCGAGGGTGAATTCGACCGTCGGGACACCACATTCAGGCTTTCTGTGAAAAAGGTCTATCCCGATGTGCGTGAAAGCAAGTTCCGGGCAGATTTGGAATTCGTAGGTGACAAGCCGTCAAATATTAGAAACGGGCAGTCGTATTATATCAACCTGCGGCTGGGTGAGTCTGCCGAAAGTCTGATACTGCCACGCGGTTCATTCTTTTCGCAGACTGGCGGTACATGGATTTTCGTTGTGGACGAGAGCGGAAACAGGGCTGTCAGGCGTGAAATAAGGCTTGGCCGCCAGAATCCCCAATATTACGAAGTTCTTGAAGGACTCAATCCGGGGGAAAAAGTGGTGGTTTCAGGATATGAGCAGTTCGGAAAAAGCAATGAGCTGATTTTCAAATAAAGTGATTGTAAACGAAGTTTAAAATTAAAAATAATTGATATGTGTGTAATTAAAACAGAGAATCTTGTAAAATCCTTCCGTACCGTGGAGGTTGAGACAATAGCGGTAGACAACCTCGATCTGGAGGTAGGCAAAGGTGAATTTGTGAGTATAATGGGCCCATCGGGATGCGGCAAAACTACGCTTCTCAATATTCTCGGGCTGCTTGATACGCCCACATCGGGCAAATATTTCCTCAACGGCGAGGATGTCTCCACGCTGAACGAAAGAGACAGAACATTCCTCAGGAGAGGCAAGATTGGTTTTATTTTTCAGAGTTTCAATCTTATAGACGAACTGACAGTTTATGAGAACATAGAACTTCCCATAACATACCTGAAGATAGCTCCAGCCAGGAGAAAGGAAATGGTAGGCGAAATCATGGAGAGAATGGCCATAAGCCACCGTGCAAAACATTTCCCGCATCAGTTATCCGGTGGACAGCAGCAAAGAGTGGCCATAGCGCGTGCGGTGGTTCTCAGTCCGGAACTGATTCTGGCCGATGAGCCTACAGGAAATCTCGACTCCAAGAACGGAACGGAAGTCATGAAAATTCTCATGGAACTCAACAATACGGGTACGACAGTTGTCATGGTTACCCACAGCAGGCGCGATGCCGAGTATGCCCGCAGAACCATAGAGATGTTCGACGGTAAAATTTCATCTGTTACAATGAACCACATGATACTGTAGGCATGAAGACACTGTTTAGGAATCTACGCTTTATACTCAAGAGGTTCAAGCTTTCTACCGTGCTAAACCTGTTGGGGCTTTCTGTTGCCTTTGCCGCCTTCATGATGATTCTGATGCAGGTGTGGTGCGATGCCACCTTTAACACCCCTATCAAGGATGCGGAAAATATCTATATGGTTTACAGCAAAAACAACGACGGAACCGATTTTACGTATATAAGTTATCCATGGGCGGAAAACATCGCTTCCATGTCCCAGCCCAAGGCCCAGTATGTCCTTTACGGGTATAGCGATGGCGAACAGACATGGTATGTAAATGGGGATTATGTGAAAATGAGCACTGTAGGTGTCTCTTCAGGTTTTCCGGAGTTCTTTGGTTTCAGGATGATTGCTGGAGGAGAAAACTGTCTTGAGCAGCAAAATGCGGTGATAGTTCCGGAAAGTTTTGCGCTCAGATATTTTGGCACGGCCGATGTTGTGGGCAAAACGGTAGACAGGAAAGGAGAGCTCTTCATCAGCGGGGTTTACAAGGATTTTCCTGCAAACTGTTTCATAAAGAACATAATATATTCCAGACTTTACATCCCCAACGAGTTAATGGATAACTGGGGATATAACAGCTTTACGATGTTTGTCAAGGCTGGAAATTCTTTGGCGGAGATAGAAAGAGGAACGAACCAGTATCTGCAGCAGTTAAACGAAAAATATGGAAACCAAGCATACCGTACTTCGTTTGAATTTGTAGGGATAACGGAAATACAGTATCTGGAAGGGGTGAACGGTTCTCCTGTAACTCCGGTCAGCACCTCAATGCAACTGATGCTTGTTTCCATAGCAATAGCCATTATCCTGATAGCAGCCATCAATTATGTGAATTTTGCCAATTCACTTATACCGGTCAAGCTGCAGGGTATCAACATGCAAAAGATACTTGGCGCTACTGTGAGTTCTCTGCGCGGGGCGATAATTGCCGAATCGCTGATTATCTGCCTTGTGTCGTTTTTTGCAGCCTTGGGGCTTCTGGCTCTGTTGTCCGGAAGTCCTGTTTCGGAACTTACTGAGGCGGGAACATCTCCAGTGAAAAACTTGTCGGCTGTGGCGTTGGCTTTTGCTGTCGTGATTGCCGTTGCCCTGATTGCGGGGGCAATACCGGCATTCAGGACAACTTCCTATTCTCCCGCCGTAGCCCTGAAGGGGAATTTCGGACTCTCTCCTGCGGGAAAATCAATCAGGACATTTGTGATAGGAGTCCAGTTTTTTACATCTGCCGCGCTTATGATGGCGGCTTTGTTCATGCTGGCCCAAAGAAATTACCTCACCCGTTCTGCAGATTATGGATTCGCGAAGGATGAACTGATAGTGTGCAATATAGGTTATCCGGCCCGGATGCCTGAAGATCTGAATACCGTTGCGGAAGCGGTGCGGAGGCTGCCTTATGTCTCGGCAGCAGCCCTTTCCTGGAGTACTCTCGGAGAGTCTGGCAATACCCAGGGGTGGGTATTTAAGGATGTCAACGGAGAGAGGGTGGATCCACGCACTCTTTTTGCGGAGCAGGATTACATGAAAACTATGGGCATTGAGTTGATAGAAGGACGCGATTTCTCTCCTCGCGATACCAATGTAATAATTGTGAATCAATTGACACGCGATAAATTTCCGGAGACTGTAGATGTGGGTAAAAAACTGAAGTTCGGAGAATGGTATGAAATCATAGGAATTTGTGAAAATGCCAAATTCTCGTCACTCAGGTCTGCAACCGAGCCGGTGCTTGTCGTCAAGATGAAGGATTACTCCTGCTCTGTTCTTAATGTGAGGGTAGCCGCGGGTACAAACATGTTTGACGCCATGTCTGGCATAAGAGACGTGCTGAATTCATTCGACCCGGGATATGCCTTCGAATTGAGGTTCTATGACCAGATTCTGGATGCAACATATCAGAAAGAGAGCAAGATATCTTCTCAAATAACGATTTTCTCGCTGCTTGCGGTGTTTATAAGCATTATCGGAGTATTCGGCCTTGTAATGTTCGACAGCCAATACAGAAGGCGGGAAATTGCGGTGCGCAAGGTATTCGGTGCTACAACAGGAGGAATATTGAGGATGTTCAACAGACGGTATCTTTTGATTCTTGCGGTAAGTTTTGCCTTTGCGACTGCGGTGGCATGGATTGTAGTCGGGCGCTGGCTTGAGAACTTCGCGTACAGGATATCTCTCAATCCTCTGGTCTGTCTTGCAGTCTTTGTGGTTCTTGCAGCAATTACGGCGGCAACCGTAAGTTGCCAGTGCCTGAGAATAGCCCGTTCTAATCCTGTGGAGAGTTTGAGAAACGAATAAAATCGGACTATATTTGTGGCAGTGAAAAAAGAGGGAAACATACTGGTTGTAGATGACAACAGAAATATTCTGCTGTCTGTGAAGATGCTCCTGTCTGACATCTTCGGCAGTGTGACCACACTCACCTCTCCGGCCGGTATGTTGACTGCCATAAAAGACCGTTCGGCAGATGTTGTCTTGCTCGACATGAACTTTGCGGCAGGCATAAACAACGGCAATGAAGGGTTCTACTGGCTCAAGGAGATAAAGAGAGGCTTTCCCGATGTGGCGGTGGTGCTTTTTACCGCTTATGCAGATATTGATCTTGCGGTAAGGGCAATAAAGGAGGGGGCCTATGACTTTGTCGCGAAGCCATGGGATAACACCAGGCTTGTAGAGGTGCTGCGCAATGCGTATGCATTCAGCAAGGGTAACCGGAGCGTTCCTGAGAATGACACAGGCGGAGAGCAGATGTATTGGGGGCAGACCTCTGTGATGAAGCGTCTCAGGGATACCGTGGAAAAAGTGGCCGTTACAGATGCAAACATACTCATTACCGGAGAAAACGGGACGGGAAAGGATCTTCTTGCCCGCGAAATACACAGACTCTCCCGCAGGGCAGGCCGCAAACTGGTGTGTGTGGATATGGGAGCTGTAGTGGAAACTCTTTTTGAAAGTGAACTTTTCGGCCATGTGAAAGGCGCCTTTACAGATGCACGTACGGAGCGGACGGGCTATATAGAGGAGGCTCACGGGGGAACGCTTTTTCTGGATGAGATAGGCAATCTCCCGCTGCACCAGCAGTCAAAATTGCTGAATGTGCTTCAGAAGCGCTGTGTGACAAAAGTAGGCAGCAGCAGAAGCGTCCCCGTAGACATAAGGCTTCTCTGTGCCACCAACAGGAACCTGTACGAGGCAGTTGCAAACGGAAGTTTCAGAGAAGATCTGTTTTACAGAATAAACACGATCCATCTGGAACTGCCTCCGCTTCGTGAAAGGAGTGCAGATATACTTCCTCTTTCTGAAATGTTCCTCGACTATTTTGCAAAAAGATACGGCAGATCTCTTTCGTTTGGTGAAAGTGCGAGGAATGCGTTGCTTTCATACAGCTGGCGCGGAAACATAAGGGAACTGCGTCATGTGATTGAGAAGGCGGTCATAGTGTGCAGTTCCAATCAAGTCACGAAAAAAGACTTGCAGATAGAGGAGGGCGCTGTCGCTTCCGGCGGCATGACCGGTACGCTGGAAGATATGGAGAGAAGGGCAATCTGTGAGGCGTTGCAAAAGAGCGGAGGCAATCTTTCTCTTACCGCACAGAGGCTCGGCATATCCAGACAGACTCTCTACAATAAGATGAAACGCTATTCTATAGATCTGTTATGAGAAACAATCTGGCAATAGCCACTGCAGTTGCCATTGTCGCAGCTGCAGCTTTTCCGGTCTCCCTTGTTTATCTGGAGAACGGTGCGGTTTATGCGGCCGTTATTTGTCTTGCGGCACTTGTTACGGTACTTGTCCTGGCTTTCAGAAATGCGGCAAACGCCTCGTCAAAAATAACCCTTATGCTGGAGGCAATAAGAAATAATGATTTTTCAATGCGTTTTCACGACCGCAACAACAGGGCAGTAAGCAGGGCGCTGGAGAAAATCTCGGCCATTATACGGGACGATAAACAGAACGCCCGACGGAACGAGCGCTATTACGGGCTTATTATGGAAAAGGTGAATGCAGGTATTTTTGCAGCCGATGAGAATGGATGCGTGGAAATCTGCAATGACAAGATGCTTGAATTGTTGGGAGTGAATGTGTTCACCCATCTGGAGCAACTGGAAAAAATTGACGTCAGACTTAAGGACGAACTCTTTGGAATGCAGCCCGGAGAGATTAAGATGCTTTCGTACAAAATGGAGAACGGCGGTGGGGAAATATCGGCAAGCCGTTCCAGAATATCATTTGAAAAGAAGGTTCTGGATATTTTCGTACTTAACAATATCTATCATGTGATCAACAGCAATGAGGTCGAGGCGTGGGTGAAACTTACACGTGTCCTGACGCATGAGATAATGAACGGTATTGCGCCCATAAATTCGCTGTGCGGGCAGCTGCAGGACTGCACCGACAGGGAAAAGTTGCGTGAAGGTCTGGAAACCATACAGAACACATCATCGTCTCTTATAAGGTTTACTGAAGACTATCGGAAGTTTGCCGCAATTCCCACACCCGTATGCAGACTGTTTTCTGTCAGAGAGTTTTTAGAGAGAATAATATTGCTTTTCAAGGGTTGCGGTGCCGAATTTGCGGTAGAGGTCCTTCCTGCGGAGCTTATTGTAAACGCAGACAAGGCTTTGATTGAGAGGGTTGTTGTCAATCTGCTGAAAAACAGTGTGGAGTCAGGAGCCTCACATGTCAAGGTAAGGGCCGGCTGCATTAACGAACTGGAGCAGGTCGCAATAGATGTCAGCGACGACGGCCAGCCTGTCTGTGATGATATCAAGGATCAAATTTTTGTCCCTTTCTTCACGACAAAGGAGAACGGCTCGGGGATAGGTCTTCCTGTCTCGCGCAGAATAATG
>JADINB010000072.1 GCA_017694275.1 Candidatus Egerieousia excrementavium | reverse complement strand
GGCCGTCGTAAGGTATGCCGTCCACTACATAGAGAGGGGTGGTAGATGCACTGAGCGAACCGTATCCGCGGATTATGACAGATGCGCCCGCACCCGGCTGCCCCGAACCGGAAGTGGAGATGACGCCGGTGGTAAGACCGTCGAGCGCCTTGGTTACGTTGGCAACCGTCCTCTTCTCCAGCTTGTCCGACTTGATTACCTCCGCAGAACCCGTGAAGGACTCTTTCTTTGCGGTACCGTATGCCACTACAAGCACGTCGTCGAGGCTTACAGCCTCTGCATCCAGAGCCACGTCTATCAGAGAGCGGCTGTTTACAGGAACCTCCTGTGTCACGTAGCCTGTAAAGATGTAGACCAATGTGGCGTTGGCAGGGGTCTCTATCGTGTACCTGCCATCCATGTCTGTCTGGGTACCCGTTGTGGTACCTTTAATCTGGACATAGGCGAACGGAAGCGTCTCGCCCGTCTCACTGTCGCTGACTGTTCCCGACACCTCGAGGCTCTGGGCGAACGATATGCCCGCACCAAGAAGCAGCATCAGGAATGTCGCTAATAGTTTAATACTCTTCATTTGGTTAGTAATAAGGTTAATAATAGTTGTGAATTTACTTTCCTGTTCCACTTTTGAACTGTCGCAATCTACCGACCCTTTGTCTGCGACAAAATCGTCTTCTCAAAATGGGCTGCAAAGTTAACATTAATTTCAAATAGCAAAATATATAAAACTTTAACCCGATTGCGGCAAATATGATAAAAAATATTACAATCTGCAAAAAATAAACAAAAAAATAATTGTTTCTTAAATATATGATAATATTTTTTAACTGCATAACCCCTGTATCTTTTATCCGGAAGATGAATATTTTTCATTCAAATGTGTTCCGGCAAGATGAACAATACCCGCGATAACACAATGTTACCGCGGGTATATGATTAATTGTCAAGGTAATGCTATTCAATGAAACATGTTGGGGCTTATTTTGATTTCAAATTGTTACCCATTACAATAAGCAATGCTCCCTTGGGCAACTTTTCTCCCTCCTTTACGGCAATTCTCTTGATAATCCCGTCGAAAGGGGCCGTAACTACATTCTTCATCTTCATGGCTTCGTAAATCAAGAGTTTCTCACCCTTCTTGACCGCATCTCTCTTTTTGACCATTATTTCTCCGACCACGCCGGGAATATGTGTCCTTATCTCATTCGGATTAGGTGCAACCCACTTTTTCCTCTCCTTGAACTTGGGGGTAAGCAGGGTCTTGTACTTGCGGCCTTCCTCATGTATCTGCAAATAGTCATCCAGAACGGCGAAGTCTTTAAGGTCTGTATCCAGGACGGCATCGCTAATCTCTTTAAGAACAACAACTTCTTGCTGCTCTACATTCTCTTGTACACCATTCTGCGTCTCTTGTGTCTCTGCCGCCGCACTCTCTTTTGCAATATCCTTCTCTTTCTCCATAATATTCCTCCTTTTTGACAGTTAAATGCCTACCATTAAAATGGTGGAATTCCATGTTTCTTTTCAGGAGTCTGGATAGACTTGTTGACACTTATATTAAGTGCATGCAGAATGAATTTCCTTGTCTCCTTAGGTGTTATCACAGAGTCTACATAACCTTTAGATGCTGCAACGTAGGGATTTGCAAATTTCTCCTTGTACTCCTCGACTTTCTGCTTGCGCATCTTTTCGGGATCTTCGGCCTCCATGATTTCCTTTCTGAAAATAATGTTTGCCGCTCCTTCAGGGCCCATGACCGCAATTTCCGCCGTAGGCCATGCGAATACGAAATCTGCCCTCATGTGTCGGGAGTTCATTGCAATGTAGCCTCCGCCATATGCCTTTCTCAATATGATTGTAATTTTGGGAACGGTTGCTTCTGAATAAGCGTACAGCAATTTTGCACCGTGACGGATAACGCCTGCATGCTCCTGGTCTACACCAGGGAGATAGCCCGGCATGTCTTCAAGTGTTACAATAGGAATACCGAATGCATCGCAATAGCGGACAAATCTTGCAGCCTTGTCTGAAGAGTCGCAGTCAAGCACTCCGGCCAGCACCATCGGCTGGTTGGCAACGAATCCTACCGTACGTCCGCCTATCCTGCCATATCCTATTACTATGTTCTGTGCCCACATCTCCTGGA
The DNA here is from genome assembly GCA_017694275.1 of Candidatus Egerieousia excrementavium. GTDB lineage: Bacteria > Bacteroidota > Bacteroidia > Bacteroidales > UBA932 > Egerieousia > Egerieousia excrementavium. The sequence goes on along the minus strand of JADINB010000072.1, from coordinate 4,090 downwards.
CCTCGATAAAGTCGGAATTGTCTGTCAGCGCCCTTATCACATTCCTTACGTCGTAGGGTGCAGTGGGGTCTGCTGGAACGACATGCTCTATCTTGTATTTTTTGAGAGGCTCTGCAGATTTTGAAATCTGAGGCTTTTCTGTATTGTTGGCAGGTATGAAAGAGAGCAGTTTCTTTATCTGTGCAAAGCACTCTTCCTCTGTATGGGCAAAGAAGTGGGCGTTGCCGGTAATCTCACAGTGTACCTTTGCACCGCCAAGAGACTCCATGTCAATCTCTTCTCCAAGCACAGACTTGATAACCTCAGGGCCTGTGATGAACATCTTTGAAATCTTGTCTACCACAAATACATAATCTGTAAGGGCCGGAGAATAGACAGCACCGCCGGCACAAGGGCCGAGAATGACTGAAATTTGCGGTATTACACCGCTGGCCAGTGTGTTTCTGTAGAAAATTTCTCCATATCCTGCAAGGGAATTCACACCCTCCTGAATACGGGCTCCGCCAGAATCGTTTATTCCAATCAGAGGAATTCTCATCTTGAGGGAGTAGTCCATTATCTTGGTTATCTTTTTTGCATGCATTGAACCCAAAGAGCCGCCTGCAACCGTAAAGTCTTGCGCATAAATGGCAACAGGCCTGCCGTTTATGGTTCCCGTCCCTATAATCACTCCATCACCGGAAAGATTTTTGTTTTCCATTCCGAATTCACGGGCATCGTGCTTGATAAACAGGTCGTACTCGTAGAACGAGTCAGGGTCCAGTATCATGTTTATCCTCTCCCTCGCAGGCAGTTTACCCATTGCAATCTGCTTTGCAACGGCCTTGTCACCGCCTCCTTGAAGAATTTTAGCCTTTCTCTCTTGATATTCAGAGAGTTTCTTACTTAATAAACTCATAAGCTGTTAGGTTTTAATAGCGCAAAATTAAGATATTTTTTAAATAACAAAATTTTTAAAGAAATTAACTACATTTGTTCTTTCGCTTTTACCGTTTTCCAAAACTATAAACATTCAAAATATGGCATTGAATTTTGTAAATAGACATGTTGCTCCTAATGAGGAAGATATAAAAGAGATGCTTGCCAAATTAGGGCTGAAATCGCTGGATGAACTCATAAGGCAGACCATCCCGCATGACATTCTCCTGAAGGAGGAGCTGGAACTGTCGGCGCCCCTTAGTGAAAATGAATATCTTGCACGGCTAAAGATGCTGGCGCAAAGGAACAGGCCGTTCCGTTCGCTTATAGGGGGAGGCTACTTTGGATGCGGAGTGCTGCCGGTAGTTGTGAGAAACATATTCGAGAATCCATGTTGGTACACCTCTTATACTCCGTATCAGGCAGAAATTTCACAGGGAAGGCTCGAGGCTCTTCTTATTTTCCAGACCATGATAAGCAGCCTGACAGGATTCCCGCTCTCAAACTGCTCGATGCTCGATGATGCCCAGTCTGCGGCTGAGGCAATGAGAATGACATACGAACTTCGAAGCAAAGAGGCGGTAAAGGCCGGAAAAAATCTTTTCTTCGTAGATAAAAACGTTTATCCCCAAGTCCTTTCCGTACTCAGGACCCGGGCTTACGGTCTCGGCATTGAGATTGAGGTGGGAGATTACAATGATTATATATGTTCCGACAGATGCTACGGCGCATTGGTACAATACCCCGCCGCGAACGGGGAAGTAAGGGACTATGCCTCTTTCTGTGATAAGATCCATGCATCCGGAGGCTTGGTTACCGCATACTGCGACCTGCTTGCACTTGCACTCCTGAAGGAACCGGCAGCCTGGGGTGCAGATGTAGCCGTGGGCAGTGCGCAAAGGTTTGGTCTTCCTATGGGATTCGGCGGCCCCACGGCCGGTTTCATGGCTACAAAAGAGGCATACAAGAGGCATATTCCTGGAAGAATTATAGGTATCTCTGTCGACAGGCTCGGAGGCAAGGCATACAGGCTTGCACTCCAGACCCGCGAACAGCATATAAAGAGAGAAAAGGCCACGTCGAACGTATGTACGGCAACCGCCCTTATGGCTACAATGAGCGGCATGTTTGCAGTTTACCACGGGCCGCAGGGCATAAAGGATATTGCAACGAGGGTGGCGCATTATGCAAAGACAGTTGCTGCATTCCTGGAGGAGAGCGGCTATCTCCTTTCCGCCGGCCACTTTTTCGACACCATAGAGATTTCCGGGAAAGACGGCAAACCATTGGATATTGCACAGATTAGGACAAGGGCTTTGGAGCGCGGTTATAATTTCTGCTATACAGACAACTGCATACGGATAAGTTTCGACGAACTTACCAGTTGCCGCGAAGTTCTGGCTGTTTTGGAGATATTCGGCACGGCTCTTTCGCAATGTGGCTGCAATAATTTGGTCGGTGACAGTTTCATGGCACGCGAGACTCCGATTCTGCAGGAGGCGGTTTTCAACAGTTATCACAACGAGACAGACATGATGCGGTTTATCAAGCGTCTGGAGAGGAAAGACATCTCACTGGCACACTCCATGATTCCGCTCGGTTCCTGCACCATGAAACTGAATGCGGCAGTCGAGATGATGCCTTTAAGCTGGAGCGAGTTTGAGAATGTGCATCCGTTTGCTCCAAAAGACCAGACTGAGGGCTACATGGAACTTATTGCCGAACTGGAGCACGACTTGTCTGTAATAACAGGTTTTGACGCGTGCTCACTGCAGCCGAATTCTGGTGCAGGAGGAGAATATGCCGGCCTTATGACAATAAAACGTTACTTCAAGGCTGCAGGCGAGGAGAACAGAAACGTAATGATAATTCCTGAATCTGCACACGGAACCAATCCTGCGAGCGCCGCAATGGCAGGATTCAGAATAGAACTTGTAAAATGCGACGGGCACGGCAACATAGACGTGGAGCAGCTGAGAGAGAAAGCCGCAGCCAACAGTGCAGACTTGGCGGGTCTTATGATAACATACCCCTCTACACACGGAATATTCGAGGCCAGGGTAAGGGAGATAGTGGATATCATCCATGAAAACGGCGGCAAAGTATATATGGACGGTGCAAACATGAATGCCCAGATCGGTCTCACCTCTCCCGGTTTCATAGGGGCGGACATCTGCCATCTTAACCTGCACAAGTCGTTTGCGATGCCTCACGGCGGAGGCGGTCCTGGAGTTGGCCCGATTTGCTGTACATCGGCGTTGGCGCCTTTCCTGCCCGGCCATCCTGTAGACAGGTCTTGCGGAGAGGAGGGAGTTGACAGCGTTTCCGCCGCTGCCTACGGAAACCCGCTTCTGTTGCCAATCACTCATGCCTATATAAAACTTCTGGGAGCCGAAGGGCTGAAACGCGCCTCACAGGTTGCCATTCTGAATGCAAACTATATGGCTGCCTGCTTTGCTCCCGAATACAGGACTCTTTACAGCGGAGAAAACGGAAGAGTCGGACACGAATGTATTGTAGATTGCCGTCATTTCAAGGCAGAATACGGGATTGATGCAACCGACATTGCAAAAAGACTCATGGATTATGGCTTTCATGCACCGACTCTGTCATTCCCGGTGCACGAAACGCTTATGGTAGAGCCTACCGAGAGTGAGCCCAAAGCAGAACTCGACCGTTTTGTAGAGGCAATGAAACAGATAAAGGCAGAATGCGAGAAAGTCAAGTCTGGAGAATATGACAAGGAAGATAACCCTCTAAAGAATGCACCCCATACAGACTGGGAGGTGACTTCAGACGAATGGCATCACAAATATCCCAGAAGGGTTGCCGCATACCCGCTGGAGTGGATTAAGGCCAACAAGTTCTGGCCGGCCGTTTCGCGTGTAGATAACGGTTATGGCGACAGAAATCTGGTTACGGTCTGTCCCTGCAGTTCTACTGCAGCGGAATAAACCGCCGATTGCAACTATAAAGATGTTTTGCCGGCAGCCGCAATATTAAGGTTGCCGGCATCTTTATTTACAAACATTTTAGTTATAGTATCCGCCGGGATATCCATCCTTGAAAAGGCGAACATCTTCTTTCCCAAGTCTTTCAGGGAGGCGCCTATATGGTAAACCTCCGTGTTGTCTATTATCAGAAACCTGTCGTGGCATTTATTATAAATGCG
>JADINB010000071.1 GCA_017694275.1 Candidatus Egerieousia excrementavium | reverse complement strand
CCAATGAATCGTATAGGTGGAGAGTCCTTGCCATTCCTGCCTCTGATTTGTCGAGCAGATGGTTGTTTGCCGTCAGAAAGAGCCCAATTCCGCTTTTTGACGCTTCCATGGCTATCGATACGGGGGCGGAAAATTCAGGGTATCCAGTGTATGGCGGAATGCCGACAGGAAATTCCATGTTGGCCACCGTAAGGTCGGAACCGGTTATATATTCCCTTATATGCCTGAATGCGGCAGAATAGTCGTATGAATGCGGGTCTGATGGCTCCTTCCCCGGAATGAGCGCACTTCTTATCTGCTTTCCATGCTGCATTACGTCTCCGATAAAGGAGATCCTGATAGTATCGTTCTTTTCTGGAAGCAGCGGTACAAACTGTGGCAACTGTGGCTTTATCCTTTCCGATACCATCTGTCCGTAACCTGTCCAGGGCAGGATAGAGACAAGAGAGAGAAAAATGGGCAGGATTTTCATAAGGGGTCTGTTATTACCTTTATGTCGGTGCTTTTCAGCCTGATAGAGAGCCATTGCCTTATTTTGGCGGTCTGTTCCGGCGTAATCCTGTCATTGAGTTCTATGAATGCCACAACCTGCTCCTTTTCTCCATTTTCCCCGCCTTGTGGCTCGCTCCTTATTCCGCGTGCCAGGGTAATAGATTTTATCTGAGGATATTCAACATAAAGTTCTTTAGCTATCTGGCTGCTTGGCAACTCCTTTGCCCTATAGCGGCTCAGTTCGTCCTCCATTTCGCTTATCAGCTTTTCGCGACGGCGTATTTCGTCTTCGCTTTGCTGGAAGATGCTTTTTACCACTTCGCTGTTGCTTTCCGGCTCATAGGTGCTGTTCTGGTTTATTGCAAGTTCATTTTCATCTATTCCTCTGTCTGAGGCCCGCTGCATGAAATCGTCCATGGAGTTTTCTGTCATGCTTTCACCTGCAATCGATACAGTAAGCAGCGATTTTCCGGCCCGGTGTGAGATGGAATAGTCGTATATGTAACTGCCGCCCAGTGTGCGGTTCTCTTCCACGAACTTTCTTGCATTTGTCTCAAAGCGGTTCTCCTTTATTACTACAACGGCTGTATATATGCTTGGAAGTACCAGAATTACCGTAAATATGGTTATGGCACGGTGTACTTTTTTCGCCTTTTGCGGATTTGAAATCCTTACCAGGGGAAACTTCATATATCTTACCATAAGGAAGACCGCAAGTGCTATGAATGCAGAATTGATGAAATAGAGATATATTGCACCCATGAAGTACTCTATGTTGCCGTTGGCAATTCCGAATCCGGCAGTCCCGAGCGGCGGCATGAGCGCTGTTGCAATGGCTACTCCGGCAAAGACTGTCCCTTTCTCCTTTCTGCAGACCTCTACAATTACGGCAAGCCCGCTGAAAAAGGCTATAAGTACGTCATAAACCGTGGGGTAGGTCCTGGCCAGCAGTTCCGACGGACTGTCCATTGCAAGCGGGGTTATAAGAAAATAGACGGTTGCGGTAAAGATGCTTATGCAGGTCATTACAATGAGATTCTTGAATGACTTGCGCAGCAGCTCCATGTCGTTTACGCCGAGCGAAAGGCCGATTCCCATGACAGGGCCCATCAGGGGAGAGATGAGCATTGCACCTATCACCACCGGTATTGAATTTATGTTCAGACCTACGCTTACGACCGCCACTGCAAAAATCAGAATCCAGACATTGCTGCCCCTGAATTCGGTTGCAGCTGTTATCTGATGCCTGGCTGCCGCAATGTCTATGTCGTTGGAAAAATTGACTATGCTGCGTATATATCTCAATATAGATTTCATAGCGTAAATATACATTTTTTTTCAATATTCGCCCATTATGTCTATCTTTGTAAACAGTGGATAACTAATAATCAGGGAGACAATGAGTATGAAATCTAAAATTTTACTTTTGGCGGCGGTCGCGATATTTTCTCTGACCGGATGCGATTGGGTGAGAAAACAAATGGGCAAGCCTACCTCTGCCGAACTTGAAGCCATGCAGGCGGAGTTGCAGCGTGCCAGGGAACAGCGGGTAGCAGACTCCCTCAGGCAGATTGCCGTGATGGATTCCATAAGACTTGCGGAGCAGGCCAGACTCCCTTATGAAACGGAGCTGACCCATAAATATTATGTCATATTGGGCAGTTTCAAAAAGGATTTCAATGCAGAGAACATGGTCGCCAATCTAAAAAAGGCCGGCTATTCTCCTGTAAGGATTGCACTGAAAAACGGCTTTGACATGGTGGCGGCAGTCGGATGCGATTCTTATAGCGAGGCCTGGAGCGAGATAATGAAGATTGAGGACAACGACCTGTGCCCTTACGATGTCTGGATATATTCACCCGAGCAGAATCTGCACAAATAATAAAATAGACAGCCATGGAATTAAAGAATACGCCTTTCACGCAAAAGCATATTGAACTTGGGGCCAAAATGGTCCCCTTTGCCGGTTATAACATGCCGGTAGAGTATACGGGCATAAAGGAAGAACATCTTGCAGTACGCGGCAACGTTGGTGTCTTTGACGTTTCGCATATGGGTGAGTTCTGGGTAAAAGGCCCTGATGCATTGAGATTTATCCAGTATGTAACATCGAACGACGCTTCTGTGCTCATACCGGGCAAGGTCCAGTATACATGCCTGCCCAACGGCAACGGAGGAATAGTGGACGATCTGCTGGTATACTGTATAGATTCACAGACTTACCTGCTGGTTGTGAATGCGGCCAACATAGCAAAAGACTGGGAGCATCTCTGCAAATATGCTCCGTCGTTCGGCATTACTCCCGGCAAGGAGCTGTACAATGCTTCAGATGAAATATGCCAGCTGGCCGTTCAAGGGCCTAATGCGCTAAAGATAATGCGCAGAATATGTGACTATCCTGTAGAAGAGATGGAATATTATACTTTCAGGAAGATGACAGTTGCCGGTATTGAAAATGCAATTTTCTCTACGACTGGCTATACCGGTGCTGGCGGATGCGAAATATATGTGGCAAATGAGGATGCGGACAGGCTGTGGAAAGGGGTATTTGAGGCGGGTGCTCCGGAAGGGATACGTCCGGTAGGCCTCGGAGCAAGGGATACACTCCGTCTGGAAATGGGTTTCTGCCTGTACGGTAACGATATAGATGATACGACATCTCCGCTGGAGGCCGGGTTGGGATGGATTACCAGGTTCATTGACAGCAAGGGAGACTTCATAGACAAGGACTACATGCTCAAGCAGAAGGCAAACGGTCTGACCCGCAGATTGTGCGGTTTTGAAATGATAGACAAGGGTATTGCACGACACGGGTATGAAGTTTGCAATGAGAGTGGAGAAACAATAGGGTTTGTTACCTCGGGAACCATGTCTCCTTCTCTGGGGAAGGCAATCGGGCTGGCTTATGTTGCAGCGCCTCTCTACAAGGCTTCGTCAGAAATATTCATAAGGATAAGAGGCAAGCTGTTGAGAGCCGTGGTAGTAAAGACCCCATTTTATAAAAATGTCTGACAATGGGTAGATTTACATTCGAGCACAACAATATCAATGTGCGTGATTTGGAAAAGAGCCTCAAGTTTTACGCTGAGGCTCTTGATTTGAAAGAGGTAAGGAGAATAGTCCCTGAAGACGGCTCCTTTATAATCGTGTATCTTTCAGACGGCAGGAGCGGCCATCTTCTGGAGCTTACATGGCTCAGAGACTGGGACAGGGCCTACAACCTTGGAGATAACGAGTTTCACATGGCTTTCCGTGTGGAGGATTTTGAGGCTGCACACAAACTCCATGAGCAGATGGGATGCATTTGCTATGAAAATCCCAAAATGGGGATTTATTTCATAAGCGATCCTGACGGCTACTGGTCTGAAGTTTTACCTGTAAGGAAACAGCAGACAAAATGAAGGGCAGATCCTACCTTTATGCAATCTGCCTTTTCTCTCTCCTTGTCATCATGCCGTGGCAAATGTCTGCCCGGAGAAGCATTGAGGAGCATGTGGCGTTTCTTACATCGGATTCTCTGGCCGGACGTGCTGCCGGAAGTGCAGGTGAGCTGGCAGCTGCAAACTATATATACGCAACTCTGCAGGAGAGCGGGGTCACGCTTCTTTCCCCTCCCGGAGGTGATGATTTCTATATGGCGGTAAGCGAAAGCGATACGCTCCACTCCAGGAATATAATAGGAATAGTCGAGGGGTATGACTCCAGTCTGAAAAATGAATATGTCGTGATAGGCGCCCATATTGACCATTTGGGAGCAAATACCCTTACGGTAGACGGCAAGAGCCAGCAGCAGGTATACAGGGGGGCCGATGACAACGCCTCAGGAGTGGCCGCGCTTCTGGAAATTGCGGGAAAAGTGGCGAACGATGCCTTTCTTTTCAGGCGCTCGGTCATTTTTGCCTTTTTCGGGGCCCAGGAGCGGGGAATGGCCGGAAGCTGGTATTTTCTGAACCGCCTTTTCAAGGATACTTCAGACATAGTCATGATGATAAACCTCGACATGGTAGGGCGCAGTGGCGGTGAAAATGATTTCAGAATCTATACCGGGTTGAGGAACCTTGAGCTTGCCGCTGTCATAGACGATGTCTCGGCTTCGTTTCCCGGGCTGTCGCCAAAAGTATATCCTACAGACTGCTTTGCATCTGACCACAGGTCTTTTTATCATAAGGGAATACCGGTAGCCCTGCTGACAAGCGGACTGCATAGAGATTACCACACGTTGCGCGATACGCCTGACAAACTGGATTACGGACAGATTTACCAGATTTCCAATTATGCTTATGAACTGGCCATGTCTGTTGCAAATGCAGACAAACGCGTCTCTTCCGGTATCCATTCCACCACCTCAGACACGCAAGGCGGATATTACAGCCAGAACGATGTGGACCGGCCTGCGCAATTCCTTCATGGAACTGAAGCCCAGTTTCTTTCGCGATGGGTTTATCCTTATGTGAAATATCCCGACAGTGCTGTTGCCGCCGGTGAACAGGGCAAGGTGATTGCGGAATTCATAATTGAGGAAGACGGCTCCGTATCAAATGTAACCATAACCAGAGGCGTTACTGAGGATATTGACAATGAAGTGATAAAGGTTATATCTGCTTCGCCCAAGTGGAAACCGGCAAGGCTGCAGGGCCGTAACGTGCGGGTAAAGACCTCTGTTGCCGTAGAATTCAGGCTTTCCAAAACGTATGAATTCGGAATAAAGAAATAGATATTTTTTCTAACTTTGCCATTTGTTGTAAAAGGCTTGCAAATGGAGTACAATTTTATTGAAATCGAGAGAAAGTGGCAGCAATTCTGGTCTGAAAACAAAACTTTTCAAGTAAACAGAGACCCGTCCAAACCAAAATATTACGTATTGGATATGTTTCCCTATCCTTCGGGAGCGGGATTGCACGTAGGACACCCGCTGGGCTATATCGCCAGCGACATATACAGCAGATACAAAAGGCTGAAAGGGTATAACGTGCTGCATCCCATGGGATACGATGCATTCGGTCTTCCTGCCGAGCAATATGCCATACAGACGGGGCAGCATCCGGCAATAACTACAGAGAAGAATATCAACCGTTACAGGGAGCAACTTGACAGGATAGGTTTTTCATACGACTGGAGCCGTGAGGTCCGCACTTGTGATCCTGAATATTACAAATGGACACAATGGGCCTTTCTAAAAATGTTCGGCCATTATTACGATAAGGATACAGACAAGGCTGAGCCGATAGAGCAGCTTATAGCCCGTTTCAAAAAGGAGGGCAATGCAAATGTCAATGCGGCTTGCGCAGATGTGGAGACTTTTACTGCGGAGGAGTGGAAAGGATTTGACGAAAAGAGGAAAAGCGAGATTCTCATGCAGTACAGGATAGCCTATCAGGGAGAGACTTCTGTAAACTGGTGTCCGAAACTCGGGACAGTGCTTGCCAATGATGAGGTAAAGGAAGGTCTTTCGGTCAGGGGAGGCTACCCGGTGGAGCAGAAAAAGATGAAGCAGTGGCAGCTCAGGGTTTCGGCGTATGCGGAGCGTCTGTTGAACGATTTGGAAGGGCTTGAATGGAGTGATTCCCTGAAAGAGATGCAGCGCAACTGGATAGGCCGTTCTCAAGGTGCCGAACTGGTGTTCAAGGTGAACGGTTACGACATGAAGATATTTACAACCCGTGCGGATACTGTATTCGGGGTTACTTTCATGGTTCTTGCACCTGAAAGCGAATGGGTTGACAAGCTTACTACAGACCAGCAGAGGAGCGCTGTGGACGAGTATCTTGCCTATGTAAAGAAAAAAACTGAAAGAGAAAGAATTGCAGAGACAAGAAAGGTGACGGGGGTCTTCTCCGGTTCATATGCGACCAACCCGTTTACCGGAGAGAAGGTTCCGGTCTGGATAAGCGAGTATGTTCTTGCCGGATATGGGACGGGCGCAATCATGGCGGTACCTGCACACGACAGCCGCGACTATGCCTTTGCAAAGCATTTCAATCTGCCCATAGTCCCTCTGATAGAAGGATGTGACGTTTCAAAGGAGAGTTTCGACGCCAAGGAGGGTGTAATGTGCAATTCAGGCTTCCTTAACGGCATGAGCGTGAAGGAGGCGATTCCCGCAGCCATAGATGCCGTAGAGAAGATGAAGATTGGCCACAGAAAGATAAACTACAGATTGAGGGATGCAATCTTCTCGCGCCAGAGATATTGGGGAGAGCCGTTCCCTGTCTATTATAAGGATGGAATAGCAACTCCGATACCGGAAGACGAACTCCCGTTGCAGCTTCCGAAGGTAGACAGTTTTCTACCTACCGAAAGCGGAGAGCCTCCTCTGGCAAGGGCAAAGGACTGGACTTACAATGGCTATCCCCTGGAGACCAGTACAATGCCCGGATTTGCAGGCAGCAGTGCCTATTATCTCAGATATATGGACCCGCATAACGACAGTGCGCTCGTAAGCCGCGAGAATGACGAATACTGGAGAAACGTGGATCTCTATATAGGAGGCACCGAGCATGCCACGGGCCACCTGATATACTCCCGCTTCTGGAACAAGTTCCTTTACGATCTGGGATATGTGGTGGAGCAGGAGCCTTTCAAAAAACTCGTAAACCAGGGCATGATCCAGGGCCGTTCCAATTTTGTATACAGAATAAAGAATACCAATACATTCGTCTCTGCCGGGCTGAAAGACAAATACGATACCACAGAGATACATGTAGACGTGAACATAGTGAACAACGACAGGCTCGATATCGGGGCTTTCAGAAAATGGATGCCCGATTTTGCCGATGCCGAGTTCATTCTCGAAAACGGAGAATACATTTGCGGATATGCCGTGGAGAAGATGAGCAAAAGCATGTTCAATGTGGTTAATCCAGACAATATCTGCAATATCTACGGTGCCGATACTCTCAGGTTGTATGAAATGTTCCTCGGCCCTCTGGAGCAGGCAAAACCGTGGGACACCAAGGGAATAGACGGCGTGAACCGATTCCTGAAACGTTTCTGGAAAATGTTCTTCGACAAGGAAGGCAATCTGCGCCTTTCAGATACTGAGCCGTCTGCACATGAACTTAAGGTTCTGCACAAGCTTATAGGAAAGGTGGAGGAGGATATAGAGAACTTCTCGTTCAACACCTCTGTGAGTGCCTTCATGATTGCGCTGAACGAACTGCAGGACATCAAGTGCTGCAACCGCAGCATATTGGAGAGTATGACAATCCTGCTTTCGCCCTTTGCCCCGCATATCTGTGAGGAACTGTGGAGCCTGCTCGGGCACAAGGAGAGCATAAGTTTTGCTTCCATGCCTGAATACAGGAAAGAGTATACGGTAGAACAAACATTTACATGTCCTGTCTCATTTAACGGAAAACTCAGGTACAAGCTTGAACTGTCAAAGAGTCTTTCTGTGCAGGAGATAGAGAAGATTGTAAGGGAAAATGAGAATACGGCAAAATATCTGGCCGGCAATGCCATAAAAAAGATTGTCGTTGTCCCCAGAAAAATTATAAACGTGGTTTGCTGATGGATTGCCTGCTTTATAATGTGAATGCCTTTGTGGCGGAAGGGTGCAAGGGAAGCCCGGCGTGCGTTGTGGTGCTGCGCAAGGAGATTCCCGATGACCGGATGCTGCAGATAGCATCTGAAAACGGGGTGCCCGAGACGGCATTCATTTTAAGGCAGGATGGGGGATACAGGCTTCGCTGGTTTACACCCGATATGGAAATGGACCTTTGCGGGCATGCCACACTGGCTTCTGCGCATGTGGCGTTTGCCCATCTGCGGAAGAATGATGCGGAGAATCCTGCATTTTGCGGAAATTCCGTCTGTTTTGAGACCAGGGAAGGGGTAATAGAGGTAAGGTGCGAAGGCGAGAGGCTTTATACGTTGAATTTCCCCGTAAGGAAAGGAAAGCCGGCAGAACTGCCAAAGGCGATATACGACTCGTTGAGTATCAAGCCTTCGGAAGTTTATCTTTCGCGTGACTACCTCTTGATTTACGATGACTGCAAGGCGGTGGAGCAGGTAGAGGTATGTGACAGAAGGCTATTTGACACTGTCAATCTCGGAGAGGGCGGTGTAATCGTCTCTGCACCAGGTTATGGAAAGTACGATTTCGTTTCGCGCTTCTTTACTCCGCAGGCTACGATACTCGAAGATCCTGTTACCGGTTCGGCCCACTGTACGCTGGCTCCGTATTGGGCTGAAAGGCTGGGGAGCAGTATGATGAATGCGGTACAACTCTCGGCAAACAGAGGTGAACTCAGATGCCGCATTGAAGGTGACAGAGTTTACATTACCGGCAGGGCAGAAGAATCCTAAACCGATCAAAACTTGACTATGGATAACCGAAAACTTTTAAAATTCTTTAAATCTTACCTCATAATAACGGTAGGGGTATTTCTCTACTGTTTCAGTTGGGTGGCTTTTATCATTCCCAAAGGCATATCAGGCGGAGGAGTGACAGGTATCTCTTCAATTGTGTTTTACGGGACAGGGATACCTATCTCGGTTACCTATTTTGTAATAAACATCTTGCTGCTTGTGAGCGGGACGATAATACTGGGCAAGGGATTCGGGGCAAAGACCGTCTACAGCATAGTATGCGCTTCGATAATGTTCGAGCTCCTGCCTCAGATAGACTGGATAGTAAATCTCTCCGACATTCCCGACAAGTTCCTGAACTCTATAATCGGAGGTACGATAAGCGCATTCGGAATATCCGCCATATTCATTCAGGGCGGCAGTACGGGAGGTACGGATATAATAGCAATCGTTATTGCGAAATACCGCGACAAGTCTCCTGGAAAGGTTTTCATGTATTGCGACCTTGTAATCATAGGTTCGATTATCTTCTTGCCGGGCAAGGGGCTGCAGGATGTGGTATACGGATATATCCAGATGGTTTCGTTTTCGTTCATGCTTGATTTCCTGCTTACCGGTTCAAAGCAGTCTGTACAGATTCTGGTATTTTCAGACAAGTATGACAAGGTAGCCGACATGCTTATATACGAGATGAATCGTGGTGTGACCGCCATAAGCTCCGTAGGGTGGTATTCAAAGAAAGAGGGTAAACTGCTTGTAGTGGTTGCAAGAAAATATCAGCTCTCGGCCATAGCTTCAGCCATAAAGGAGGTAGACAACAAAGCCTTTATTTCTGTAAGTTCGGCAATGAGTGTTTATGGCGAGGGATTTGAGCAGGTCAAGAGCAAACCCAGGAAAGATAAGAAATCTCTGTCATTAAGAAATTTTATTGAAGATAAATAACAGTTGCAATATGGATGCAAAATCAATTTTAAAAGAGATAAAGGCTTATATAGTTATCACGGCGGGCCTTTTGTGTTATGTTGTCGGATGGGATCTGTTCCTTATTCCAAACAATCTGGTCGGAGGCGGAGTTTCCGGTATATCTGCAATTCTGCTGTATGCCTTTAACATTCCCATAAGTATCTCGTTTTTTGTTATAAATCTCATACTGCTGTTGATAGCACTGAAGATTCTGGGAAAAAGTTTTGGCGTAAAGACAGTCTATGCCATAATCATAACCTCGGTCTTCTTCGATATCGTTCCCCGTTTCCTCCCGGATGCCTTTATCCAGGAGATAGCGATAAGCAACGGGAAACTGCTTTGTTCAATTTTCGGCGGCGTATTTGCCGGATTCGGAATCGGAGTCTGCTTCTCGCAGGGCGGCAGCACCGGCGGAACAGACATAATCGCACTTATCATAAACAAATACAGAAATATCTCTCCCGGCAAGATAATATTGCTGATAGATATTTTCATCATAGCGTCTTCGCTGTTGCTTCCAACCAAACCCGGTGAGAGTATCGGAACAAAGGTTGCAACCGTCCTGTACGGCTATATTCTGATAGGGGCATGCAGTTATACGATAGATCTGGTGATATCCGGTTCAAAACAGTCGTTTCAGATATTTATCTTCTCCCAGAAATATTCCGAAATTGCAGATGCCATAATCAAGGATGTGAAACGTGGCGTAACCCTTATGGACGGACAGGGATGGTACACCAAGCATAACAGCAAAATCATTATGGT
>JADINB010000070.1 GCA_017694275.1 Candidatus Egerieousia excrementavium | reverse complement strand
TGCTCATATACAACTTCGCCACCATTCTCCTTTATAAGGTCGAGATATTTGGCTACCGCTTCCTTCATCTGTATGTCAGACAAAACGGGAGTTGCAATGAAAACGGTTTCGTAACTTTTTAACATTCTCGTTTTTGTTAAAGGTTAATAAATAAAGTGTTATTCAAAGGGCTGCAAAGATATGCAATTTTTCCCAAATTGCAAAAAAGAGAACGGGCCGCCAACAGCCCGTTCTCTTTTTTGCTTAAATACGATTGTTAAACTTTCTTTTATCTCTGGTGCAAATATAGAGAGTTGTTTCCATATAAAAGCTATGAGCAAGGCTTCAAAATCTTGCAAACCATCTTGCAAGCCTCGCGCAAATACTTAATATTCAATGAAATATTTTTACAGACTGTAGCAACCTTCTTGCCGGTTTTACAATCTTATGATTATCAGCAGATTATATACAAGAGAAATGCCAAGACAATACAATCTGTTAACAATCAATAATATACCACACAAATAAGGCCGCCTACCTGAAATCCATCTCCGGATCTTTTTCTACAACCGGTGCTATTTTGCGTTTCAGACGGCTTTTCCGCACATATATATTCTGAGGCGTATCATTGATGATCACACTTATCTCCTGCGGAGAGAATCCGGCATAGATAAGATTGAGCAATTTGAAATTATCTTCAGAGATGGAAGGGAATGCCGCCCTGATTTTTGCCATTACATTATTGTTCTTTGCATTTACCACATCCTCTATGATGGCAAACATGTCTCCGTCTACAGACTGGAAAGAAAGCAGCTGTTCAACCTTTTTCTGCAGCCGCTTTGAGAAGCCGAACTCATAATAGGTTCCTGCCAGTTCCCTCAACTCTGCAAACCTGTTTTCGAGCAGTTCCTTGAGATGCTTCTCCTTTTCCTTGTGGATATCCAGCTGCGACAGCAGCCTGCGGTTAGACATTTCGCGATCATGCATTGCCGCAAGATACTCCTCAATCTGCATGTTTTTCCTGCGGATTTTCTTTCTCCACGCCAATACAGAGACGATTGCCGTGCCTGCAGCCAGGACAAAAAGCAGGGCATAAATTATAAGAAGAAACCTGTTGCTTTTCCGTATCGCCTCGTTTTCAAGCTGTAACTGTCTGGTAAAATAAGCCTGCTCCACCTGCATCAGCGAATTCTGCTTTTCCTGCTCCATTACAGACTCCATAATGGAATTGTAACTGCGTTCATACTCCAGGGCCTTTCTGTAATTGCCTCCGGCGCTCTCTATGGCAGAGAGAAGGGAATAGAGACGGCTGCGCTGCAAGCCCGACATCTCTGTATGGCGGGCCTCGTATTCCATGGCATAGGTTCTTGCCCTGGAGACATTTCCATTATCCAGATAAAGGGCGCTCAACATAAGGTAATCTTCTACCGGGCAAACCCCTCCGTTATACCTGAAATATATGGAATCCAGCCTGGCAAGAACTTTTGCAGAAGGAGTTCCAAGAGAAAACTCCACACCCTGTGATGCCGTAAGGAAATGCAGCAACTGTTTTTCGCGGTCATTCCTTGCAGCCAGGCTTCTGGCGGCGGCGTAGGCCTCCAGCGCCTTTGAATATTCACCCTCTGAACGGCATGCATCTCCCCTCTTCCCGTAAAGTTCCATCAGCAGAGGGTTCTCTTTTTCCGAAGCTATATATTCCGCCGCCGCCCCGTACATCTTCTCTGCGGCAGCATAGTTCAGTCTCTGGAGGTAAATATCGCCCTTTTCCATATTCAGACGGGCCATGATATTGTTCCAGAAAGCAGGGCTCTTTGCAATCTCAGCGTCTGGAATCTTCCTGTATTCTCCTTCCGCCCTGACAAGCTGCTCCATTGCCCCGTAAAGGTTTCCGTCAAGAATATAAAATCTTGCAAGGTAAAAGGCAGAAAGCATCTTCTGCTCCCCGTTCCCGTACTGTGAAAAATATTCTACCGCCTCCTCCATATAGGGCTCGCCTATCAGAGGGAGATTGTTGCGCTCGAGAATCTGCACATAGAGAAGTATGAAGTTCGCCCTCAGAGCTGGGGTATTGACCTGCTCCAAAGGGACAGAGGCCATGACTGCAAGGGCGCTGTCCGGCGATTCCGCCACAAGCGCTTCTGCCCTTTCCATCTTTATCGAGACAACGCTTATGCTCTCGCATGCGGCAAAAAGCAGCATGGACAATATGAGAAACCGGCCGTATTTCATTTTCATTTACATTGTGCGCCAAATTTACGCACATTTTTATAATTTTGTCAAAAAGTAAACCTGACTACAGAATTTTAGTGCATGGAGAACGGGAGACAGGAAAAACTCTTTTCAAAAGAGTTCTTTAGAAATTACGCACTGCTTGCCGGCGGGTGCTTCATATTTACGTTGGGGGCGGTACTGTTTGCAGAACCGTACGGTTTCGCTCCAGGAGGAACATACGGAATAGCAATGGTATTCCACCACCTCTTTGGCTGGAGGACAGAAGTTTCCGCCCTATGCATGGATATTCCGCTGCTGCTTGTAGGCATCTATTTCCTTGGAGGGAAATTTGGCATAAAGACAGTAATCTGTACGTTCCTCATTCCCCTTTTCATGTGGATAATCCACTCTACATACGGATTTGCACCGCTGCTCGAACCCGAAGTTACAGAAAGGTCCATGCTGCAGGAGCAGATGCTGTCTTCGATTTTTGGCGGAGTAACGTATGGTCTGGGGCTCGGAATGGTGTTCCGCTCCGGTGCCACTTCCGGAGGAAGCGACATAATCTCAATGATACTCAATAAATTCACCCATATATCACTCGGAGTGCTTGTCATGATTGTAGACTGCACCATTACACTCACTACCGTAATAGCGTTCGGAGACTGGAGACTCCCGATGTATTCGTGGATAATCATAATAATAGAGGGCAAGGTAATAGACCTTGTGGTAGACGGAGTCTTCTCAAACAAGACCGTACTGATAATCTCGCAGAAAAGCGATGAGATTCAGGATTTCATTATAAATGACATGCAGCGCGGGGCCACGATAATGGAGGCGACAGGGGCATTCAGCGGAGAGAACAAAAAAATAATCTACACGATAGTCTCCATGAAAGAACTCATCTCGCTGCGCAAAAGAATCAAGGAGATAGACGAGACCGCATTCGTAAATGTGATAAATTCATCGGAAATACTCGGAAAAGGCTTCAAACGGATTTAATACATGTTAAACGCAATACAATGAAAAGTATCATACTATTATTTATGACAGTACTTGTTGCAGCAGGCTCATTCTGCTCGCTTTCATCATGCAGCAAAGAACAGGCCCATATAGAGAAGATAGTTCTCAACAGCCACACGCTCTATATGGTGGTTGGAGAGGAAATACAGCTGTCGGCCGAACTGACACCTCCGTTGGCGATACCGGTTGCATGGAGCAGCAGCGACAATGAAGTTTTAACGGTAAACGACGAAGGCGTTGTCACTGCCATATCAAAAGGGACAGCCATTGTTACGGCAAGCGTAGAGGATGTAAGCGCCCAGTGCCAGATTACCGTAGAAGAGCCGGCAAAAGGCATTTGACATATACACATAAAAAGCCGCGGGAATGTTTCCTGCGGCTTTCATATTGCCGAAAACGGCCCTCTCACTTGCAGAGCCTATTTTTCGGGAGCCTCCTTAAGCACCTCTACTATGAACTTCCAGAGCCTGTCCACACTCTCAATGTTTACCCTCTCGTCTGGAGAATGGGGAGAACGGATTGTAGGCCCGCATGAAATCATATCCCAGTCGGGATAGGTTCCGCCGAGAATACCGCACTCCAGCCCGGCATGGATTGCCATAACGGCAGCCTGTTTGCCAAAGAGTTTTGCATATACAGCCTTCATCTCCTTGAGAATCGGAGAATCCATATTGGGCTTCCAGCCTGAATAGCCGCCGGTAAAGACAACCTCGGCGCCGCCGAGTTCGAATATTGCGCGCATCTTCTCCGCCAGATCTTCTTTTGCGCTGTCGACAGAACTTCTCATTAGGCTGTGAACAGAAATGACACCATCTGCAGACTTTACCATTGCCATATTGTTGGAAGTTTCAACCAGCCCTGGCATTGCATCGCTCATTCTCTCCACACTGCTCGGACAGCCGTAAACAGCCTTTATCATATTGAGGGCCACCTTGCTCTCTATTGCCTTTGCCGCAACCGGAGCCTCCTCTATTGAAATCTTCATATCCTTGTCTGTTGCGGAAAACTCTGCGCGGGCATCCTTCTCTATACGCGCCACAATCTTTCTGGCCTCATCAAACTTGCCCTTTTCAACCGCAATGGTTGCAAAAGCCTCGCGAGGTATGGCATTTCTCAATGTACCGCCTTCTATCTCTACGAGTTCTGCCTTAAGATCCCTCAAAAGGGGCAGCAGTACTCTTGCCATCACCTTGTTGGCATTTGCCCTGTAAAGAACGATATCCATTCCGGAGTGACCGCCCAAAAGACCTTTTACGGCGATCTTTGCTCCGGTATAGCCGGCAGGAACCGGAATCTCTGAATACCTGAAGGTTGCCGAGCAGTCGAGGCCTCCGGCACATCCCACATAAAGTTCTCCCTCCTCTTCAGAATCAAGATTCAAAAGGATCTTGTTCTGCAAAAGCCCGGGCTTCAAAGATCTTGCACCCTTCATGCCTGTCTCCTCCTCTATTGTAAAGAGCGCCTCGATAGGGCCGTGCTGCAGGTCATCAGCCTCCAGTACTGCCATTGCCACCGCACAGCCAAGCCCGTTGTCTGCCCCGAGAGTGGTACCGGTCGCATAAACCCATCCGTCTACGATCCTTGGCTGTATGGGATCTGTGTCAAAATTGAAATCAACGTCGCTGTTCTTCTGGGGAACCATGTCAACATGGCCCTGGAGTATGATTCCGGCCCTGTTTTCCATCCCTTTTGTTGCAGGTTTTCTTATTATGACATTTCCTACCTCATCCTTTATTGTTTCCAGCCCCAGTTTTTTGCCGAACTGGTAAAGATACTCCGCAGCCCTGCCTTCGTTTTTTGAAGGGCGCGGGATTTTTGTCAATTCATAGAAATTTTTCCAAACCCTTTGCGGGTTCAACTCTGATATAATCATAACAAATTGCTTTATGGTTTAAAAACGTGTTTTTCCTGTTCTCGATTATTTTACGGCGATGTCGGCAGGGAACGACTGTATGGCTCCAAACTGATATACCGGGAAACGGGTCTGAAGCAGTTCCTTCTGGCCGTCCAGAAGCCTTGCCGTAACGACAACCGGCTCGCGGTAATAGATTCTTCCCTTTGCAGCACTCTCCAGAGCCGCACCGCCGGCTGCAACTGTCCCTTCCGGAATAAGTTCCAGCACTATCGGCCTGCCGCTCATATTGGACGAGGGCTGAAGGCCCTGGGAATCGGAAATCCTGAAAGCAATATACATCTGCCTTTCGTTTCCGGCTTTTGGGGTGACGTCAAAGCGAACCCGCTGCGTATCCTTTACGGATTTTCCCAGGAAAAGGCTAAGATACTCCTTTTCCAGCCGGTCAATCTCCCTTATGGCAGCACCCATTGCCTCGCCGCTGTAAGTAGCGTCGGTATTGCCGGTAATAATGTCTATTCTGGTCTGTCTGAGTTTGAAAATCAGGGCAGCTGTCTGTTCTGCCTTCTTTTCCGTGCTCTTTTCGACTATCTGGGACTGCTGTACAGGTACCTTTTCCAATCCTCCGGCCGTACGGACTGTCTTGTAAAGTGTGGTTGTCTTGCTGTCGAGATTCTGCGAGACTCCCGCACCTGCGAAAATGTCATCGCCCGCCTTTGAGGGAAAACGCCACTCGAAAGGCGTTCCTCCATAGGTATCCGATGCCATAATGAGCCCCTGACTACTGAAATTCAAAAAGTTGGCCGAAGCGCTCTTGGATGACCCGAGATTTACAGCCACTTTAAGCGAAGGGTCTGCCTCTACAGCCGGATACATCTTCACAGCCTTTATTGTATATGTGTCTCCACTCTCGGTACGGGCCTGTATGCCCAGGTATTTCTCTGCATACATGGCATAGGGTCCTGCAACAAAAGATTCGCATTCTGCCGTAACCTCCAGCATGACGGTCGTTAAGGGGAGCGAATATATTATTGCACCCGCAGGAGCAGGAACTCCTGCATTAATAAGCTGTCCGGACGCCGCATTATATGAAAGCGCAAGGACAGATGCAAAAACCATTGCCTTTTTCAAAATTTTCATGTCGGTATTTTTAAATGATTAACACAACAGAACAAAGATAACTTTTTTAGGCGAAATTATCATATTCCCGCTGCTCTTTCGCTGTAAAGCCGCGCTTCCACCGTTTATGGCTCCAGAGCCAGTTGTGCCTGTTCGCATTTATATGCTCTTCCAGCAGCCTGGCATATTTGCGCGTAATGAATCCCCTACGCGTATTGCGGGAGTCTTCGCAGACAAGAGAGAATTTCATGACATATTCCCCGCGCCTTACATGTTCTATGTCGAGATACACCACGGGAAGGCCGAGCCGTCTGGCTATGAACTCCGCACCGGCAAAAAAGACTGTCTGCTGGTTGAGAAACATGGCCGGAATTCCTCCCTGACGCGGATACTGGTCTGCAATAAAGATATACAACCCGTTTTCCGGAGAGGTTGCCGCATGATGCAGAATCTGTTTTGAACTCACTATCCTTCCCGGATTATGGAATTTTCCATATTCGTGCATCCTTATCTTTTCAAAGAGCAGATTGGCAACCTTGCTGCGCGCCACCTTGTATGTTATGATAATTTCATTGCTTGAAAAACTGCCTGGGCGCCGCAATGCATTCTCACGGCAGAGAGTTCCGAGCATCTCCCAGTTTCCGCGGTGGCCGAGCATTGCTATAACCTTGCCGTAACGCTTCATAAGGTCATCTACCAGATCTCCCCCCTCCATCCTGACCATCCTGCACAGCTTCCTGTCCGACGCCGAAAGCTGCCATATACTCTCCACCATAATGTCGCACATATATTTATAATATTGTTTCGACAGTTCTATTATCTCCCCATACCTGAGATGCGGAAAACTGCGCGCAAGATTTATATATATGGTAGATTTCCTGTATGCGAAAACATCTCTGAGAAGCCATGCAAGAAAATCGGAAAAGAGATAATGCAGCCTGAGCGGCAGCAACGAAACCACATATATGAAACACCAGACTATTGAAGCGATAATCTTTGCCATCTTGCCCACTTTTCCACAAAGGTAACCATTTTGCAGAAAAATAGATTTGCTCTACTCTCTGTTTCTTCTTATCTTTGTAAGAATGCTTTTTGATTCCTAATAAAAACAAATATTAACTTAAAATTTCAACCTATGTTGTTCAATCAACCTAAAGGCCTGATTCCCGCCGCCTTGTCGAATATGGGCGAACGTTTCGGATACTACATCATGAATGCGGTACTCGTTCTGTTTCTCTGTTCGAAATTCGGTCTGAGCGAAGAGGCCGGAGGACTAATTTACTCTATTTTCTATGCCGGCATCTATGTGCTGAGCCTTGTCGGAGGTTTCATTTCCGACAAAACCCAAAATTATAAAGGGACAATCATCAGCGGACTGGTTGTAATGTCATTGGGATATGCGCTGCTTTCAATTCCAATCCTTGCCACAAGCGGCAACCATAGCTGGCTGCTTGCCCTTACATGTATTGCCCTGTTTCTTATTGCATTCGGCAACGGTCTGTTCAAAGGCAACCTGCAGGCAATAGTAGGTCAGATTTACGACAACTACGAAGCAGATGCCGCAAAACAGGGAGAAGAGGCTCTTGCAATAGCAAAGAACAAGCGCGATACCGGTTTCCAGATTTTTTACGTATTCATCAATATCGGCGGCCTTGTGGCTCCGTTCGTAGCTCCACTGCTCCGTTCATGGTGGCTCAAGGCAAACGACATGATATACAATGCAGCGCTGCCTGAAAA
Source organism: Candidatus Egerieousia excrementavium (assembly GCA_017694275.1). Lineage (GTDB taxonomy): Bacteria > Bacteroidota > Bacteroidia > Bacteroidales > UBA932 > Egerieousia > Egerieousia excrementavium. Next base: position 1,286 of record JADINB010000070.1, on the reverse strand, counting down.
ATGCCATGAGTTTCTGGCAAACGGTGCGCAATGGAGTGCAGACAAGATTCAGGAGTTCACAGATATGGCGGCCCAGGCCACCACACTGCCTGTTACAGACCTGGCGGCATTCAGCGAGAACTACCTCAAGATATTCAATGAGGGTATCCACTACTCGTTCATTGCCTCAGTTGCCGCAATGGTGATTTCACTTGTAATATTCGTGCTTACAAAAAGAATATTCCCCAATCCGGGCAAAAAGGCAGCCAAGGTTGTCGAGAACTATACTCAGGAAGAGAAGGCGGCAATGGCAAAGGAGATCAAGCAACGCATGTACGCTCTCTTTGCAATTCTGGGCATTGTAATCTTCTTCTGGTTCTCTTTCCACCAGAACGGGGCGTCGCTTTCATTCTTCGCCCGCGACTTTGTAGATACAACCACCATTGCACCTGAAATCTGGCAGGCTGTAAATCCTTTCTTCGTGATTGTGCTTACACCGCTTGTCATAGTGCTTTTCAGCTGGCTTGCACGCCGCGGGAATCCCATTTCCACACCAAGGAAAATCGCATACGGTATGGGAATCGCCGGCCTTGCATACCTGTTCCTGGCCATTGTATGCAACGGTTATCCCTCAGGAGAGGAGTTCCGCGCACTCTCACCTGCAGAACAGGTAAAGGTTGGTCCGTGGGTACTTATTGTGCTTTATTTCTTCCTCACGGTTGCAGAACTGTTCATCTCTCCGCTGGGGCTTTCTTTCGTTTCCAAAGTGGCTCCCAAACACATGCAGGGGCTCTGCCAGGGTCTGTGGCTCTGTGCAACCGCTGTTGGAAATCTGCTTTTGTGGATAGGTCCGCTGCTTTACAACGCTATTCCTATCTGGCAGTGCTGGAGCATATTCCTCATAGTATGCGCCATATCCATGGGCGGAATGTTCGCCATGGTCAAATGGCTCGAAAGAGTTACCAGATAGGCAATATTCCAATACAAGGTTGCCGGAACCCCACACGGGGCTTCCGGCAATTTTTTTTAATGGCCGCATGGTTCAGATGCGTGGGCTATTCTGTTGGCCCTTTCGGGAATACCCTTTTCAGAAGTGCCTCCGGGGCACATTTGGATTCCGATGCGTTCCAAACCCGGTTGGGATCTGAACCACGGGCACAGTTGCCGAAAACCCTGCAATGCATTTGTTGTGAGAGAGTTGGCTGCCGGATTCTGCCTTGCTGCAGGGTTCAGATGCTCCCCTTTGCCGCCGCATCTGAACCGGTAGAGATTCTTGATGGGACCGTGCAACGGAAAGTTTTTCAATG
>JADINB010000069.1 GCA_017694275.1 Candidatus Egerieousia excrementavium | reverse complement strand
TTTAAATATGAAACAAGATCTCCAAATATCTGAACTTATTAAAAAGGAAGCGAACAGACAGCTGCACGGCATTGAACTGATTGCTTCTGAAAATTTTGTTTCCGACAACGTACTGGCCGCCCTTGGCTCCGTATGCACCAACAAATATGCAGAGGGCTATCCTGGCGCACGCTACTATGGCGGATGCGAAGTGATAGATCAGATAGAACAACTTGCAATCGACAGAGTTTGCAAACTTTTTGATGCGGAATACGCCAACGTCCAGCCACACTCAGGTGCACAGGCAAACATGGCGGTAATGATGGCATGCCTTAAACCGGGTGACACGTTCATGGGGCTCGACCTCTCCCACGGAGGACACCTCACTCACGGCTCTCCGGTAAACATGTCTGGCATTCTGTATCATCCAGTAGCTTACGGGCTCAACGAGCAGACCGGGCTTATAGACTACGATGAAATGGAGAGAAAGGCTCTCGAATGCAAACCAAAATTGATAATAGGAGGTGCATCTGCCTACTCAAGGGAGTGGGACTGGAAAAGGATGCGTGAAATAGCAGACAAGGTCGGTGCCCTGATGATGGTAGACATGGCCCATCCAGCAGGTCTTATTGCAGCAGGACTGCTGAGCAATCCGGTAAAATATGCACACATAGTCACATCTACAACTCACAAGACACTGAGAGGCCCCAGAGGAGGTATAATCCTTATGGGCAAGGACTTCGACAATCCGTTCGGAATCAGGACTCCAAAAGGAGAGATAAAGAAGATGTCTGCAATACTCAACTCCAGTGTTTTCCCCGGCGTGCAGGGCGGCCCGCTCGAGCATTGCATTGCGGCAAAGGCGGTTTCATTCTACGAAGCCCTCCAGCCTGAATTCAAGGAATATCAGATTCAGGTAAAGAAGAATGCGGCAGCCATGGCAGAAGCCTTTATTGCAAAAGGATATAAAGTTGTATCTGGAGGTACAGACAACCATGTCATGCTCATAGATTTAAGGACCAAGTTCCCCGAGCTTACAGGAAAGGCTGCAGAAAAGATTCTGGTTCAGGCAGACATTACCGTAAACAAGAACATGGTACCGTTCGACAGCCGCTCTCCATTCCAGACTTCGGGCATAAGAGTCGGAAGTCCGGCCATAACGTCACGCGGCCTTACGGAAAAAGAGATGCCTGCAATTGTGGAACTGATAGACAAAGTATTGAGCAACACCGATAATCCGGCAGTAATCGATGAAGTCAAAGGTGCCGTACGCCAACTCATGAGCGGACGTCCACTGAATGCATGGTAGCAGAAATCCGTTTCTGAAAACCGGCTTCAGACAGCCTATAATAAAAGCAGGTCACACCAAAATGAGACCTGCTTTTTCGTATCTGCCAAAAAGAGAAACGGCTTATTCGCCTTTCTCTTTTTTCTCTCTGTTGTTTCCGCCCTTGCCGTTTTTGTTAAACGGTTTCCTGCGCTCGCCGTTACCCTCCGGACGCGGTCTGCGGACGGGCTCGACATAACCCTCAGGCTTCTCTATGAGAGCCTTTCTCGAAAGCCTCATCTTGCCTGTCTTGGGATCTATCTCCAGCAGTTTGACCTCAACCTCGTCGCCTACATGGAGAACATCCTCCACCTTGTCCAGTTTCTTCCAGTCAATTTCAGAAATGTGCAACAGCCCCTCCTTGCCCGGAAGAATCTCTACAAAAGCACCGAATTCAAGAATCGACACTACCTTTCCGGTATAGACCTGTCCTACCTCGGGAACTGCGACAATTCCTTTAATCCAATCGAGTGCCTTGTCCATGCTCTCTTTGTCAGTACCGAAAATATCGACTATTCCAACCTCTTTCTGGGCATCTTCAGTAATGGTAATGGTAGTACCTGTGGTTTTCTGTATATTTTGGATAACCTCGCCGCCTTTGCCTATGATAGCTCCTATGAATTCACCTGGAACGGTTATCTGTACTATACGGGGTGCATGAGGCTTGAGGTCTGCACGAGGCTCGCTGATACACTTCATCATCTCGCCCATAATGTGCATCCTGCCCTGACGGGCCTGCTCAAGAGCCTTTTCGAGCACATCGTATGAAAGGCCGTCTACCTTTATATCCATTTGAGTTGCAGTAATGCCGTCTTTTGTACCTGCAACTTTAAAGTCCATGTCTCCAAGGTGGTCTTCATCTCCCAGAATATCTGAAAGAATCGCATACTTTCCGCTCTTCGAGTCTGAAATAAGACCCATAGCTATACCTGCAACAGGCTTTTTCAGCTTTATGCCGGAATCCATAAGGGCAAGCGTGCCTGCACATACGGTAGCCATGGATGACGAACCGTTGGACTCCAGAATATCTGAAACAACTCTTACCGCATACGGATTCTCCTCTCCCACCGGAACCATGGGCTTGAGGGCCCTGTAAGCCAGATTGCCGTGTCCTATCTCCCTGCGGCCCACTCCTCTTTGCGCCTTTGCCTCTCCGGTAGAGAAGGGAGGGAAGTTGTAATGGAGTACGAAAGGCTCTGTACGCTGTACGAGAACTTCGTCCATCTCTTTCATATCCAGTTTTGTGCCCAGTGTCACTGTTGAAAGCGACTGTGTTTCGCCTCTTGTAAAGATAGCAGAACCATGTGCACCGGGGAGATAATCAACTTCGCACCAAATGGGGCGGATCTGGGTTGTCGTACGGCCATCGAGCCTTACGCCCTCATCCAATATCATGTTGCGCATAGCCTCCTTTTCAACAGCATGGAAGTAGCGTGCCACCATAGAGGCCTTCTCTTCTCTCTCCTCCTCGGGAAGAGTCTCGAGAAATTCCTGCTGCAATGCATCAAAAGCGTCTGTTCTCTCATGCTTTGATGTGCCTCCCTTTGCTATTTCATAACATTTGTCATAGCAATATTTGTGGCAGGCCTCCTTCAGTTCATCGTCATTCTTCTCGTGACAATAGGTTCTCTTCTCGCATTTGCCGGCCTCTTCCATGAGAGCAAGCTGCACGCGGCACTGCTCCTTTATAGCCTCATGGGCAAATTTTATGGCATCAAGCATGACAGCTTCGCTGACCTCTTTCATCTCACCCTCAACCATCATGATATTGTCGATAGTGGCAGCAACCATTATGTCGAGATCCGCCTTTTCCAGTTCGGAGAAGGTAGGATTTATGCAGAATTTCCCGTCAATCCTTGCCACCCTTACTTCTGAGATCGGGCCTCCGAAAGGTATGTCGCTTACAGCAAGTGCCGAAGATGCAGCCAGACCGGCCAATGCATCAGGCATTGTCTCCTTGTCTGCAGATATCAAATTGACTGTAACAAAAACCTCGGCGTGGAAATCCTCTGGAAAAAGAGGTCTTAAAGCCCGGTCTATCAGCCTGGCCACCAATATTTCCGCATCAGTAGCCTTTCCCTCTCTCTTCATGAAGCCGCCCGGAAAACGGCCTGCAGCCGCAAACTTCTCCTTATAATCTACCTGCAAAGGCATGAAATCCACGTCTTCCTTTGCATCTTTGGCGCATGTTACCGCCGCAAGCAACATCGTGTTGCCCATTTTTACCACTACCGAGCCGTCTGCCTGCTTGGCCAGTTTGCCGGTTTCAATCTCGATTACTCTGCCATCATCTAATTTGATGCTCTTTTTAATTATATTCATTACCTGTTCCAATGTAACCCGCCTCTCCCAATGAGAGTTTAATTAAACTTATTTCACCATCAGAGCAGCCTGCCGCGAGTTACCTTTGTTGACAAGCCGCTACATAAAACATATCTTGCAAATATATAGAATATTATCAAAAAAAAAGAACTGCCGGCTTGCCCCGGCAGCTCCTTTTATTCCCGTATTGCTATTTACGAAGGTTGAGCGCCTTCAGAATAGCCCTGTATCTCTCAATGTCTTTTCTCTTCACATAGTCCAACAGACGGCGTCTTTGTCCGACAAGTTTAACCAAAGACCTTTGTGTAACAAAGTCTTTCTTGTTCTCTTTAAGATGCTCTGTCAGATGAGCGATACGGTAGGAAAATAAAGCAACTTGACTCTCTACTGAGCCGGTGTCTGTATTAGACTTTCCGTATTTAGCGAAAATCTCTTGCTTTTTGTCAGGTGATAAATACTCTGCCATTTTGCCAAGATTTTAATTGTTGTCCCAAAATCGGGTCTGCAAAGGTAGTCAAAATATTTAATCCGCCAAGTTTTTTCTTAAAAATATAAAATCCATACATTTGCATCATGCAAAAAAAGGTTGTCCATCCGCTGTTAGGAGAGATTCTCTATGTAAAGTCGGCAAAGAACAAGACGCTGCGTCTTACGGTAACACCTGCAGGATGCCTGCGGGTCTCGTTTCCTGTTCTGGTCTCATTTTCCACCGCCAAAAGGTTTGTAGAGGAGAATCTGGAGAAAATACTGGCTTTCACCGGAAGAGTCCGGGCACAGCAGGCGCTGATGCGGCAGCAGACAACACCATATACGGCCCGGGAACTTCAACAGATAAGGGCGAAAGCGCGCGAAATCCTGCCTGAATCTCTGGAAAAAAATGCAAAACGGCTCAACCAGACGGTAAAGGTAAGGAACATGGCAGGTATTGCTATGCATAATCCATTCAGTTACAACAGGTTGTTTATAAAGAACAACCGGTCAAACTGGGGGAGCTGCTCCTCAAAAAGGAACATAAACCTCAACATGCATCTGGTAGAACTGCCCGAAGAACTGCGTGACTTTGTAATCATACACGAACTGTGTCACCTGGTCTATCCCAACCACGGAGAAAAATTCCACGCCTTGGTGAATCTTTCATGCGGGGGAAAAGAAAAGGAGTATTCCCGCACATTGCGGAAATACTCCCATCTCTTGAAAAGAAACACCTGACTACTTCCTGGACAAGGCGCTGACTCTCTTGAAGAGTTCGTCTGTCCTGACTGAAAGTTCCTTGCCAACCTCGTTGAAATATGCTCTGGCACCCTCTCTCGGATAACTGTTTATCTTGTCGAAAAGGTCTTCCCCCATTGCGATTGCATCGGAGATAATCTTGCCGGCAGCTTCAAGGTCTCCATCATCATGGAGATATGCATACATCCAGCAGTCAGATATAACTTCGTTGACCATATAGACAACATCTTTCTTGATTCTTCTCAAACTTGCCATAAAAATAGGTTTTAATTAATCATATATATCTGCCACTATGCCTTTACGGGCTCTATGCCAAGACCTGGTCTGTCACTAAGGGTAACCTTGCCGTCTACAATCTCCATACCACCTGTAAAGCGGTCGTTGGTGATGAGCAGGTTGCCGTCGAGATCTACCCATTCCATCTTGGGAGCAATCTGTGCTGCCGCCGTAATGCCGCAGGATGTCTCGCTCATGCAGCCGACCATAAGTTTCATGTTCAGGGCCTGGGCAAGGGTAATCATCTCACGAGCCTCACGCAATCCCGTACATTTCATCAACTTGATATTGATGCCGGAATATGCGCCATGCAGTTTCCTTATGTCGGAGAGTCTCTGACAAGCCTCGTCTGCGATAATCGGCAGCGGACTGCGCTCTGTCAGCCATGCCGTATCATCGAGCATATATTTTGAAAGCGGCTGTTCTATCATGTTCACATTCCTTTCGGCCAGCCAGTTGATCATATCCAGCGCATAACTCTTGTCTTTCCATCCTTGGTTGGCGTCTACGCAGATAACGGTATCTGTCACCTCGCGGATTGTATTTATGAGCATCTTGTCGGTAGCCTCGTCATGCCCCAGCTTGACCTTGATAACCTTGTAGGGAGCTGCCTCCTTTGTCTTCTCAATAATCACGTCACGGGTATCCAGTCCTACGGTATATGAAGTATTCGGACAGTCTGCCGCATCGAATCCCCATATCTTCCACCACGGCTGCCCCATGATTCTGCCAACCAGATCGTGAAGGGCGATATCTACAGAAGCCTTTGCCGCGCAATTGTTGGTTGAAATGGAATCCACATAAGACATGATGTCTTCAATCATGAAGGGAGAACTGAACTGCGAAAGGTCTACTCTTTTGAGGAAATCCAGAACAGATGCATGTGATTCTCCAAGATATGGAGGCATGGAAGCCTCGCCATAGCCGGTGTATCCGTCGTATGTAATCTTGGTAAGGACTATAGGCGTGGTGGTCCTTGTAAGAGTCGATATTGCAAAGGCATGCTTGAACTGTAATTCATAAGGTTCGAACTCAAGTTTCATCACCTTGCTCGACCCGCTTTTTCCTGAACTTTTCTGGGCAAAAAGCGATGCAGGATTAAACAGCGCCGCTGCCGCTGTAAGCATTCCTGCCGATTTTAAAAAATTGCGTCTGTTGGTTATCATCTCTTCTTCGTTTTACATTATTCTTTGTCTTGGTTATTCGTAAATAGTCTTCATCGAGATTATACCCTTGCCACAGTCCTGGTTTCCCAGAATGCGTTGGGCCCTCACCAGCCTGTTGGAACCTGAGTAGTAGTTGTCATCTTCCGGAATAAGGGAATTTATCCTCACCTTTCCGGCAGAGTGGATAAATATTCCGTCACCGATATATATTCCCACATGGGTAATTCTCTCCTTTCTTTCCGGAGTGGCCTTTGAACCGAAAAATATAAGGTCACCCATCTTGAGATTGGCAAGAGACTCTTTAGTCTGCACACCGTCTACATATTTGCTGACATCTATGTCATCACCCGTGTAACACTGCTGTGAAGCATCTCTTGCAAGGATTATACCGTTCAGGTAATAGGTGGATTTTGTAAACCCGCTGCAGTCTACGGCCTTTATTGACGTACCACCCCACATGTACGGCACACCTATGAACTGTTTTGCCGTTGCTATGATATTCTCGGGTGTGGGATTGCGCTGGCTGAGCCATGTATCGAAATCCTGCACCGAAGATGCAGGTACATAGCCTTCCCTGCCATCTGCTATTGCCACCTTTCTCCATGAACCTGCACGGCCCTTGTCAATCATGATATCACCCCATACTGCATCGCTTACCATCAATGAAGAAGCTGAGGGCTTTTCGTACATAGTAATATATTTGTCTGTCACTATTACCTTCCTGGCCTGCTGGTACTTCTGGAACTCTGCCTCATCCATATATGCAAGGCTTGAACTTGAAACCCAGGAGATATAGCCTTCGGGAGTTATGGCCCTTGTCCACCCGTTTCTCTGCTCCAGAACCTGTACCGGTGTACCCATGAGAGTCTGTGTGGCAGACTCCGCACTGTAACTGCCTTTTGTCCTGAAATTGATTACCGACTGTGCGGTAACACCGTAAACCTTGCCTTCCAGACTCTTTGAAGGAAGCAGCTCGATACTGTCGAGCACCTGCAGATTCTCTGCTGCCAGTGCCTTCATAAGCGAATCCTTGCAGGCTGCATCGTTGGTTGCGCCATACAGGACATAATCGCTTCCCAGCTTCTCTACAGTCACTTCAAAGACTTTTGAACGGGAATCGGGAACCAGTGCAGATTTCACTCCACCGTAAATATCCTTGATTTTTACGGTTTTTGCATCTTCAGACGATGTGCCGCAAGAGCCGGCCAGTACCAAGAGAGCAGATAATGCCAATAAAGATAGTTTTTTCATGTCATTCCAATTTGTT
>JADINB010000068.1 GCA_017694275.1 Candidatus Egerieousia excrementavium | reverse complement strand
TCTCTTGGCAGCATAAAGGATTTGTTTGAAAAAAAATAATCTGATTGCTTAACTTTGCCCTGTTATGAAGGGCAAGGACAATTTTGAATATATGACCGCAAGACCAGTACCGCGGACAATCTGCGAACTTGCGGTCCCCACAATCATAAGCATGCTGGTGTCTGCAATATACAATGTTGCAGACACCTATTTTGTAGGCAGGATTGACACCCAGAGCACGGCGGCAATCGGAATATCCTTCTCTGCAATGTCTGTAGTCCAGGCTTTCGGTTTTTTCTTTGGCCACGGTTCAGGAAATTATATTTCCAGAATGCTTGGAGCAAGAAAGACCGGACACGCAGAGACAATGGCCACAATCGGGCTCTTCTCTTCATTCCTGGCCGGCACCCTCATAGCGGTAACAGGCCTGATATTCCTTACACCGGTTTGCCGTGCCCTCGGTTCCACAGATACCATTCTGCCATATGCAAGGGAATATCTTGGAATAATACTGATAGGAACGCCGTTCATGGCCGCCTCGCTTACCCTAAACAATCAGATAAGGTTCAAGGGAAATGCAAAATATGCCATGATTGGCATAATATCAGGGGCACTCATAAACATAATCATGGACCCTATACTTATTTTTACGTTCGACATGGGCGTAAAGGGTGCAGCCATAGCCACAATTTCCGGCCAGATCATAGGTTTCGCGGCGCTTCTTCTCATAGACCGCCGCACAGGTTCATTCTCAGTCTCATTCAAAGCTTTCAAACCGACAGTCAAGGCCTATGTCGAAATTATAAAGGGCGGGCTTCCGTCTCTGCTCAGACAGGGGCTGCTCTCTATTTCAACGATTCTTCTCAATGTAGCAGCCAAAGAGTATGGAGACAGCGCCATTGCCGGAATGGCTATAACTACAAGAATAATCTACATTCTGAATGCAATAGTGATAGGATTGGGGCAAGGCTACCAGCCGCTATGCGGGTTCAACTATGGTGCAAGACTGTACGGCCGCGTAATGGATGGATTCTGGTTTTGCGTAAAAGCAGGCACACTGTTTTTCCTCACCTGTTCGATTCTGGGATATATATTTGCGCCTGAAGCCGTTGCCATATTCAGAAAAGAGGATGCGATGGTCATATCCATAGGAGCCGAAGCTCTCAGGTGGCAGCTCATCGCACTGCCTTTCGGCGCATTCACCCTTGTAAGCAACATGATGCTCCAGACCATAAGAAAGGCTGGAAGAGCGGCTCTCCTTGCATCTGCCCGCCAGGGGCTTTTCTTTATTCCGTGTATACTGGTTCTGCCTCATCTGATTGGGATAAGAGGCGTTGAAATGACCCAGGCCATAGCAGACATACTTTCGTTCGCACTGGCCCTCCCCCTTACCTTGAGTACGCTCAAAGAGATGAATCGACTCTCAAAAGGCTGTACAGGTGTACAAAGTCACTAAAAAAAGGCTAAATTTACATCTTGATTCATAAGTCAGGACAAATGAAAGATATGTTAAAGGTTGCCTTGCTGCAGAAAGAGATTGCATGGGGAGACCCGGTAAAAAACAGGGAGAGTTTCTCAAATGCGATAAGCCGGTGCGGCAGAGCGGATTTATACATTCTGCCGGAGATGTTCTCCACTGGATTCTGCAGCAAATCGCAGTTCTTTGCAGAACCTTCCGGCAACTCTTCGCTTGGATGGATGAAAGAATGCGCCCTCCGCTTCAATGCAGCCATTGCAGGAAGTATTGCAATTGATGAAGGCGGAACCTGTTACAACCGGTTTTATTTTGTAAAACCCAACGGAGAAACAGTTTTTTATGACAAGCGTCATCTTTTCACTTATGGCGGAGAAGACAACTTCTTCAAAGGCGGTAAAGAGCGCCGGATCATAGAATACAAAGGGTTCAGAATATTGCTGCAAGTATGCTACGATTTACGGTTCCCTGTATTTTCACGCAACATGCAAGATTATGACCTTGCCATCTACGTTGCAAGCTGGCCGGCATCCAGAGCTGAGGTATGGAGTGCTCTTCTAAAAGCAAGAGCCATTGAAAACCAATGCTACGTAATTGGTGTAAACCGTGTAGGAGATGACCCGGAAAGCCACTACTCCGGAAACAGCGCTGTCATTGACGCATATGGGCATACGGTTGCCGCCTGCACTCCGGAAAAGGAAGATACGGTCTGCGCAGAACTTGACTTGGCAGAACTGGAAGAGTTCAGGAAAAAGTTTCCGGTTCTTGAAGACCGCGACATTTTTGAATTGAAATAACAGAACACCATGATAGAGAGACCAGAAAAAATTTTACTGCTTGGAGACCAGGCTATCGCTTTGGGAGCGATAGATGCCGGTCTGAGCGGTGTCTACGCTTATCCCGGGACGCCGTCTACTGAAATAACGGAATTCATACAGGAAAACCCGCTTGCAAAGGAACGTAACATCTTCTGCAAATGGTGTACAAACGAAAAGACAGCCATGGAGGCTGCTCTCGGAATGTCATACATGGGCAAACGAGCTCTGGTATGCATGAAGCATGTTGGAATGAATGTTGCCGCAGACGCTTTCGTAAATTCCGCAATCACCGGAGTAAACGGAGGACTTGTCGTACTTGCGGCAGATGACCCTTCGATGCATTCTTCGCAAAACGAACAGGATTCAAGATTCTACGGCAAATTTGCCATGATTCCCGTATTGGAGCCCTCTTCACAACAAGAGGCTTATGACATGATAAGATACGGCTTTGCTCTCTCGGAAAAGATCAAATTGCCGCTGCTCATGCGTATCACTACAAGGATGGCCCACTCGAGAGCTGTTGTAAAGGTAATTCCTGCAAACGAGATTGAAGAGCAGAACAGCATCAACAACAACGCAGTGGCAGCGAATTTCATACTGCTGCCGGCTAATGCACGCCGCAGGAACGATGAACTTGTTGCGCAGCAGCCGGAACTGGAAAGAATTGCAGAAGAATCGCTGTTCAACAAATATGTAAAAGGCAATGAAAAGGCAGAAAGGGGAATAGTGGCATGCGGGATTGCATGGAATTATCTTAATGAATATCTGGCCCCCGACAGCACCACTCCCCGGATAAAGATTTCGCAATACCCCCTTCCTGGCAAACTTATCCGTGACCTTGCATCAAAATGCAGGGAGATTCTGATAATTGAAGAAGGCCAGCCCTTTGTAGAGGAACAGATAAGGGGCATACTCCCTTCTGAATGCAAGGTCAGTGGAAAACTTGACGGTGTCCTGCCGCGCACAGGCGAACTTACACCGGATGCAGTGGCAGCGGCATTGGGGGTAAAGAGAGAACATCCGTACAAAAAACCAGAGGTTGTCGTACCACGCCCGCCTGCGCTCTGCCAGGGATGCGGGCACAGAGACGTCTATACCGCACTCAACGAAATATTGAAGGAATTTCCCGAAGCAAAGGTATTCGGAGACATAGGATGCTATACTTTGGGAGCGCTTCCTCCATTCAGGGCCATAGACAGCTGTGTAGATATGGGAGCCTCCATAACAATGGCCAAAGGAGCAGCAGATGCGGGACTTTTTCCGGCAATAGCAGTAATCGGAGACTCTACGTTCACCCACTCCGGCATGACCGGGCTTCTGGATGCGGTAAACTGCAACAGCCCCATAACCGTAATTATCTCCGACAACCTTACTACGGCAATGACCGGAGGTCAGGACTCAGCAGGCACCAACAAATTCGAGGCAATATGCAGGGGAATAGGAGTACACCCCGAACACCTGCGCGTCGTGGTTCCGCTTGCAAAAAACATGGAGGAGATAAAACAGATTCTGCGTGAGGAGATAAACTACAAAGGCACTTCCGTAATAATTCCCAGACGTGAGTGCATACAGACATTCAACAGAAAGAGAAGGAAAGAGAAAAAGAGCTGAATATGAAAAAGAGCGATATAATTCTTGCAGGAGTAGGCGGACAGGGGATTCTCTCCATTGCCGCCATAATCGGTGAAGCCGCGCTCGCCGGAAACCTCTATATAAAACAGGCCGAGGTACATGGCATGAGCCAGAGAGGTGGCGATGTCCAGTCAAACTTAAGGCTTGCAGACCATCCCATAAGTTCAGACCTGATTTCGCTCGGAGGAGCAGACTACATACTCTCACTCGAGCCCATGGAAGCGCTGCGCTATCTGCCGTATCTGAACAAAGAGGGCTGGATCATAACCTCATCGTCGCCTTTCGTGAATATTCCGAACTACCCGGACACCGATGTACTGAAAAACGAATTGCACAAAATGAAGAATGTAATATCGATTGACGTGGAAGGCCTGGCAAAAGAGCACAGTATGCCCAAATGTGCAAATGTCATTCTGCTTGGCGCCGCGGCAAAAGTGCTGGATATTGTAAAATATGCAGATTTGGAAAAGAGTGTAAGGCGCATCTTCTCCGGCAAGGGTGAAGATATAGTGAATATGAATCTCAAAGCCCTTTCTGTAGGCTATAATACCGCAAATCAAAATGAGTGAAGAAATTTTCAGCAAGGAACTTGTAGCGGAAGCCACAAAAAAGATGGAAGTGGCCAATCTGCAGGAAGCCACCATCGGAGAGGTACTTCTGGTAGCATCCTATCTTGAAGGCAAAACCGGAATAAAATTCATACGCATGGATCAGGGGTCTCCCGGTCTGCCGGCAAACAAAATCGGAGTTGAGGCAGAAAAACGGGCTCTCGATGCCGGAGTCGGCTCAACATACCCTGCCGCAGCCGGAGTCGCGGAACTGAAAAAAGCCGCATCAAAATTCGTAAAGGCCTTCCTGAATCTGGACATAACCCCCAGAGCCTGCATTCCGGGCACAGGGTCTGTAGCATCATCTTTCTCTTCCTTTATAGCCACAACCCAAAGAGAAGAGGGCAAAGACAAGATACTGTTCATAGACCCCGGATTCCCGATACAGAAATCACAGCTGAAAATATTGGGAATAGAATACGAGCAGTTCGACATATACAGATACAGAGGAGAAAAGTTAAGGGAAAAACTTGAATCCTATCTTGAAAATGGAGACATTGCAGCCATAAGTTACTCAAACCCCAACAATCCCGCATGGATATGTCTGGAAGAGAGCGAACTTGAGACAATAGGAAAACTTGCAGACAAATATGACACAATCATTATAGAAGATCTCGCATACTTCTGCATGGATTTCAGAAAGAGGCTGGGACGTCCATACACGCCCCCCTACCCTGCAACTGTCGCACGCTATACAGACAATTACATTCTGATGCTCTCCGCATCCAAGATATTCAGTTATGCCGGGCAGCGCATTGCACTGGCCTGCATTTCAGACAAGCTTTTTGACAGACATTTTCCGGCACTTGCAAAACGCTACAATGATACCGGAGTGTTCGGACAGACATTTACGGCCTCAATCTCCTATATGATAACATCCGGATGCACGGCCTCGACCCAGTACGGTTACGCAGAGATGCTTGACAAGGCCGTAGAGGGAAAAATAGATTTTGTTTCAGACACCTCGATATATGCAAGACGTGCTGAAGCCATGAAGAAAATCTTTACCGACAACGGTTTTTACATTGTATACGACAGAGACGTTACAGACAAGGTGGGAGACGGCTTCTTCTTTACAGTAGGCTATCCCGGATTTACCGGAGGTGAACTGATGGAAGAGTTGATCCACTACGGCATCAGCAGTATTTCACTCTCAACCACTGGAAGTGAGCAGAATGGTGTAAGGGGCTGCTCTTCACGCATAGGAGAAGAACTTTTCCCTGTTTTGAGGGAGAGGGTTGAAAAATTCCATAAAAACCATCCGATTTTATAAGCATAATATAATTCAAACCGACAGCATACCATGATTTGGAACCATAACAAAGAGTGCATGAGCCGTGACCAGATGCATGACCTTCAAGGGAAACGGTTGCAGAAACTTGTAAAAAAAGTATATCACAGCACGCCTTTTTACCGCAGGAAAATGCAGGAAATGGATCTCACTCCAGGCGATATACGTACAATCGAAGATATAGTCAAACTGCCATTTACCACAAAACAGGATTTGAGAGACAATTACCCGTATGGAATGTTTGCTGTCCCCAACTCTGAGATAGTGCGTATCCACGCATCATCTGGCACGACCGGCAATCCTACCATAGTTGGATACACCCGCAACGATTTGGAAATATGGCAGGAATGTATGGCAAGATGTCTTGCCGCATACGGCCTGACAAGCAACGATGTCTTCTCCATCTCATACGGATACGGTCTGTTTACCGGCGGATTGGGAGCTCACTACGGGGCTGAATTTCTTGGAGCGACCGTAATACCGGCATCTACGGGAAATACGGAAAAGCATGTAAAACTTATAAGGGATCTGGGCATAACTGGCATCGCCTCTACTCCAAGTTATGCACTCTACCTTGCCGAGGTTATTGAAAAGATGGGTATAGATGTCGGAGAACTGAAACTGCGCACAGGCGTGTTCGGGGCTGAACCCTGGACGGAGAACATGCGCAGGGAGATAGAGTCCAGACTTCACATAAATGCCTACAATGTCTATGGACTGAGCGAAATAATGGGGCCGGGAGTTGCCTACGAATGCAAATGTAAAAACGGTTCGCACATAGCGGAAGACCATTTTTACCCCGAAATAATTTCTCCTGAAACCCTGGAGAATCTGCCTGCCGGACAAAAGGGGGAACTGGTGTTCACCACTCTTACCAAGGAAGGCATGCCGTTGCTCAGATACAGGACAAAAGATCTCTGTTCAATTATGGAGGGTGAATGTCCTTGCGGGCGGACAAACGTAAGAATCAGCAGGATAATGGGCAGAAGCGATGACATGCTCATAATCCGCGGTATAAATGTGTTCCCGTCGCAGGTTGAGAGCGTCATTCTTGACATGCCAGAATTCGAGCCTCATTACCAATTGATTGTAGACCGCGTAAACAATCTTGACACGTTACAGGTATTGGTAGAGGTAAGGAAGGAATATCTTTCAGACGAGATAAGCAGAATGCTGGCCCTGAAAAAGAGACTGGCAGACAAGCTCAAGAGCGTGCTTACAGTTGGGGCTGATGTAAAGCTTGTAGAACCAAACACCATTGCCCGCAGCGACGGCAAGTCTAAAAGAGTCATAGACAAGCGTAAAATAGATTAAAAACAGAAGTTATGATAATAAAACAGTTGTCGATTTTTTTGGAAAACAAGGGCGGCCGGATAAACGAGGTAGCCAAAGTGCTTGCAAGTGAAGGAATAAACATGCAGGCTTTCAGCATGGCAGAAACCGCCGATTTCGGAATTCTCCGCCTTATAGTTTCAGACGTGGAACGGGCCGTTGAAGTTCTTCGCAAGGCAGATTTTGCCGTAATGCTGACAGATGTCATCCATGCCCAATGCCCGAACAAACCTGGCGGATTGGCCGGGATACTGGATAAGATGGCCCTCAATGACGTATTCATAGAATACATGTATGCTTTTTCAGAGGGTGATACTGCAAATATCGTATTGCGGCCTACAGACATGCAGAAATGCATAGAAGTATTGGAAAAATAGTGCTGCAGAATTGTGGAGCAATTAAAGAGGAGAGCCTGAAAACCAAGCTCTCCTCTTTCCTTAGGCAGACCTGTAAGCCGGATTCTGTCGAGTTCCATCATTTATCTTTGCAGCCTACCCCCCGGCAACGGACGAGCAGCCCTTAAACGCCGGTATACATGGCCTTGCAAGTTGCAGCGCGGTACGGGCATATTGTCGCCAAAATACCCTGTGGGCTCTTACCCCACATTTTCACCCTTGCCTTACGGCGGTTGTTTTCTGTTACCTTACGCATAAGCTTTCACCCATCTGCGCTTTCCGCAGTGCAATGCTCTGTCTTGTCCGGACTTTCCTCCCTTTCGGGCGATGAAACGGTCTGCCGGCTGTCTATTCAGATTCCTTCATCAGCAACTCCATCGTTCTGGGAATCTCCACATTTTTCATGACTCTTCCAAAATATCCTGCACCTTCTCCGTATGCAAAAATCGGGACGACTGTTCCGGTATGTCCTTTTGTGCTGAACGAAAGGGTCAACGGCACTTTCTTCCCAACCTGATGTTCCTTGTATGCGACTGCCGTTCCGCCTGTCTCATGGTCTGCAGTCACTACAAGAAGCGTATTGTCATGTGTGTTTACATAATCTACAAGCTGTTTTACGGTTCTGTCAAAATCCAGCATCTCCTCAACCATTCCATCTGAATCGTTGCTGTGGCCGTAACCGTCTATTATCGCGCTTTCAATCATGAGGAAAAACCCGTTTTTGCTCTTGTTTTCCAAAACATTTATGGCCTTCTCCACGGCCTGTTCCAGATAAAGTTTGGCTTCCGCCCTCTTTTCAATCAGGGAATCGGGAACATTTCTGCGGTGCACGTCCTCCATTGGAAGGATTGCCACGAACTTGTCAGACTGGGAACCGAATGCGCTGTCCTTGTCTGTGTACACATCATACCCCTTTTCCTCAAGAGTTTTTGTAAGATCCAGAGAATCGGGACGTTCTACAAAAACTTCCAATCCGGCGCCTATTGCCACGTCTACGCCGCTTTCAACAAAATGCTCTGCAATCTTATAACTTTCTGAACGGCTCAGTACAGATGCATAGAAATCTGCCGGCGTTGCCTCGGTCAAGACCGTATTCACCACAATACCGCTGCTCTTGCCCATTTCCTGAGCCTTTTTGAGAATACTCTTCATGGGACGGCCATTGACATCCACCCCCACATATCCGTTAAGTGTCCTTTCACCGCATGCCAGCGCTGTTCCTCCGGCAGGAGAATCCGTTACGTAATTATTTGCAGAACAACTCTCTGAGAGACCTATGACAGGAGACATCTCAAATGCCGTTGTCGAATCGTCTGTAAGCAGCAATGACGATACGGCGCCGAATCCCATTCCGTCACCTATAAGAAAAATTACGTTTTTAACATCGGGCCTCCTCTCCGCACATGAAGCCATTGTCAGGGCTATAAGTAAAAAAAGAAAAATATTGCGTCTCATATCTATTGATTTTTATCTGTTTTATCAAGATTGTCCATACATCTTTCCAACGAATCTCTCCAATAGGGTACTTCAAGACCAAGAACTCTCCTGACCTTGCTTTTGTCAAGGACAGAATAATGGGGCCTCCTTACCCTTGAGGGGAATTCGCTGCTATGGCAGGGTTGTATCTTGCAGTCATATCCGCTCATTGCCGCTATCTCTTTTGCAAAGTCATACCACGAGCATACTCCTTCATTGCTGTAATGATAAATACCCTGTTCATAATTGCGGCTGCATATAACCTTGCAGATGGCACCGGCAAGATCTGCCGCGTATGTGGGAGTCCCTACCTGGTCGAAAACCACGTTCACCGTCTCCCTTGAAGATATAAGGGAACGCATGGTCTTCACGAAATTCCTGCCATATTCCGAATAGAGCCATGCAGTACGGAATATCATATATCTGCAACCGCTCTTCAGAATGGCATCCTCTCCCCTTTTCTTCGTGATGCCGTAAACCGAACAAGGCAGAGCGGCATCGTCCTCCTTATATGGTATGCATGACTCTCCGTCAAACACGTAATCTGTAGAGACATGTATGAAAACTGCGTTTTTCCCGGCCAGGGCGGCAGCGATATTGGCTACTGCAACATTATTGAGAAGGTCTGCCGCCTCTCTGTCATCCTCAGCCTTGTCTACATTTGTATAGGCGGCACAATTCACCACAACTGATATGTCATTTTCTGCAATATGTCTTGCAACCGCCGTATTGTCGGTTATGTCAAGTTCTGCGGCATCGGTAAACAGCCAGTTGCCTGTCCAGCCCTTCTGATGAACTTCACGCCTCAGGCTGCGCCCGAGCTGTCCGTTTGCTCCCGTTACAAGAATATTGTCGCTATACATAATTTAACAATACAGTCTGTCGTTATAATCGAAAAGATATGGAGCATCATCCAAAAGCGGATGATTCATGTCCTTTTCAGAAAGTATAACCTGCTCTGCAGGTATCATCCAGTCTATGTCAAGCTGCGGATCATTCCAGATAATTGCACCTTCGCTCTCCCTGTTGTAAAAGTTGTCGCACTTGTACTGCAGTACCGCCTCCTGAGAAAGAACAGAAAAGCCGTGTGCAAACCCTCTTGGGATAAACAACTGGAGGTGGTTGCTTTCTGAAAGCCTTACGGCAACATGCCGGCCGAATGTCGGGGAGTTACGCCTTATGTCTACAGCAACGTCAAGCACCTCGCCCTTTACAACCCTGACCAACTTTGACTGGGCGTATGGAGGCTTCTGAAAGTGCAATCCTCTCACCACTCCATAACAACTCTTGCTTTCGTTGTCCTGCACAAATTCCACTGCCTTTGTATGAAGGATTTTCAAAGCCACCTGCTCATTGAAAAGCTTTTCGTTATAGCTTTCAAAAAAATAGCCTCTGTTATCGCCGTATAACTGAGGCCCGATTATTGCCACACCTTTAATGTCAGTCTCCAGAACCTTCATCTGTCACACGTTAGAATCTGTACCCGATAAAGATACCTCCCTTATAGAACGGAGGCCATTCCGCGCTGCTGTTCAACCCCACATACATCTCATATGGCTCATTGTCGTTTTCACGCCCGAAACCCGTATATCTCGAATGCTGGAAACCGCCTCCCCAGGCCAGTTCGACAGACCATTTTTCGTTGATGTTGAAAGTATATCCTATCGTAATGCCTGCCATTATGTTGCTTCCCTGCTGATAGCAGTCCCAGTCATACTGGTCTGTATACCGCAAGACAAGCCCTTTGTTCAGTTTATACACGCCCCATCCGATATTGGGAGCTACAAAGAAACCTTTGAATTCCTCCTTGGGATAGTACCTGAACTCAAAGAAAGATGAACCGAGCACCAACGGTTTGCCTGTTCCCAGAAAATTCGAACTGTAAAATACGCCGAGGGCCTCCATCTGTACTGTAAAATTGTCCATGACCTTAAACTCCACGGCAGGGTTGACAACGCCGATTGCAACAAGGGCATTCATTTTAACCTTGACATTTCTCAATGCAGGTTTTTCCTTAACCGTTACGCCAACCGTATCCGCCTCGCCAGCAACAGCCTTAAGGGGGCCGCACACGGCCAGCAATACCGCTGCGACTGTCATATATTTCAACAATTTCGTCATTACCAGTTTTTAAGATATTTTATTTCTGTTCTCTTTTTTAAAAAATCGAATGCAAGAACGGCACCGCAACTCAGGACTCCGCCCAAAAAACCGAATGCCACGAGCGTCATCATCCGTTTGGGCTTGCTCCTTTCACGCGGGACGATTACCGGTTCAACCACAGTGAAAATAGGAGTATTCTCCTTGACCTTTATTTCAGCCTGTATAAGCTGGCGCGAAAGTTCGGAATAGAGTGAATAGGCAAGGTCATAATCATTCTTGATCTGTTCCTCTCTTGTCGCTGCAACAGCTGTGGTGATAATCCTGTTGGCATCTCTGAAACGGGCATATTCCTCCTGTTTTTTCGAATACTCCTCCTTGGCCTCAAGATAACGCTGATTTATGAAATTGTAATCGGCTTTCGCCTTTTCAATCTTGAATTCCGAAACATATTTCTGCAACAGATTCATATATATTTCTGCCAAAGCAGCGGCAGCCAGAGGTTCAGGCATTGTGGCCGAAATGTTGACATAGCCATCCTTATCATTGACAGTCAGCGTTGTCCTCTCTTTCAAGGCCTTTATGCAATCATCTTCGTCCTTGGTAAGCATGGCAATTTGCCCATCCTCACCCGTCATGGCAGTCTCTTCTTCGCCTTCGCCCCTTATGGCACTTAGTATAAGCCATGGCAGGCCTATCGTATATTTTTTCACAACCCCGAGAACCGAAGTCCTTTGATACTCCTCATTCGTGAAATAATCGAGCAGGGTGAGCTTCCTGCCCCACCTGTCGAAATATATTTCAGTATTAATCATCTCCTTCTGGAGGTTGATATTGTTCATCACATTGGAATAGACCATGGGCGAAAGTTCCTCGGCCGACCCCATGCTGCCAAGCGAAAAACCGGCCAATGAGGCCAGTCCGCTGAGCGAAGAGCTGACGCCGCTTTCACCGGTCTGGGGAACGACAACACATTGGGCCGTATACTCTTCAGGGGTAAATATGGCTATAAGCAGACCAAGACAGAGAAATATGGCAGTAACCTTTACTATGAACTTTCTCTTTTCCCAGAACCTCTTCACAAGTTCTATCAAATCTATTTCATTCTCTTCAACTTCCTGCAACCGTTGTTTTTCCTTATCCATTTCCTCCATCATGTCAGTGTCTATTTATTGAATTCTGCATACCTTGAATTCTGACTTACGAATTCCGGTACAATATCTTTCATTATCTTTACACAGCTGTCTGCATCAGAGAGTCTTGCACGCTCCTTTAGAGCCAGGACCATTTCATTTACCCTTGCATAATCATACTCTCTTGTTTTGGCGACAAAGATCTTGTTGTAATTTGTAGGAATTACATTCTCTTTGGTATTAAGGAGCTCTTCATAAAGTTTTTCACCCTGTCTGAGTCCTGTATATACTATTTTAATATCTATGTCAGGCTCGAAACCTGCGAGTTTTATCATGTTCTTGGCCAAATCCGCGATTTTCACCGGTGTTCCCATGTCGAATACGAAAATCTCATACCCCTTTCCTATTGTGGCTGCCTCCATGACCAGGCGGCATGCCTCGGGAATGGTCATAAAGTAACGGATAATATCCGGATGGGTTACTGTAACAGGTCCGCCGCTCTTGATCTGCTCCCTGAAACGAGGTATGACAGAACCGTTTGAGCCGAGCACATTCCCGAAACGGGTAGTAATGAATCTGGTCTTGCCCTCTATCTCACCATTGAGCACGGCCTTGCTCAAGGACTGAATATAGATTTCGGCTATCCGTTTGGTCGCACCCATTATATTTGTAGGATTTACTGCCTTGTCTGTAGAAATCATGACCATCTTCTCCACTCCGGTCCTCAAGGCGGCATCCGCAACAACCTTTGTGCCTATTATGTTCACATACGCGCCCTCGGTAGGATTATCCTCGATTACCGGAACATGCTTATATGCCGCGGCATGGAAGACTATTTGCGGTTTGTACAAATCGAAAATGGTGTTTATCCTTATTCTGTTCCTCACGTCAGCAAGCAGGAAACAGTATTTTTGCCCTATGTCTGAGGCAATGCAACTGTCACTGTTCAGAAACTCCAGCTGCAGAGAGTGCATCGGAGTCTCTGCATTATCAAGGAATATGAGCTGCCTTATATTGAATTTCGATATTATCCTGCACAATTCGCTTCCTATGGAACCTGCTGCACCTGTAACCATTATAACCTTGCCGCTGAGCATTGCAGACACTTCGTCCATTTTTATCTTGATCTCATCGCGGTAGAGCAAATCTTCGATATTCACGTTACGGATAGGCATTTTCAGACCATCCTTTGAAACCACATCTTCTTCCATGGTAGGCTTGAGCATTACCGCAATATGCTCCTTGAGACAGAATTTGACAAGACCGTCCCGCTCTTTCAGCAGGTCTTTCTGGTCTGGAAACACTATCGCCCTGATATTCTTTCTCCTTATTACGCCCGACAGATAATCCAACGAAGCTATATTGTAGACCGGAACAGATGCCAGTTTAAGTTTTTTTATGTCACCGGTCATTACTATGAACCCTACCACATTATAACCTGCATTAAGATTCTTGCCGGAGAAAAAGGTCGCCGTGACAATGCTTTTGTCGTCGTCGCCGTATATCAGTATGTTTTTGGAAGATTTTACAGCATGGTACGAAATGGCATCATACACATATACTACGCTCACACGCACAAGGACAAAGGCACACAATGTAACTGCAATGTCTGCAACTTCGGCAATGGCCACCTTGCCCACACTTATGAAAATGAAATTTGTAATATCCAGCAAGGAGAAGAGTGCGAACAATACAGCACCCTTGATAAGTACAGCCAGAAAGATATGAAAAATATCCACGATAGAGGCATGCCTTACTATACCTCTATGTATGCCCATGCTCCAGAATATCACACCGCTCACCATTACGGATATGACAAAGATCGCAACAAGCGTAAGAAAAGGAATGGTGGCACTCGTAAAGGTTCCGAGCGCCATATATACGACAAGCGATATGAATGCCGACATCAAAGCATCGAAAATCAGCACTGCCCACCTGTTCATATAGGTGGTATTCGCCATTTTTTCCAAAAACTTGCTAATGCTCGCCATAATAATTATGTGTTTGTTACTGCAGATAATAGGTCAGGTCTCAGCTCACAAAGCCACAAACTATTTGGTATTGTTAAGTATGGAAGTAACCATAGCGGCCAGGGATGCCGTAGAGGTTGCAATTCCCATAATGGTAGACACTCTCTGCGCACGGAGCAGCCTGTCATCCTGCGATTTCTCTGGCACCACAATCTCGGTTCCAGGTTGCACCTTGAACATCGGAGAGCCCTTTATCGCCACGTTCCCGTTGGCATGTATCATATATGTATCACGTTTTATCGCCTCTCTTCTGAAGCCGCCTCCGCCAGATACATAATATTTGTAACTTGCACCCGGCTTGTAAGTTATGGTATTCGGATAGAGAACCGCACCAGAAATCCTTACCGTATTGTTGTATTTGGGCACCTTTATTATATCTCCGTCACGCAACACCACGTCATAATCGCTGCCGGGATTCCGGACTGCCAGATCCAGATTTATGGCAATATTGTACCTGTCTTCCACAAGCATGGAATCCAGGAAATTGGATGCCGTACTATCCTGCATCTGGTTTTTTGCAATGTTCTTTGCAATTATAAGCCTCTCCATTTCCTCTTCGGTCAACACTCGGGTAAGTGTCGCCCCCTGAGGATATGCATCCATATTGAATCCGTCTGCCTTTTTCACGACATCTGAAAGCCTTACGACATTTTTCTCCATGGCGTAACTTCCCGGATAGTTTACCTGCCCTTCTATGGTTATCACCTGCTGTGGCTTGTAGACCGCCGAGCGGCGCACATAGACCATGTCAAAAGGAGACAATTGTGCTTCTGCATCCTCCGGCCTTTTCAACAGATTATAATGCAATATCATGGCAATGGTATCTTTAATGTCCACATTCTCCCTTTCACCGACAATGCGGCGGGCCACCTCCACTCTTTCAAGTGTTGCCGCATCGGTAAGGCCGCCGGCCATAAGGACAGCATCGCCGAGTGTCAAACCATATCTGTACTCGAATTCACCCGGCTTGTTCACCTCACCGCCTACTGTAATGATACGTTTCTGCGTAAGAGAGTCCTTGAAGAATATCCTCACGCTGTCATCGGGCTGCAACAGGACCTTCTCTCCACCCAGAATCACGTTCTGCAATGAAAACGACAACTGTGCCTTGTTTCTTACAGAATCATATCTGACAATATAGCCTCTCTGGAGATATGCCTCCTCCTTAAGGCCTCCTGCAGCAGTTATGAGCTCATCAAGTGTTGTTATATTTTCCTGCAAAGAGTAATCTCCGGGCCTCCATACGGCACCCTCGATATTCACTCTGTTTGCAAATCTCAAATCCGTCTCGCGTACAGAAAGACTGTCTCCGTCTTCCAGGACAAAAGAGCCGAACCTGTCATTTGGAACAGCATACATCATCGAGGTGGCACCTGTTTCCCTACCCTGATATTTCACCCTCTCCACATACACCTCGTTGGGATAGGCATTGCCTGCAAAACCTCCGCTATACTGCAACAGATCTTCAATATTTTCATTCTCTATGATTTCGTATCTCATCGGACGCTTTACCGCTCCTGCGGCCCACACCACCTTTCCGTAAGAAGATACACTTATAAGGTCGTTGTCTTCAAGTCTTATGTCACCCTCAGTAGAGCCTGAAAACATATATTTGTAAAGGTCGAACGTTGCAATCTGACTTCCGTTCCTGAATATCTTTATGTCTCTTACCGTTCCAATTGGTGTAAGCCCGCCGGCCATGTATATTGCCGAAGAGACTGTGGTAAGCGCCGGCATGGTATAGAGACCAGGCACCGACACCTCTCCTATTACTCCGACAGTAACGCTTCTCGTCTTTCCCAGGGAAAGCTTTACAAACGTATCAGGCATATCGCTTTCTATTCCGGAATAGATTTTGGAAAGATAAGACCTTACGCTTTTTTCAGCCTGCGCCACAGTCTGGCCGTTCAGATATACCGGTCCCAGATTTGGGATCGTAATGCTCCCTTCCGGAGACAATGTGGTTCTTATATTTGTCACCACCGCACCCCACACGTCAATTATAACCTCATCTCCCGCCGAAAGCCTGTAGTTTTCCGGTGTCGGGATATTATAACTTGGCAGGAAATTGGGTACGCTGCTTTTAAAAACAGAATGGCCGAAAATTTCGTTTGCCTTGCTCAGAGAGTTCTGTTGCAACTGCATCTGGGTCTGCGTTTCAGGTTTGAGCAGCAGCGGGTCTGCCTGATTCCTGTCAACAGTCCGTGCCGTATCCAGTAATGAAGCCGTAGACGAGCGCCCTCCGGTATAATTGCCTATCAACTCCTCTATCTGGCTGTCTGAATAGCCCTTTTGCCTGGCCATCTGCTTTACCATCTCCAGTTCTGCCTGAGTCTGCGCAAAAGACATCTGGCTGAGAAGAGAGAAAAGTATTGAAACAAATATGTATTTCAATTTCATAATCACATATTTTACTGTTCACGCGAGCCGCGCCCGCATTCAACTTGCAAAGTTAAGACTTATATTATAAATAACAAGCCCGCCCTTTTGAAAATCACACAAATTTTTATCTTCCAGAAACATGCGTTTCCGATTATTACATTCAACAATTATTCCAGAATTTTCCTGCTGCAACAGAATTGACCGTATCGTATGGAGCGCAGGAGAAGACAATACGCGTCATAAGAGGGCTGGAAAGCCAAGGTTCAAGAGAATAACACAAAAGGAAAGAAACTGCGTATGACACATTCTCTTTCCCTTTGTGGGAGCAGAGGGAGTCGAACCCCCGACCCTCTGCTTGTAAGGCAGATGCTCTAAACCAACTGAGCTATGCTCCCCTTTTCTCGTTTCTTTTCGGCAATTACTGCGTCTAACTTCATTCAAACTTCGGTCACGTAGCCAAGTACGCTCCCTCAATTTTCATTCGTTTTCCTTGTCCTTGCCAAAAATAAACTTCGAAATGTCTATCTTTTCACCTTTCGGCAATTACTGCGTCTAACTTCATTCAAACTTCGGTCACGTAGCCAAGTACGCCCCCGTGGAGGGATTACAAAAGTATGCAATATTTTTCATTCTGCAAAAAAATTCTTTTTCCCCTCAAAGAACGGCAGCGCTTCCGCCACAACATACGAACTGCCGCCTATGAATATAAAATCATCGGGACGGGCCATTTTCCCTTCGAAAAAGAGAGCAAGGCTTTCATAAACGCCGCCTTCTCCCAATATCATACCTTTAAAGCCATGCCCGGCCATCTTTTCCTGCAAGATTGCCGCCGGCAACGCCCGTTTACCCTTTGCATTTACAAAGCAATAATAATACCCTGCAGGCAGCAGATGCATAATGGCTTCCAGATCTTTGTCTGCAACCACACCGAAAAATGCCACACCTCTCCCGTATGGCTTTCCCGTAAAGGGTGAATTCCGCAAAACCGCACGCTGCATTTCTTCACCCAGAATCCTGAACGCATGGGCATTATGTCCGGTATCACATATTATATGCGGTATTTCCGACAGTGTCATCCACCGTCCGCGCAATGAAGTCAGCCATGCAGTATTGTATATGTTTCTGTAAAGCCTGCTCATAGCCTGCACAGAAACAGCCATATTGTCAAGCAGCAACTTGAGTGCAACACCCACACACCTTACGTTCTGCTTCTGATACTCGCCTTTCAGGTCCATCTTTTTCAGATCTACAAACAGTTCCGCATTCTGCTCTTCGGCAAAAAAGAGCGGGGAGCACATTAACCTCGCCTTCTCTGTGAAGACAGAGGCCACGCCCGATTTTTCACCAACGACAACAGGAACTCCATGCTTTATTATACCGCATTTTTCCGCCGCTATCTTTTCAGGCGTATCGCCAAGGTACTCGCAATGGTCCATTCCTATGTTGGTGATTATGCTCAATACAGGAGTCACAATGTTGGTAGCGTCGAGCCTTCCTCCCAGACCGCACTCTACAACCGCAATATCGACACCTTCTTGTGCAAACCAATAAAAGGCCATCGCCGTTGTTATCTCAAAAAATGAAGCATCCACATCCAGGAAAAGAGACTTGTTTCTTGTCAGGAAAGAGTATACGAATTCCTTGGAAGGCATGATAAAACGCCCCTCAGGAGAGGATATTTTCATTCTCTCCCTGAAATCTGTCAGATGGGGCGAGGTATAGAGCCCCACTTTTTTATCCAGGGCAGACATGGCGGCAGCTATCATGTGGCTTGTAGAACCTTTCCCATTTGTTCCGGCAATATGTACAGACGCGAAACGTTCCTGCGGATTACCCAGTTGCGCAACTATTTTACGCATATTTTCCAGTCCTGGCTTGTACGCATTGCCACCATCACGCTGAAACGAAGGAAATCTGTTGAAAATAAACTCTATCTCTTTATCATACAATTCACTGTCCATTACAAGGCTTTTCATGCAGGGTGCGAATATACGGATTATTACCCATTTATTGGAAAAGTTTTACTACTTTTACAAATTAAAAACATTTTAACTTCACACTAAAAAAGAGACTTTTATGATTCATTTCTTTAAGTCGCCAAGCAATTCCATTGTGGCGGTAGAGAGTGCAAAGGAACTTTCGGCAGATGATATAAAGACGCTGGAATGGCTGTTTTCAAACGGAAAACATATTATAGACGGCAATGCTGCCGCAAAGAAGGTTGAGGGAATTTTCATAGGCCCCAGGCGCGAAATGATTACACCATGGAGCACTAATGCGGTAGAGATTACCCAGAACATGAATCTTACGGGAATCAAAAGAATAGAAGAATTCTTTCCCGTAAAGTCCAGGGAGAGCAACTGCGACAAGATGTTGCAGAGAATCTACGAAAATCTTGACCAGGAAATTTTCAAGGTAAACAGAAAACCAGATCCTGTCATCTATATAACAGACATTGAAGAATACAATAAAAAAGAGGGGCTTGCCCTGAACGAAGATGAGATAAAATATCTCCAAAGTCTTGGCAAGAAACTTGGCAGAGGGCTTACAGACAGTGAGGTATTCGGATTCTCACAGGTGAACAGCGAGCACTGCCGCCACAAAATTTTCAACGGCACGTTCGTCATAGACGGCAAAGAGATGGAAAGTTCTCTTTTCAAGATGATAAAGAAGACGAGCCAGACAAATCCAAACATAATCGTAAGCGCATACAAAGACAACTGCGCATTCATAGAGGGGCCAAGGATAGAAATGTTCCATCCTGCTTCCGGCCACAAGCCCGATTTCTTTACAACTACAGATGAGCAGACAGTCATAAGCCTTAAGGCGGAAACTCACAACTTTCCCACTACAGTAGAGCCATTCAACGGAGCCGCAACAGGAAGCGGCGGTGAAATCAGAGACAGGATTGCCGGAGGAAAAGGCAGTTTTCCCATTGCCGGTACAGCCGTTTACATGACATCCTACCCTCGTTTTCAGAAAAAGATTGAAGAAACCCCCGGTATAAATGAAGAGATGACCTGTCGGGATACCGAAAATAAAATGACAGACAAATCCTGTATTGCCGCCATGGAGGTTGAGAGGAAGTGGGAAGAGAGTGACCCCAGAAAATGGCTATACCAAAGCCCGCAGGAAATTCTCACAAAGGCCAGCAACGGAGCAAGCGACTTTGGAAACAAGTTCGGACAATCCATAATATGCGGCAGTCTGCTCACTTTGGAATACGATCCAGACCAGAGCCGAGACTACAGTTGCAAGGCATACAAGACACCCGAATTCGGATACGACAAGGTAATAATGCTTGCCGGAGGAGTCGGCTACGCAAGAAAGAGAGATGCGCTCAAGGACGAGCCTGGGACAGGCGACAAGATTGTGCTTCTGGGAGGAGACAACTACAGGATAGGCATGGGCGGAGGAGCAGTAAGTTCAGTCGACACGGGACGTTATGACAACTCAATAGAACTTAATGCAATCCAGAGGGCTAACCCGGAAATGCAGAAAAGGGTATACAATGTCATAAGAAGTGTTGCCGAAAGCGAAAGCAACACCATAATAAGCGTTCACGACCACGGTGCAGGAGGCCACCTGAACTGTCTTTCCGAACTTGTGGAACAGACAGGAGGAGACATAGACATAAGCAAACTTCCGATAGGTGATCCCACATTGAGTCTGAAAGAGATTATCGGCAACGAAAGCCAGGAGAGGATGGGGCTTGTGATGCACGAAAAAGACGTTGCACAAATGAAGGCCGTTGCAGAGAGGGAGCGTGCCCCGATGTATGTAATTGGCGAAACCACAGGCGAACACAATTTTACGCTAAAGAATCACCAGACAGGCGAAACCGCCATAGATCTGCAGCTTGAAGACATGTTCGGCTCCACCCCAAAGACATATATGCACGACCAGTCGTGCGATTACATATTCGGGCCTGTAAAATATGCACAGGGTAAATTCGAAGAGTATCTTTCGCAGGTATTGCAGCTGGAAAGTGTAGCGTGCAAAGACTGGCTCACGAACAAGGTAGACCGTTCTGTCACAGGGCTTGTTGCCGGGCAACAATGTACAGGAGAATTGCAGCTTCCACTGAACAATCTGGGAGTTACGGCAATAGGCTACAAAGACAAGGAAGGTATCGCAACCTCGCTCGGGCATGCACCTCTGACAGCGCTCGCAGATGCTGCAGCAGGTTCCAGAATGGCAATAGCCGAGGCTCTCACAAATGTGGTATGGACTCCCATCAAGGGTGGTCTGCGCAACATATCACTCAGTGCCAACTGGATGTGGCCATGCAGAAACAAGGGAGAAGACGCACGCCTTTACAAGGCTGTAAAAGGCGCATCTGACTTTGCCATTGCGTTGGGAATAAACATCCCTACCGGAAAGGACTCCATGAGCATGACCCAGACATACCCTGACGGCAAAAAGATACTGGCTCCCGGCACACTGATAATCTCAACCGTAGCGCCAGTGGAAGATGTAAACAATATAGTAAGGCCTTATCTTAAAAAGTGCAGCAGCAAGATTCTCTACCTGCCTTTTACCAAGAGAGAAGGCAGATGCCGCTTCGATCTGGGAGGTTCGGCATTCGCCCAGACGCTTGGACAAGTCGGCGGGAATGTACCTGACGTTGCAGACCCGCAATATTTTGCAGACACATTCGCAGCGCTCCAGGAACTGATTTCAAGAAAAATGGTGCTTGCAGGCCATGACGTCTCGGCCGGAGGTCTTATAACGACCCTGCTGGAGATGTGCTTTGCAAATGTAGACGGAGGCATGAAAATTACCGCATCTCCCCAAACCGGACAACATTTCAAAGAGTCGGAACTGGAAGAAGTCTTCTTTGCAGAGAATCCTGGCGTAGTGTTGCAGATTGCATGCGACATGACAGACAAGGCAATGGAAATACTGCACAACGAGGCTGTAATAATTGGAGAATATGCTCCCGAACGCAACATTACGATAGAACTTTCTGCTTCCGGGCCGCTTGTTCTCGACATAGATTCACTCAGAGACATCTGGTTCAAGACATCATATCTGTTCGACATACGTCAGGTAGGCGAAGAGTGTGCAAGGGAGAGATTCCAGAACTACAAGAAACAGCCGCTCATCTACAAGTTCCCTGAAGGATTTACAGGTGAAGGCAAAGGGCTGGGAGAAAAACCGGCAGACGACGCTCCTGTTGCCGCAATAATCAGGGAACAGGGATCTAACGGAGACCGGGAGATGGCATGGGCTCTCTATATGGCAGGTTTCAAGGTCAAGGATGTACATATGACAGACCTTATAACCGGGCGTGAAGATTTGAAGGAAGTTCAGATGATAGTCTTCGTGGGAGGCTTCTCCAATGCAGACACGTTAGGCTCCGCCAAAGGCTGGGCCGGTGCATTCCTGCATAACAGCCGTGCAAAAAAGAGCCTGGAAGAATTCTATGCAAGAGAAGACACACTGAGCCTGGGGGTATGCAACGGCTGCCAGCTCATGGCAGAATTGGGGCTTATAAACCATACCGGCAAAAGCTCCTGCTACAATATGAAACACAACATATCGCACAAATACGAGAGTGCATTTGTAGGTGTGACTATCGAAAATTCGCCATCAGTACTTCTGAAAGGACTTGAAGGATGCAAACTTGGCATCTGGGTTTCACACGGAGAGGGACGATTCGATTTTCCTCACGGCAGGGAGGATTTCAACGTGGCACTAAGGTTCAATTATACCGGTTACCCTGCAAACCCGAACGGTTCTCCGGAAGGCATTGCGGGAATATGCAGCAAAGACGGAAGACATCTTGCAATGATGCCACATCCTGAACGCTGTCTCAGAAGCTGGAACTGGGCATATTATACAGAAAACAAACATAATGTAACGCCATGGACGGAACTTTTCAAAAACGGAAGGAAATGGTGTCAAATGAACAAAAGACAAAAATAGGGAACATACAGAAAAGCGAAAGGCCCCCTAAGATTTTTGTACTTGACACCAATGTCATCCTGCACGATTATAATTCGATTTATAATTTCCAGGAGAACGATTTGGTCATACCTGTTGCCGTACTGGAAGAGTTGGATAAATTCAAAAAGGGCAATGATACCATAAATTACAACGCCCGTGAATTTGTAAGGCATATCGACAGGATTTCAGACCCGCGCCTTTTCAACAGCAGCAGCGGCTATCCGCTCGGGAAGGGCAGAGGAAAGCTCTCTATTGAAATAAACCACCCGTTTCCTCCTGAACTTAAGGATTGCTTTATGGACGATATTCAGGACCACAGGATATTGTCCACTACAATATGGATTAAAGGCAAGTACCCCGACAGGATTGTAGCGCTTGTCACCAAAGACATAAACCTGAGGATGAAAGCCAAGGCACTGCATCTTCTGGCACAGGATTACCTGACAGACCGCATAGAGGAAGAGAGGGTAGCCCACAACGAGGCAAGAATCATTACCGAGCGTAAATACAGCGACGGGCTTCTGGACAAGATTGCCTCAGAAGGAGCAACGCTCAAGGAGATGGGCAACAAAAGGGAACCTGCCGCAAACCAACTCTACAGATTTCGCTACAAGAGTGGCAGCAAATCTCCGGATGTTCTTGCAAGATACGACAAGGATAAAAAAATGATTGTCCCCGTAAATTTCAAGACTGTTTACGGCATCTCTCCGCGGAACAGTGAACAGATTTTTGCAATCGACGCCATTACCAACCCGAAGGTAAAACTGATAAGCCTTACGGGAAGTGCAGGTACCGGAAAGACTCTGCTTGCGCTGGCCGGAGCACTTGCCCAGACAGATCTTTATGACCAGATTCTCCTTGCAAGGCCTGTCATCCCGCTAAAAAATCAGGAAATAGGATTCCTGCCGGGAGATGCAAGGGAAAAAATCGGGCCATATATGCTTCCTCTGTATGATAACCTTGCCGTAATAAAGAAAAACTTCAAGGAGAGCAGCAAGGAGAATATCAAGATTGAAGATATGCTCAGAAACGACAAACTGGTAATATCGCCTCTGGCCTACATAAGGGGGCGCAGCCTGTCGAACGTATTCTTCATAATAGATGAAGCCCAGAACCTCACTCCACACGAGGTCAAGACTATAATAACCCGGGCCGGAGAAGGCACAAAGATGGTCTTTACAGGTGATATCCAACAGATAGACCAGCCATATCTAGACAGATGGTCGAACGGCCTCACCCACCTTTCGGAAAAGCTGTACGGAGAGGAGCTTTTTGAACTGGTAAATCTTGTAAAGGGTGAGCGTTCAGAACTCTCGGAACTGGCAGGGCGCAAACTGTAACCATAAAAGTCTGCCAAAAGGCTACACATATAAAAAGGGGCTGCCGCCAAGGCAACCCCTTTTCCGTTGTTTTTTGTCTTTTGTTTTGTTATTGTTATTTCTTCTCGTAAGAGCGTATTGCAGCCTGCGCCGCAGCGAGCCTTGCAATAGGAACCCTGAAAGGAGAACATGAAACATAGTTCATTCCTATCTTGTGGCAGAAGGCTACAGAATCGGGGTCTCCGCCATGTTCTCCGCAGATACCTACCTTAAGGTTGGGATTTGTGGTACGTCCACCCTTGATACCTATCTCAATAAGTTTTCCTACAGAATCCTGGTCCAGTGTCTGGAACGGATCCGCCGTAAGGATCTTCTTGTTCATGTAATCATTCATGAATGTTCCGATATCATCACGCGAGAAACCGAATGTCATCTGGGTAAGGTCATTCGTTCCAAATGAGAAGAACTGTGCGGTCTTGGCCATTTCGTCTGCCATAATCGCGGCGCGCGGAATCTCTATCATGGTTCCATACATGTAAGTGATTGTCACGCCTGTCTCCTTCTCAACCAAGTCATGAACCTCATCGCAAATGGCTTTCTGGAAATCAAGTTCCTTTACTGAAACCGTAACCGGTATCATTATTTCCGGCTGCGGCTTCCTGCCCTCTTTTATCAGTTCAGCCGTAGCCGTGAAGATAGCCCTGAACTGCATGCGTGAGACTTCCGGATAGGTAACTCCGAGACGCACGCCACGGTGCCCCATCATAGGATTGACCTCATGCAGCAACTCTCCGCGCTTCAGAATATCTTCACTGCTTACTCCGAGGCTTTCTGCCAGTTCTTCGCGTTTTTCCTGGGTCTGGGGAACGAATTCATGCAAGGGAGGATCAAGCAGACGGAAAGTTACCGGACGGCCGTCCATTACTTCCATTGTTGCCTTTACGGCCTCTTTCACGTATGGTTCAAGTTCTTTCAATGCATATTCGCGCTCTACCGTAGTGCTGGCCAGAATCATTTTTCTCAGTTTTGAAAGAGGGGCCTCAGAATTCTTGCCGTAGAACATATGCTCTATACGGAACAGCCCTATGCCCTCCGCACCAAAATCAAGGGCGGCCTGAGCGTCGGCAGGAGTATCGGCATTGGTCCTCACACCAAGTACGCGATATTTGTCCACAATATTCATATAGCCTATGAAACGGGGATTCTCAGATGCGTTTACAGTCTCTATGGCCTCGCCATAAACCAGCCCCTTGCTTCCGTTCAGACTGAACACATCCCCCTCCTTGTAAAGTTTGTCGCCAATGGTAATGGTTCTTGTATTCATGTTTATATGGAGCGCATCGCAACCTACGATACAGCATTTGCCCCATCCGCGTGCAACAAGTGCCGCATGTGAGGTCATACCTCCACGGGCGGTCAGAAGCCCGTCGGCAGCCCTCATTCCCTCTACGTCTTCAGGATTGGTCTCCTCACGGACCAGTATGACCTTTTCATTTTTCTTTGCCGCCTCTACGGCATCTTCTGCTGTAAATACTATTCTACCTACAGAACCTCCGGGGCCGGCAGGCAATCCCCTTGCTATGACAGTTGCCTTTTTCTCGGCAGAAGCATCAAGTATAGGATGCAGCAGCTCGTCCAACTGCGAAGGAGCAACTCTCAAGACTGCTGTCTTTTCATCTATCAGCCCTTCCTGCAACATATCCATTGCCATATTCAATGCAGCCAGACCTGTTCTCTTGCCCACACGGCACTGCAGCATCCAGAGCTTGCCGTCCTGAATCGTGAACTCTATGTCCTGCATGTCATGGAAATGCTGCTCCAGATTGTGCTGTATGTCATACAGTTCCTTGTAAACATCGGGCATGGCCACCTCAAGAGACTTCAGATGACGGTTATGGTCATTCTTCGTGGCTTCGTTAAGCGGATTTGGAGTCCTGATTCCTGCAACCACATCCTCGCCCTGTGCGTTTATGAGCCACTCACCATAGAACTTGTTCTCGCCTGTTGCCGGGTTACGTGAGAATGCCACACCGGTGGCAGAGTTGTCACCCATGTTTCCAAATACCATGGACTGAACGTTTACGGCTGTACCCCAATCGTCGGGAATGCCCTCTATCTTACGGTATGCAATAGCCCTCTTGCCGTTCCATGATTTGAAAACGGCACCGATACCGCCCCACAACTGCTCCTGGGCGTCATCTGGGAACGGACGGCCCAGTTCCTGCCTTACACGGATCTTGAAATCTTCGCAAAGCTGCTTCAAATCCTCTACTGTCAAGTCTGTATCTGAAGCATAACCCTTGTCTGCCTTTACCTTTGCCAACATTTTGTCCAACTGCACCCTTATTCCGTTGCCGTCTTCAGGTTCTATCCCTTCGGCCTTCTCCATCACCACATCTGAATACATCATTATAAGACGGCGATATGCGTCATACACGAATCTGGGATTCTGTGTTTTTGCAATCAGACCCGGAATTGTTGCAGAACAGAGGCCTATATTGAGCACGGTCTCCATCATGCCGGGCATTGAACTTCTTGCACCGGAACGGCATGAAACC
>JADINB010000067.1 GCA_017694275.1 Candidatus Egerieousia excrementavium | reverse complement strand
GATACAATCTCTATCGACATACCCGGAAGAAGCATAAACCTTGAAGTATCAGAGACTCAGATGGAAGAGAGAAGATCAAGGATGGAAGAAAGGAAAGAGAAGGCCTACAGGCCGCTCCACAGAGAAAGACATGTAAGCAAGGCATTGAAAGCCTATGCACTGGCTGTCGCTTCAGCCGACAAAGGAGCTGTCAGAATAATTGAAGATTAAAAATTTTGAATATGAAGAAATACGAAAATATCAAAGGAACAGAAGCTTTATTGATTTCACTCATCGAAAACGGAGTAGACACCATATTCGGTTATCCAGGCGGCACAATCATGCCTTTTTACGACGATTTGTATGACCATGCAGACAAGATAAACCATATTCTGGTAAGACATGAACAGGGTGCGGTACATGCTGCGGAAGGCTATGCGAGAAGCACCGGAAAGGTTGGCGTATGCGTTGCCACCTCCGGACCCGGCGCCACGAACTTTGTCACCGGCATTGCAGATGCTATGATGGACTCCACCCCCATTGTCTGTATTACTGCACAGATAAATGCAGACAAACTCGGCACCAACTTCTTCCAGGAGGCAGACATGGTTGGGATAACACGTCCTATCACAAAATGGAACTATCAGATTACAAGCGCATCTGAAATTGCAGAGACAATGGCCCGGGCTTTCTGGATTGCAAAGAGCGGAAAACCAGGCCCGGTTGTCATAAGCATTACAAAAAATGCCCAGACAGAACGGACTGACTTCTGCTACAACCCAGAAGAACTGCTCAAGGGCGTTGCCACGGAGAAGCCAAAGGCAACAGAAGAGGAGATAAGGAAAGCCGCAGAACTGCTCAATGGCGCAAAACGGCCTTTGATAGTAGCCGGCCACGGAGTGGTAATTGCCAATGCAGAGAAAGAACTTGAAGAACTTGCGGAGAAAGGAAACATTCCGGTTGCAACCACCCTGCTCGGCATTTCCGCGCTCCCGTCAGACTCGGAAAAACTTGTCGGGACAGTAGGCATGCACGGCAACATCGCCCCCAATGCCATGACACAGGAGGCAGATGTTCTTCTGGCAGTGGGAATGAGATTCAGCGACAGGGTTACAGGCGAGACGCACGGTTATGCCAGAAAGGCAAAAATCATACACATAGAGATTGAACGGGCGGAAATAGACAAAAACATAAAGAGCGACCTTGCAATAAATGCAGACGCAAAAGAGACTTTGGGACAGATTGCAAAGCTCATAGAGTATCGCGACAGGCAGGAATGGTTCGACTTTGCAAAAAAGGAGAACGACTACGAATACCAGAAGATAATTGCCCCCGAACTCAACAGTTCAGACTATATAAGCATGGGACAGGTTGTGGCAAAGGTTTCACAGAAGACAGATGCCGGTGCCATTGTAGTGACAGACGTGGGCCAGAACCAGATGTTCAGTGCAAGATACTCCAAGTTCAAACATTCAAGAAGTTGGGTTACCTCAGGAGGTCTCGGCACAATGGGATTCGGGCTTCCTGCCGCCATAGGTGCAAAAATCGGCAATCCTGAACGCGAGGTGATAGCCATTGTGGGAGACGGAGGATTCCAGATGAACATTCAGGAACTCGGGACAGTCATGCAATCGAAGATTGGCGTAAAGATAGTGCTGATGAACAACCATTTTCTTGGAATGGTAAGACAATGGCAGGAGCTCTTCTATGACAAACGCTACGCCTTTACAAGGCTTGACAATCCAGATTTTCAAAAAGTTGCATCGGCATACGGCATTGCTTCCGAAAGGGTTCTGAACCCGGCGGATCTCGACGGGGCGGTAGAGAGAATGCTTAAAAGCCCCGGAGCCTACCTGCTGGAGGTGGCAGTAAAGGAAGAGGAGAACGTTTTCCCCATGATTCCTGCCGGAGCTACCCTGAGCGACATTATCTATGAGAAACCAGAAAAGAAATAAGCATATTATCAACTACTAAAATATTAAGGAATATGGCAAAAATGAATTTTGGCGGTGTTGAAGAGAATGTAGTAACCCGCGAAGAGTTTCCTCTTAAAAAGGCACAAGAGGTATTGAAAAATGAAGTTATCGCAGTATTGGGATACGGTGTACAGGGTCCCGGACAGGCGCTGAACCTCAAAGACAACGGTTTCAATGTCATAGTAGGCCAGAGAAAAGGCTCCAAGACATGGGAGAAGGCTGTTGCAGACGGCTGGGTTCCCGGCAAGACTCTTTTTGACATTGAAGAGGCATGCCAGAAAGGCACCATCATACAGTACCTTCTTTCAGATGCTGGCCAGATTGCAGTTTGGCCCACAGTAAAGAAGCACCTTACGGCAGGCAAGGCCCTCTACTTCTCACATGGCTTTGGAATAACATATTCAGACAGGACCGGTATCGTTCCTCCTGCCGACATAGATGTCATTCTTGTAGCTCCAAAAGGCAGCGGAACGTCATTGAGAAGGCTTTTCCTTGAAGGAAGAGGCCTCAACTCATCATACGCCATCTACCAGGATGCAACAGGAAAGGCTCATGACAGAGTCATCGCCCTGGGCGTAGGTATCGGCAGCGGCTACCTTTTTGAGACCACATTCAAGAAAGAGGTTTATTCAGACCTTACAGGAGAGAGAGGAACGCTCATGGGTGCAATCCAGGGTATTTTTGCAGCACAGTACCAGACACTGAGAGAAAACGGACATACCCCTTCAGAGGCATTTAACGAGACAGTAGAGGAACTTTCCCAGAGCCTTATGCCCCTTATCGGCGAAAACGGCATGGACTGGATGTATGCCAACTGCTCTACAACCGCCCAAAGAGGTGCACTGGACTGGTGGAAGAAGTTCAGAGATGCAACGCTTCCCGTATTCAAGAGTCTTTACGAAGAGGTGAAGAGCGGACGCGAGGCTCAGATTTCCATAGATTCGAACAGCAAGCCTGACTACAGGGAGAAACTTAACGCAGAACTCAAGGAAATGCGCGAAAGCGAGATGTGGAGAGCAGGCCAGGTAGTAAGGGATCTGCGTCCCGAGAGAAATAAATAACACCCGGATGGCAAACTATTTTCCCAAACTGCAAGACATTTCCAAAGCCAAGATAACATTGGCCGGAGTAGCGTTGCCTACCCCTCTTAGCCAGGACATGCACCTGAGCGGCAAGTATGAGGCGGACGTGCTTTTGAAAAGGGAAGATTTACAGATTGTACGCTCCTACAAGATAAGAGGGGCGTACAATAAAATCAAAAGCCTTACAAAAGACGAACTCTCCTGCGGTGTTGTATGCGCAAGTGCCGGAAACCATGCCCAGGGTGTGGCGCTCTCATGCAGAATGCTCAATATCAAAGGGTCTATCTTTATGCCTGCCACTACTCCCAAACAGAAGATAGAACAGGTCAAAATGTTCGGGAACGGTTGCATAGAGATTATGCTGGAGGGCGACACTTTCGACGATTCGGCCAGGTACGCCATAGAGTATGCCAGGCAGAAGGGCAAGGTCTTCATTCCACCTTTCGATGATCCAAAGATAATCGAAGGACAGGCTACCATTGGAATGGAAATAATGCAGGAGGTAAAACAGAAGGTAGACTATCTCTTTATCCCGATAGGCGGAGGCGGGCTGGCCTCAGGCATAGGCTCATATTTCAAGCAGATAAGCCCAGACACAAAAATCATAGGCGTGGAACCCGCAGGTGCGGCCAGCATGAAACTTTCGTTGGACAAGGGGGCTGTCACCGCCCTTGACAAGGTAGACAAGTTTGTAGACGGTGCCGCAGTGCAAAGAGTGGGAGAACTTACTTTCAACATCTGCAAGGAGATTCTGGATGATATAGTAGTGGTCCCCGAAGGGGCGGTCTGCACCACCATACTTGAACTGTACAACAAGAGTGCGATGGTTGTAGAACCGGCCGGTGCGCTTTCAGTCTCTGCCCTCCGTTTTTATGCAGACAAGATAAAGGGCAAAAACGTAGTCTGCATAATCAGCGGCAGCAACAACGACATTACCAGAATGGAGGAGATAAGGGAGAAGTCACTGCTTTACGAACGGTTGAAACATTATTTCATAATCAGGTTTCCGCAACGTTCCGGAGCTCTGCTCTCCTTTATCCGCGACGTTCTCGGGCCGGAAGACGACATTACCCACTTCTCTTATATAAAGAAGACAAACAAGGAACAGGGCCCGGCCATAATCGGCATAGAGGTTCCGTCTCCGAAAGCCTATGAGAGCCTCGTGGAGAGAATGAGGAAACAGAACATCGTCTACGAATATCTGAACGACAAAAACGACCTGTTCGAATTTTTAATTTAATAAACAGCAAGCCGAGAGCAGTGGCGTAACCTGTTCAGACACTGCCAAGGCGCAGCGTGATTGTAAACGAAGTTTAAAACATTACAGCATCATGATAGAGTGGAATCAGTTAGGATTTTCCTACATTAAGACAAACACCATGATTTGCGCCCACTACAAAGACGGAAAGTGGGGCGAAATCGAAAGCCGCACAGACGACAACATTACAATCAGCGGACTTTCCGCTTCGTTGCATTACGGCGTAGAGTGCTTTGAAGGTCTCAAGGCTTTCAACTGCAAAGACGGAAAGACAAGGATTTTCAGACCGGACGAGAATGCAAAAAGACTTATCCGCTCTGCCACCTATCTCGGTATAGAGGCACCGGATATAGAGATGTTCATAAAGATGGTAAGGCAGGCTGTAGCCGAAAACAAGGAGTTTGTCCCGCCTTACGGAACACGCGCGTCACTTTATATAAGGCCGACCCTTATAGGCGTAGGCGCCCAGTTGGGAGTAAAATCTTCTGAAGAGTCGTTCTTCTTCATTGCAGTCGCCCCCGTGGGCAACTATGCGGGAGGTATAGATGCTCCCGTACCTGCAGTCATAGCCCGGGAGTACGACAGGGCCGCACCCAAAGGAAGCGGCTCATACAAGGTCGGAGGAAACTACGCGGCATCTCTTTATGCGGGAATAGAAGCAAAGAAAGCCGGCTATCCGGCAGTTCTTTACCTCGACCCCAAAGAGCACAAATATATTGACGAGTTTTCATCTTCTAACTTTTTTGCGATAAAGGGAGACAAGTATATCACACCCGATTCGCACACGGTTCTTCCCTCCATCACAAACAAATCTCTTATCCAGGTTGCCATGGACTTGGGCTACACGATAGAAAGACGCCCCATACCGGTAGAAGAACTTGATACGTTCGACGAAGTTGGAGAGTGCGGCACCGCAGTTGTCATCACTCCTGTTTCCAGGATAGACGACAAGCCCTCGATTCTCGGCAAGGAGTGTACAAAGGTCTACAACTACAAGGCATGTGGCCCGGTAAGCCGCAAACTTTACGACACACTGACCGGAATCCAATATGGAGAGATTGAAGACAGGCACGGCTGGTGTCTGGAACTTTAGAGAGTAAACATCTGATTTGAAAAGCCGTCGGTTGCAGCATAGCCCAACCGGCGGTTTTTTGATTTCTGCCAAATTGTCACAACTAACTTCTGGTAAACCTTTTGCAATATCTTCACGCGTATCCGGCAAGGATACAAAAAGGAGAAGACAAATATATGAACAACAACGAGAAAAGTGCATTGAACAGCTACGCCATCAATTTGAATGAGCGGGCTAAAAGCGGGAAGTTAGACCCCGTGATTGGCCGTGATGAGGAGATAAGGCGTGTTCTGCAAATCCTCAGCAGGCGAACCAAAAACAATCCTATTCTTGTAGGAGAACCGGGCGTGGGCAAGACTGCAATAGCAGAAGGACTTGCTCAGAGAATAGTTCATGGAGACGTTGCGGAAAATCTGAAAGACAAACAGATTTACTCACTCGACATGGGAGCTCTCATAGCCGGGGCAAAATATCAGGGAGAATTTGAAGAAAGGCTTAAGAGCGTTGTAAAGGAAGTTACGGAAAGCAACGGACAGATTATTCTTTACATTGACGAGATACATACGCTTGTGGGCGCAGGAAAAAGCAGCGGTGCCATGGATGCCGCAAATATTCTCAAGCCTGCCCTCGCCCGCGGAGAACTCAGAACCGTTGGCGCGACCACGCTAGACGAATACCAGAAATATTTTGAACAGGACAAGGCTTTGGAGCGTCGTTTCCAGATGGTAATGGTAGACGAGCCTTCACCGGCAGAAAGCATCTCTATCCTGCGTGGCCTTAAGGAAAAGTATGAGAACCACCATAAGGTCAAGATAGAAGATGATGCCATTATTGCCGCAGTAGACCTGTCGCACCGCTATATTACAAACAGATTCTTGCCTGACAAGGCCATAGACCTGATAGATGAGGCGGCTTCAAAACTGAGGCTCGAGATGAATTCCGTGCCTGAGAAGATAGACGAACTCAACAGAAGAATCAAACAGCTGGAGATTGAGCGCGAGGCTATAAAGAGAGAGGGGGAATCTCCTAAACTCAAGGAGATAATTTCTCAGCTCGAAGAACTCCGCAAGGAGCAGAAAGTCTATGACAAGCAGTGGAAAGAGGAAAAATCGCTTCTTGATTCTATCCAGACCAAGCGGCAGCAGATTGAAAGGTACAAGATCGAGGCCGACAGCGCGGAGCGCGTGGGCGATTACGGCAAAGTGGCGGAAATAAGGTACGGCAAGATATCCCAGTTGCAGAAAGAGATTGACGAGCTTGCAAAGAAGAAGGAGCAGAACGAACATCCTCTTATAAACGAGCAGGTCAATCCTGAAGACATTGCAGAAGTCGTTTCCAAATGGACAGGAATACCTGTCAAGAGGATGCTGCAGAGCGAAAAGGAAAAACTGCTCAACCTGGAGAAAGAACTGCACAAGAGGGTTGTAGGGCAGGATGAGGCCATAAAGGCCGTTTCAGATGCCGTAAGGCGTTCAAGAGCCGGCCTGCAGAATGAAAAAAGGCCTCTGGGATCTTTTCTCTTCCTCGGAACTACCGGAGTAGGAAAGACAGAACTGGCAAAGGCGCTGGCAGAATTTCTTTTCAACGATGAAAACCTCATGACAAGGATAGACATGAGCGAGTATCAGGAGAGTTTTGCCGTAACACGTCTTGTAGGTGCGCCTCCGGGATATGTAGGATATGATGAGGGCGGACAGCTCACCGAAGCCGTAAGGAGAAAACCCTATTCGGTAGTGCTTTTCGACGAGATAGAAAAGGCACATCCCGATGTGTTCAACATTCTGCTGCAGGTTCTCGACGACGGCCGCCTTACCGACGGCAAGGGCCGTACAGTCAACTTCAAGAATACGATTCTGATAATGACAAGCAACGTGGGCAGCGACATTATCCAGGATTATATGAACAAGATCAACGACGTCAACCGCGGGCAGGCCTTGGCAGACTGCAAGGAGGCTGTTCTCGAGGTCCTGAAACGAAGCGTAAGGCCCGAATTCCTCAACAGGATAGACGAAATAATCATGTTCGAGCCTCTTAGCAGGGAGAACATCAGAGATATTCTCAAACTGCAGATAAGGCAGATTTCAGACATGCTTCAGGAAAGAGGCATTGCACTGAAATTTACCGACAGGGCCATGGATTACCTCTGCTCGAAAGGCTACGACATATCATACGGTGCAAGGCCTATAAAGAGGCTGTTGCAGAAAGAACTTGTAAACGAACTGGCCACAGAGATAATAGGCGGCAAAATCAACAGAGACTCTGTCGTGGAAATAGACTGTGCAGACGGCAA
Organism: Candidatus Egerieousia excrementavium; assembly: GCA_017694275.1. Lineage (GTDB taxonomy): Bacteria > Bacteroidota > Bacteroidia > Bacteroidales > UBA932 > Egerieousia > Egerieousia excrementavium. The sequence goes on along the minus strand of JADINB010000067.1, from coordinate 14,591 downwards.
GCTTACGTTCAACAACAGATAGTATTCATAGAGATCTGAAAGACTGATTTTTACACATATTAAAAGGGCTGTATCAAGACATTATTTTGACACAGCCCTTTTTTCATGTATACAGGTATCTTTTTATCTTCTGGGTGGCTGTCTTTTCAAACGGCACGGTCTGCTCGATGATTTCCGTTATGCGGGATGTTTTGCTTACATGCGCATTCACATATTCCAGCAGACCTTTCTTTATGCTGTCGAGCTTTCCGTTGAATTCGATGGCCCTCCTGCGCAGCAGCTCTTCCCGGGCCCCGGCCCCTTCCTTCTTCTCGAAAAACGAATGAAGCAGTTTTTTATATTTGTCGCCCGACTGTTCGTATTTCTCATTGAGCATTTCATATTTTTCAGCAATATTCTTTCTTACTTCGCTTTCAAGTTCCTTGATTGCATCTATCTGCTCGTAATTGAAATAGATTTTCGCGACAAGCCTGCCATTGGTCTGCACGACAATGCACTCCGACACAAAATCATTCTCCTGAATCACAGCCTCTATCTCTTCCGGGTAGATATTCTCTCCGTTAGGGCCTACAATCATGTTGTCTGCCCTGCCCTTGATATACAGCGAGCCGTTCCTGTCGGTCTTGCCCAGATCTTTTGTCTTGAAGAAACCGTCGGGCGTAAATGCAGAGGCCGTTCTTTTAGGGTCCTTGTAATATCCGCGCATGACACTGGGTCCTTTGACCTGTATTTCCCCCACCCCGTTTTTATCCATGTCTGCAATCCTTACTTCCAACCATTTGAGTGCAGGGCCTGTAGTCTGCAGCCTGAATTTGCCCACTGCTCCGGCAATAAGCGGAGAACACTCCGTAAGCCCGTACCCTATTGCATAGGGGAAGCCTGCATCGCGCAGGAACTGCTCTACAGCACCGTCAAGTTTTGCACCGCCTATTCCAAAAAAACGGAGCCTTCCGCCGAACATCTCCACCAGCTTTCTGCCGGCAATCCTGTGGAAAAGTCTCCTTACAGGCATAATGGAATAGAGAGTCTGCATCATCCAGTTCTTTGTAAATATGGGGCGTATCTTGCTTTTGTATATTTTCTCCACTATGAGAGGGACACTCAGAATACAAGTCGGAGCCACCTTCGACAGTGCGGGCACAAGGGCTGACGGCGTAGGCGCTCCTTCCAGATAATAGACCGAAGCACCCTCCGTCATGGGATAAAGCATGCCCACCGTACATTCGTATGCATGCGAAAGCGGCAAAAGCGAAAGAAACACGTCATTTTCCATTACCGGATAGAGTTCATACATCATCTGAAGATTTGCAGTAATGTTTCCGTGAGTCAACATTACCCCTTTTGAGGTCCCCGAAGTTCCGGATGTATAGATTATGGAAGCTATGTCGTCGCACTCCGGCGGCAGGTCATCTTCAACAACAGCCGGTGCGTTACCGCCCTGTATAACCTCGAGGGTATCCAGCAGGACCACAAGTTCCAGTCTTTTCTTTACAGATTCCGACAGCTTGTAAAACAGCTTACTGGAAACGACTATCCCTCTTGCTTCGGAATGGGTGATTATATTCGATATTTCGAATGCGGTAAAATCCGGGAGAACAGGGACAGCCACCCTTGCAGATGCGGTAACCGCCATATATGCCACCGGCCAGTTTGGCATGCTTGACGAGAGAATCGCCACCTTGTCGCCGCGCCTTATGCCATGTTCTCTGAATATCTGCTGCAACTGCGCTATCCTTTCTCCAAACTGCCTGTATGTCAAACCACCGCCATTCACAAACGAATAAGAGATGTTTTCAGGAAATTTTTTCAGGCTTTTAACCAGACAGTCGTATAGCGTAATATTCTTTAGCGGCTTCTCCATGGCAGAATAATAAAGTGCGAATATACTCAAAAATTTAATTACCTTTGCGAGCGATCTCAAGAGATGGCTCCGATATGTCCGGCATTATAGATATATTCAGAAAAAGAAGGCTCAGAAAAGATGGGAAAGAAGATCCTGAAAGGATATTTCCCGCCTACAATGCCATCGGGTCCCTGGTTTTTCTATACAACATAACCTCGCGTGAAGAGATAGATACGCTCAACGAATGCTGCAGGATATTCAGGGAGCATAAACTGGCTTATGACGGGTTTGCATATATACGCAAGGGGAAACTGCTGTCGGTCGCCCGGAATGAGATAAAAGACGGAATACGGCTCTTCGGCCGCAGGCAGGTCTCTCTTATCGGTACTCCCGGCCCCCGCATTACGGCGCAGATTCCGGAAAACGGATACGACGTGCTCCTGAATTTCAACGCAGACAGTTCATTCGCCACAAAATATCTTGCGGCTACGACAAAATGCGGATTCAGAATCGCCATGAGAGAGGAAAAAGAGATAAAATACGACATGATCATATCAGGCTCCGGCGGAGCGCTGCTCGACAAGAGCGAATTTGCAGACCGCGTCTGTTATTATCTTGAAAGCATTAACTCCGTAAAAGGTAAAAAAGATGAAAGATAAGGAGTTTTTCATGCTGCTTGACAGTTATGAGTCTGCTACCAGAAACGGAGACGTTGCTTCACTGCGCCTTTCCCAGGACGATTTTCTTGAAATAATAGATTACTACGGAGAGATTTACGATACAGCCAAGCTGCTCAACGCCTGTGAATGTGCCTTTGAACAATACTCCTATTCTGCAGAGATTACGGAAAGGTATGTGGATGCGCTGTTGAGAGATGGCAAGACAGAACAGGCTCAGGCAGTAGTCGAAGAGAGTCCGTGCCCCGACAGCACAATGATTTCACTGCTGCATGCAAGGATATGCACCTGCCGCAACGATTTCCAGGGAGCCGACGAATATTTTTCGGCAATTGAACAATTCCCCGGCATAGCAGAGTATTCAGATGTTGTGGCCTCACTCGCCTCAGACTGCATCAATGCAAAGAATTTCAAATCTGCACTCAGGTATTACGATTTCCTGCAGAAGCACGATGCATGCGACAGCGAGCTTTACTGCGACATTGCATTTTGCCATGACATAGCCGGAAATTTCGGCAAAGCCGAATTCTATTATGGAAAATATCTGGAGGCTTACCCGTTCGAAGATGCGATATGGTTCGATCTGGGAACCCTTTATGCAAAACATAACCTTTTCGAGAAGGCAATAGACGCATTCGAGTATGCCATAGCGCTGAACGGGAACAATGCCATGGCACTGCACAATATCGCCATCGTGTATCTGAACCTTTTCAAGTTTGGCGATGCGCTCAAATATTTCGAGGATTTTGCCATTGCGGAGCCAGACAATCCTCTTGCATTCGCAGGTATTGCCGAATCACACATGGGGTTGAAAAACATCAGGGCAGCCCGCGAGAACTTTGCAAGGGCACTGGAAATAAACCACCAGTGCAGCGAGGCGGAATTCGGCATGCTGTGTATTCTTGCCATAGAAAGCCATCTCAACGGCCAGAATGACACATTCATATCCAGACTCAGGAAGATTATGGCCATAGACCCGTCGTGGCCGCATGTATTATGCAATATATATCCGGAACTTAAAGAAGACACCACTTTCATGAAACTGCTTCTTTCCACAGAAAAAATCAATAACAAAAAATATTAAAATCTTATGAAAGACAAATTAAAATACTTGATTGTGACATTCAAGGGAATCTGCATGGGAGCAGCCGATGTGATTCCCGGCGTAAGCGGTGGCACCATAGCATTTTTAATGGGAATCTACCAGACCCTGATAGACTCTATCAAGGCCATCACCACGAATTTCAGGCTTCTGCTGAAGGGTCGGTTCCTTGCCTTTCTGCGGGCAATAAACGCACCGTTTCTCTGCTCGCTCATACTCGGTATCCTTATAAGCATCTTCTCGCTGGCAAGACTTATGGGATATCTGCTTGTACATCACCCTATTGAACTTTGGAGTTTTTTCTTCGGGCTAATCCTTCTCTCTTCATTTATGGTTCTCAGGGAGATTGACAAATGGAACTTCACCAACATTCTTTTCCTGATCATAGGCATTGTCGTTGCCGGTTACATTTGTCTCATATCGCCGAGCCAGACTCCTGAGACTTACTGGTTCATATTTCTTTCCGGTGCAATAGCCATATGCGCAATGATTCTCCCGGGCATATCGGGCAGTTTCATCCTGCTCCTGATGGGCAAATATGAATTCATAATGAAGGCTGTCACAGACCTCAACCTGCCGGTGCTCATAACATTTGCAATAGGCGCGATTTTAGGTATTCTTGCATTCTCACACTTTTTGGGATGGCTTCTCAAAAAATTCTATATGCCCACAATTGCAGCCCTGTCGGGATTTATGATAGGTTCACTAATCAAGGTCTGGCCCTGGAAGGTGGTGGTTGCAGGCAGTTCAGAAAATGCAGCGCTCACGGTAGACAGGCCTGTATGGCCGGGACATTTTGAAGCCGCAAACGGTGTTCCGGCAGAACTTGGCGGAGCAATTGTCTTTGCACTTGTAGGCATTGCCTTAGTGGTAATTCTGGAGCTGAGCCTCAAGCACAAGAAAAGCAGTGAGACAAAATAAGTACTTATTCACACATCGATAACATAAGAGACAGGACAAAAAATCATGAAACACATTTTCAGACTTTTTACGGTAACACTGGCATTGCTGTGCCTGGCTATTCTCCCTGCAGCTGCCGCTTCTGCACAGGATAATGGAGAAAGGGCCGAATACAGCCGTATAATGGGCGAACTTGTAAAAATCAAGGAACAGCCGACAGTCGAAGTTATGCTGAAAGCCGCACTGCTCAGACAGGGGACCCGGTATGTTGCCGGCACACTTGAAGTAGAACCCGAACAGCTTGTGGTAAAACTGAAAGAGACAGACTGCATTCTCTATGTTGAATCATGTCTTGCACTCGCGCTCACTGCACAGAGCAGCGACACAAGTTACGCCGCATTCTGCGACAATATCAGAAAATTAAGATACCGCGACGGCAAGATAGACGGTTATCCGAGCAGAATACACTATACCAGCGAATGGATTCTGCAGGCCGAAAAAAACGGCTATGTAAAGGAGATGAGCAAAGAGATAGCAGGCACGCCTCTCAACCAGAAGTTCTCTTTCATGAGCAAACATGCAGACCGTTACAAACAACTTGCTTCCGCACCTGCAGAAGAACTTCTGAAGATTTCAGAGATGGAAACTGAACTCAATTCGCACAAGTACTGGTATATTCCCAAGGAGGATATTGAAAAATATGCATCTAAGATCAAGGCCGGCGACATAGTAGGTTTCTGCACTTCAAACGAGGGGCTTGATTTGAGCCATGTGGGAATTGTCGTCTGGCTCAACGGAAAACTTACTTTCATCCATGCCTCCATGGGAGCAATGAAAGTATGGATTGAACCGCGCACGTTGCAGGAATATGCAAACTCTATCAAGTCTAATGTAGGTGTAAGAATTATAAGAGTGCTGTAAAGTACTGCAAAAAATAAAATTTTCACCATTGACAATTAATTGCTATATTTGCACCCGCTTCGGATTGAAGCGGGATAGGTCCGGTAGCTCAGCTGGATAGAGCAACAGCCTTCTAAGCTGTGGGTCTTGGGTTCGAATCCCAACCGGATCACAACAAAAGCAATACGCCGGACAAAGTCCGGCTTTATTTTTATCCGGAAGCGTCAAAAGCTTGCTCTTGTAAGCTGACGGAATAAAAATAAAAAGCACAACTTGTTGTGCGTATTGCGACAGTGTTGTAAGATAGCCCGTGGCAGGGGGATGGGAATGCACAGCCTGAAAGGCGAGCACAATCCCAACCGTAAGTTGGCACGGGCTATGTTGCAAAATACAGCCCGTGGCGCATGGACAGGGAAAAAGCCTCTCAGAGGCTTACTCCCAACCGGATCACATTTACAGATATCAAACAGTTTATTTTCAACTATTTAATATCTACTCTTTTGTAAAATCCCCCTACATTTTCACCTACATAGTTTTTGCGTGTCCTTGATTCTATATAGAGGAGTTCACTTCTATCTTGACCTGTCTGCCGCGATATTCGCACAGGAGTTTACAGATGTCTGGCTTGTGTACTATATGCATTCCTCTGAATGCTTTCTTTGCCTTCTCGGAAATTGCGTTCAGATGGGAGTTGATGTTCTCTATACTGGTTTTGCGGCCTTCCAACGGGATGTAAGTCAGGTCGGCGTCTATGGAATAGCGCGGCATATCCTTTAGGAAGAGGTTGATGGCAGAACCTCCGTGAATGGCAAAGACTCCTTCCTCTGATATTATCGGAATCATCCTGAGCAGGAGTTCCACTTTCTTGGCATACAGGTTATTCATAGTCTGCGAGTTCTTGGGATATGGTCATCTGGTATCTGGAGATGTAACGGCCTCCGGGGGTCAGCAGGCGCTGTCCGCTGCCGAGGTCGATGGTGTCGGTGTTGAGCGCATTGAACCATTGATGGCCAGATTTTTCGGACATATAGAGGAAAAGGCGTTTGACTTTTACTGACGAGCAAGCTTCAAGCAGTTGCTGTATGAGTTTCGGACGTAGGGTGGTGAGCATTTCCATCATATAGTATGTGTCCATCAGGGAATATTGGACCGGAGTCATATTAAGGCATTCCATTATTGCCCTTTCTGGGGAGGATATAAGAAGGTCATAACCGTCGTTTGTGATGGTTTCAAGGCCGAGACCGTCGGTTCCGAAGATAGCCGATGAATAGTGTTTTATGGTCATATCCCAGTCTCCTGCGGACATCCACTCAGGGATTCTTGTATTTTCCTCTGTGAAGACGTATGCGGTGGGCTTGCCCATAGGAACGAAGTGAGAATAGCCGCGCAAATCAAGGGCAGATGATGCTCCGATGTGGCATTTCTTGCTTAGTTGTGAATTGTAGGCTGATATGACTGAATATGCAGTCGGGGTAGCTCCAGAGAATTTATAAACTCCATGTCCTATCCTTTCTATCCAGCCGCTACGGACATATGAGGTCTGCTCCTTTCTGTCTATACCTTTTTCGGCAAGCCAGGAGGAAAACAACGGTGAATTACGAGGTACTCTTTGAACTATTTCGTTTATTTTAGTAGCCATTGCGGTATTATTTACCGCAAATATACATAAAAATAACTAAATAATAAACTTTTGACAGATTATATTGTCAGCTTGGATGGTTGTGCAGGTTGGAGGAGGTGACTGTGTCTGTATATTTAGTATGGTACGGCAGTCTTGCGATTTTTTTTGTGTGTGGGGAGGAAGGTCAGCGGTGGGAGTGCCGCAACGGAGCTTGCGGAGTGAGGACGGGCGCACGGCGGCTGACTGCATGTCCTTGGAAGTGAAGTTGTCCGGAAGGATGGCAAGCAGCTCGTTGCGGGCTGCAGAACTGTAGGTGTCTGAGACTTTTACATCTCCAGTATGACCATCGTTGAGCACATTGAAGATGTATTCGTTATGGGCTGATATGGTCTTAATAATGGACAGTGCGGTATCAAGGTCGGTGTCGGCACATTCTGTTCTATCTGCAATCCAGCCGCTATCCATCATCCGCAGGGCTGTGAGCACCATGGCTATGCGCAGGGCAGCCCAGGATATCCGGTAGGAGCTGGCGGTATAGAGGTCTCCGTTGAGTTTCTTCATGCGCTGTTTTTCGTTACAGAAGAAGTCGTTGAATTTCTGTTGTTGCACAAGGGAGAGATAGAACCGGATTTCGGGAATGGATTTAAGTCGTTTATAGAAGTTTATAAACTCTCGTCCGAGGTCATCGAAGGTTTGTTCCAAAGGGCGGTCAGCATCGTAATCGGAGAAGCCGTCAATCCATTGCTCAGAAGGGGACATGCAGTAGAAGATGAACCGGCTAAGGAAACCGTTCTCTGCATCGGGTATGAGGGACTTTACTTGTTAAGGCGTGCCGGACATGACGGGAACTTGCTCACGAGCTGTAGGTTACGGAACAAAAAAGTCGGGCAGAGCCCGGCACATCATGTGTTGCCATGCAAGATCGCCCGTCAAGGAGTTTTTTTGGCATCATTTTTACACAAAAGCCGCACACGGTTCAATCATACCTCAGAAACATTTCTCGCACTTTCAGCAAACTGATTGAAAGTAAAAGTCCGGCGTGAAAGTTTATCCATCGAGCCGTAGGCACTCCCTAATTGTTTCGCGAATTCTTTAGTATTGGCAGATGCTACGGATATCTGTTCTTTGCCGTCTATCGGTAGCTTTATATTAAATTTGATATCTTTAGCCATTTTCACCCTAATTTGCCCTGATTTGTAATTTTTTACTATATTTACGAAAATCTCAATTTTTTAAGCACTATGAGCGACGAGGATAAATTGAATAATCCTAAAATCGATATCTCTGACACTGAGGACATTGAAGAGATACTCGAAAGGAACGGAAAAAAGATTGCCGAAGAGAGGGAGCGAAAAAAGATTAATATGATAAACAACTCTTTAATCGCTATACCTATATGTGTCCTGTTATTATTTATCATAGACTCCATTAATTTTAATCCTGATATATTTTTTTTCCTTCCCTACCTCATTGGGGGCGTTATAGTTTTCCACTTTTTCAGGATTATATTCTTATTCCCGGATACTAATCCTGGCGGCCCTTGGTTCATTTAGACCCTCATTTCCCGCGCAACCGCTCCAACCTCTTTTTATCCTCCTCCTTGCTTACAAATTCCGCCTTTGGTTTCTGTCTGTCCCACTCGAACGGCAACAACGCCTGAGGAGTCATTTTCTTTTTCACGTGAGGCTGTATCGTTATGGTTGCCAATAGCCGTATCCTCTCCCACTCTCCTTTGAAATCCGCCTCCCTGTACTCGTGACAGACCTTTTTCCAATAGCGCAGAAATCTCTGCAGGTTTTTACTTTTTTGTTTTGATATACACCACTCCCGCTTTCGTCTCGTCTGTATATCTCTTTGCCGCATACTGGTCCTTGACAACGTTAATCGACTCTATTTTATTCACATCCAACTTGTCAACAGCTTTTTTGTCAACTATTTTCCCGTCTATTATATAAAGAGGTTCAAGTGCTCCACTATCAGACGCATTATCTTTGTCGGTGACAATCGAAACCACAACAACTCCATTGTCACCTTTCTCGCCGTATACGGCAGCCTCCCTGGAACCTGGCTTGAAGACCTTTATAGAGGCTATTTTATCAGGAGCAATAGACAAGGTACTGCCTTTTTCCATCTCTTTTCCATCGACAATATAAAGAGGCTTGGTACCGGAAGTTTCTGCCGAGACACCTTTAATGGTAATAGTGTTCTGTTCGGTGCTTATGTCATGTACACGGTAAACCGTGGTTCCGGCATCGCCGGTGGCCAGGATAATGGAATAAGACTTTACTGTTTTACCCTCAAGCTGGCTGCCGTCGAATTTTTCAATCTTTTCATTATTTATAACATACCTGTCGACAGTATCCTGTTGGGCGGGCATGGCTGCGGAATTTAGCGCAAGAGCGCAAATAGAAGATAAGATAAACATGCTCATATCAGTATTTTTTAAAGGTTATAATTAAATTTCAAGTTATTGCCGGCCAAGTGCAATGAAAGACGCATATCCGTCGTCATCATTGCAGGTCACAAGATATTTCATTGAAGAATTGTCTTTAAGATTGACAATCATGATGGCCGCATTTCCGACAGGATTTACCGAAACCGACGCGACACTCTCACCGCAAACGGCAGCCATCTTTTCAATGCAGTCTGTAAATTCAACAACGGAAAAGGTCTCTGCAAAGCCATTCTTCCCTGCAACATTACTCCCTGCATCCGGATTACGGAGTATGAGAAAGAGGGCAAGAGAGGCTGCACAGGCAAGGCATGCCGCAATCCATATACCGGACACCCTTCTTTTTTTACCGGCAGGCCTGTCTGAAGGCATGCAGACGAGCCTGTCGAACTCGTCTGCCGTTTCTTCAGACAAAATATTCCCCGACAGCGAAATCCGGAGCAGCATGGCAAATTCGCGCTCATCCTCATCCGGAGCGTTAAAGACATAATATGCAGCCATCGCACGTTCCTGCTCTACTGAAGTTTCTGCATTCAGATACCTTTCCATCATAGAGCAACGGAAAGAGCGGTCATGCAATTTTTCTTCAAAATCCGTAATAAGTCCATTACTGTTCATAATATCTCCCTTTTCAATTTTTCCAGCAACTGTTTCCGCGCTGTTGAAATTGTTGTCTTGATACTCGATTTGGGTTTGCCTGTCACCGCAGCTATTTCATCCAGAGAGAGCCCCTCATCATTTCTCATTTTCAGGTACTCTCTTTGAGACAAAGTCAAGTCTTTATACATATACTCTTTTACTACAGACATATCGGTCTCGTCTACCAGGTCTGAAGCATGATAACCGCTCTCTTTTGCAGACAGACAATCCTGTCCGACATTTGACACCTTGCGTTTTCTGTAATGCGACACGCAAATGTTTTTGGTTATCGTTACAGCCATCGCCTCATAATCCCTTATGGGATAATTTTTCTCGGAAAGCTGCCATAATGCCGCCAATGCCTCCTGAGCCACATCTTCTGCTGACAACGGCAATAACGCACTCTCGCCGAATCTGCCTGCCAGAGCAGTCAGTCTGCCGCGAAGCCCGGCTGATATGTGATTGAACTCATCCCGTGTCATTCTCATGTCCTCTGTATATAAGTCGCAAATATCACGAAAAAGTTAATCTGAAAGAGTGCGATGGAGCATTCTTTGAAAATTCAGAAAAAATGCGGAACTTGCGGAGTCTAAAAAATACCTTATGGATATATTACCCAAAGCACAATACTACATAGACCTTGAAGAGCGTTACGGAGCACACAACTATCATCCGCTGCCGGTGGTACTCACACGCGGAGAAGGCGTTTACGTATGGGACGTTGAAGGGAAACGCTACTATGACTTCCTTTCCGCCTATTCGGCCGTAAACCAGGGGCACTGCCACCCCAAGATAGTAAAGGCCCTGTGCGATCAGGCGCACAGGCTCTGCCTCACCTCAAGAGCCTTCTACAACGACTGCCTCGGCCCATACGAGCAGATGGCAACGCGCTTCTTCGGATACGACAAGCTGCTCCCAATGAACTCTGGTGCAGAAGCGGTGGAAACCGCACTCAAACTGGCACGCCGCTGGGGATATGTAAAAAAGGGCATTCCTGAAAACGAAGCCCTGATTGTAACGTGCCAGGGCAATTTTCACGGGCGCACCATTACAATCATCTCCATTTCTACAGACCCCGAGAGTTACTCGCAATACGGCCCCTTTACACCGGGCTTTGTCTCCATACCGTATGACGACAGCGATGCACTGCGCAAGGTTCTGGAAGAAAAAGGCGACAAGGTTGCCGCATTCCTGGTTGAACCCATACAGGGAGAAGCCGGAGTATACGTACCGCACGACGGTTATCTTAAAGAGTGTTACGAATTGTGCAAAAAATACGGTGTTCTCTTTGTGGCAGACGAAGTGCAGACTGGCATAGGACGCACCGGACGCATGTTCTGCTGTGACCACGAGGGCATCCGCCCAGACATCATTGCAATAGGCAAAGCCCTTTCAGGCGGTGTGCTGCCAATATCTGCCGTCTTGGCCGACGATGAAATAATGCTTACTGTCAGGCCAGGAGAACACGGTTCAACGTTCGGCGGATTCCCGCTGGCGGCAAAGGTTGCTGTTGCAGCGCTTGAAGTCACACGCGATGAACATCTTGCGGAGAATGCAGAAAAACTCGGAAGAATATTCAGAAATGAAATGTCAGGAATAAAGTCGCCGTTTTTTAAATCTGTCAGGGGCAAGGGACTGCTAAACGCAGTTGTCACTGAACCGCAAAACGGTATTGAGGCATGGGACATCTGTCTTGCAATGGCAGAAAAAGGAGTGCTTGCAAAACCGACTCACCGCCATATCATCCGCTTTGCACCGCCGCTGGTTATCAACGAAGAGCAGCTGCGTGAGGCAATGGAAAGCATAAAAGAGGTTTTCGAGACTTTACCTGCTAAATTTCTGTCATAAAACCGGAAGCCTTATTGCATTTTTTTTCATTTTTTCGCATTTTTGCGAGGTCAAAAAAAAACGAAAATGAGTTATCTTATCAAACCCGAAGGGTATCGTTCCCTTCTCGACCAGCGCCAGACAGAACTGGCTATCAAGCAAATCAAAGACTTCTTTCAGTTGAACCTCTCATCAGAACTGAGACTGCGCAGGGTAACGGCCCCGCTCTTTGTTCTCAAGGGAATGGGAATCAACGATGACCTGAACGGCGTAGAACGTCCGGTATCATTCAAAATCAAAGACCTGGGAGATGCAGAAGCAGAAGTTGTCCACTCCCTTGCAAAATGGAAAAGACTCACTCTCGCAGAGTATAATATAAGGCCCGGCTACGGCATCTACACAGACATGAATGCAATAAGGGCAGACGAAGAACTCGGGAACCTTCACTCTCTATATGTAGACCAGTGGGACTGGGAACGTGTAATTACAGAAGAAGACAGGAATCTCTCATTCCTGAAAAAAATCGTAGGCAGCATCTACGCTTCATTGGTACGTACAGAATACATGCTGTGCGAAATGTACCCGCAAATATCTCCCAAACTGCCGGTAAAGGAAAAACTCACGTTTATTCATGCAGAGGAGTTGCGCAGACTTTACCCGTCACTCACTCCAAAAGAGAGGGAAGACAAGATTGCAAAAGAACATGGAGCCGTGTTCATAATCGGAATAGGCTGCAAGCTTGGAGACGGAAAGAAACACGACGGCCGTGCACCGGACTATGATGACTATTCAACAGTTGCGGAAAACGGGTTGCCTGGCCTGAACGGAGACCTTATAGTATGGAACAGCGTGCTTGGCCGCGCATTCGAGGTCTCGTCAATGGGCATCAGGGTTGACAAGTCTGCACTGCTGCGCCAGCTCAAGGAAGAGGGGAAAGAGGAGAGACTGGATTTATACTTCCACAAACAGTTGATGTCAGACCTCCTTCCGCTCTCAATAGGGGGCGGTATCGGTCAGTCCCGCCTTTGCATGCTTTTGCTCCAGAAAGCACATATAGGTGAAATACAGGCCAGCATCTGGCCGGAACAGATGCGCAAAGAGTGCGCAGAAGCCGGAATTCCACTGATTTAATAATAATTGCAGCAGACCGGCAGGTATTCAAATCATTCCTGCCGGTCTTTTTTCTGCTCCAGTTCCAGTAAAAATTTTTTGGCAGACAATCCTCCTCCATACCCGGTCAGAGTACCGTTGTTTCCTATTACCCTGTGGCACGGCACAATAATGGAAAGCGCATTTGCACCGTTGGCATTTGCCACGGCACGGACTGCCTTTGGCATGCATGCCAGCCTGGCAAGCGCCGCATAGGAAACCGTCGAGCCAAATGGAATCTTCTGAAGTTCAGTCCAGACACGCTTCTGAAAGTCTGTTCCGGCAAACAGAAGAGGAAGATCGAATGTTTGCCTGGCGCCTGCAAAATACTCATCCAGTTGCCTTGCAGCCTCCAGGGTAACAGAAGAACGCTCTTGTTTGAAATCTGCATGCAACAATCTTTGCAGACGATTTTTTACGACATTGCCGTGAATATTTTCCACCCAGTCGCACATACAGAGCATGCCCTCGGTTGAACCGAGCAGCAACTCTCCGGCCGGAGATCTGTAATTCTGTACAGAAATAATCCTTATATTGGCATTTTTACGGCTACGGAGCGGAATTTCAATATCTCCGCTTGCCACAGCCCACAGGTACAGACTTGCCACACTACAGTAGGGAGAGTATCTCTTGCGATATTTTTCAAACAATTCAGGAGTTATCTTTTTATGACCGTAAAGCATACGCAGCCCTCTCTGTATGCCCAAATCCTGAAAACTCAGAATATTCTGGCGGCACATAGAAAAAAGCATAAGCATCTGAGCGCTCCATTGTCCTATTCCCGCCAATTGCGAAAGATAGGTTTCCACTTGGTCATCACTCATATCATATATGTTTTCCACTGAAAACTCTCCGTTTATGAACTTCTGCGCGGCCGAACGCATGTAAGATACCTTGCGAAAAGAAAGTCCAAGTCTCTGCAACTCTTCCGGAGCAAGCTTCAGGACATTTTCCGGAGTCACATCTCCAAGTGCAGTCTTCACCCTGTTCCACACTGTCCTGTGCGCCTTTGTAGAAATCTGCTGTCCGACAATTGAATGGACAAGAGCGGCATAAAGATCCCGTATAATCTCCCGCTTAAGAAATCCGGCCTTGTCTATCACCTCTGCCAACCGCTTGTCTCTCGCCTTTAGATAGTTTATCTCTTTTTCACCATATTCAAAATAATCTGCCATGACTTTCCGTATGCCATATTTTTTCAAAATCTTAAAATTGCCGCTAAAGATATTTTTGCATGCAGTCTGGAGTTATTGCCCTCCCTGGGACTCTATATAACTGTTGTAATAATCTTCATAGACACCCCATGAGGCCTTTACTCTGTACAACGCACCGAATATGCCTGTACCGCCATTAACGTTGCTGTGAATCTCGAACCTGTCCCACAACTCGGTCAAATCGGTAAAGGGCTGCTGCTGCATCTGCTCAAAGGTCAGAACGTCTTTGTAATATTTATCCAAATCGTCTGATACCGAGTCAAAGAC
>JADINB010000006.1 GCA_017694275.1 Candidatus Egerieousia excrementavium | reverse complement strand
TATGCTCATGCTTCTTCCTCATTGCTCCGCTGGAGCAGGGAGGGCTGAACCTCGAGCCTAACATAGGATATGTTTCAGGAGCTGTTGTTGCCGCCATAGTCCTTACAGCTTTCCTAATCTATGCCAACCGGCTCAGAAGAGATAAAATCCAGACAGCATAACCTGCATATTTACAGCAGCGTATAGTCTTGGGTCTTCTTTACTCCGATGTAACCGTAGTAAGAATCCACCACATCGCCTACTATTACAATAGGCGCTCCAAGAAGATCTCTGTGGACCACAAGGTTAAGTTCATCCCTTATCTTGCCTGAAGGCAGTTCCACGACAAAACAGTTGTTCCTGTTCCGTTCAGAGGTGCTGGGAGCTATTATAAAATGTGTAGCCGAAGCAAACGGAGGCGCAATTCTCATTGTCTTCTCAGTTGCATCACCGCCTATCACGAACCCGAATATGGAAAGGTCCTTCTCCCCTACCCGCGACTTTGCCTCCTCTATGGAGAGTACGCCCTCGGGGATTTTCAGGGCCGTGTTATATATCTCATCCCTCCACACGCGCGAAGTGTCTATATTGATATTCAGGTTAGAGACATTATACATGCTGTTTTCAGAATAGGTAAGCGTAAGCCTGAGCATCTCTCCCGCCACAAGCGTTCTTGTCATAAGTACCGTATCTGCATTGTTCTCCTTGTAGATCATCTTTACCTCACCGGGGAGAAAAAAGCAGTAGTCTTTTGTGCTCTTTGGATATGAGACCTCTCCATACCCGTCTTTCAGCCGTACCGCATATATATAACGTTTGTTGAAGGATTCTGAAAATTCAAGACAGAGCCCGGCGTTCAGCTGCCTGCACAGAAGAGTGACATTTACGGTCTTGTTTTTCTCCACTATGACTGTCTGTTCATCGCCGAACAATGGAGCGTTGAATCTGGGCTTGCCAAACTCCATGGAATGAAGCTTTACATCGTAGGTGCCTGGAGAGACAATAATCTCTTCCGGGCGTTCCGAATATTTTCCGGAATAAATCTTCTGCCCGTCAGAATCATGGATAGAGAGCAAAAACGAATTGGTGTCAAGCGCATACATGGTATTGCCCACCCTCACGTCTGTCCACTCTTGCGGCGGTTCACTTCTTGTCAACGATTCAGCCGGCTGTAAGTCCAACACTATCTTCCCCTCTCCAGTTTCTTCCTCCGGCAACATGTTACATGAAGAGAGGGGCATTGCCAATATGGCAATAAAAATAAAAAACCTCTCCATAAAAACTCTTTTTTGATTGCTTTGCCGCAAATATCGCATTCAGAAGAGACAGAAAAAACTTTTAGACAATTATAAACGATTATATACGTTATTACGGATAAATACCCCCATAAACTTCACGAGACCACATCCGACAGACGGATACGGTCTCGCTACTTAACCTAAACTTAAACTATGAAAAACTTCGACTAAAATATTACAATATCCATGCCACAATCATTCAAGAATTCTAATTTTAGCAAATTTCAACAACAATGTTTTCCGTCCGCACTCCTGAAAATCCACCACTGCCTTACGGCTTAGCGGATCGCCGTCTACCGAAACCACCTTGCCTATACCGAAAACACTGTGTTCTACCATCTGTCCGGCTGCAATCTTATCTGAGGGACTGGCCTTGAAACCGTCTGCGTTTCCGGATGCTGCAGCAACCCTCCTTACAGGGGAAGGCCTTCTTGAAAAGATGGCGGAAGGTTCCGCGCCGCGTGACGCCTGGCCGGACAGGGTCTGAAAATCTGTCAGCGGATTCAAGATATACCTGCCGTCTATCTCCTTTATGAAACGGCTTGGAGAATTGTTTACATGGCTGCCCCATTTCATACGCGAATGGGCAAACGAAAGTTTCACACCCTTTTGCGCACGGGTAAGGGCTACATAGAAAAGTCTGCGCTCTTCCTCCAGTTCCTCTTCAGAAATAAATCCTGACGAAGAGGGAAAGAGGTTCTCCTCCATACCTACTATATATACATATTCGAACTCGAGCCCCTTTGAAGAGTGCACCGTCATAAGAGAGACCTTGTTCCTGTCTTGCTCATCGTCGCCTGTATCCAGATCGCTTATGAGCGAAACATTCTCCAGATACATGTCGAGCGTAACCAACGGCACCTGATATCCTTCTGCTGCCATGCTTTCATACTCCTTCTGCCCGTCCTCCACAAACTCCTTTATGGAATTGAAGAGTTCCGCGACATTCTCAAGACGGCTCTGCCCTTCAAGAGAGGTATCTGAGCGCATGTTTGCTATTATGGCAAACTTCTGGTCAATACTGCATGCGGCATCGTATGCGGTAACGTGCGGCAACTCTTGCCTTATCTGCTCCATGTCGGAGACAAATCTTTTGAGTTTTTCCACTGTCGCGCTCTTTATTCCGGCCTCTTCCAGATTCACCTCCTTTATGGTACGGGCATAGCAGAACCCCGATTCCCGCGCCGCTTCCGCCAGGCGGGAAAGAGTCGTCGCACCTATCCCCCGTGCCGGAAAATTCACTATACGCTTGAAGGATTCGTCGTCTTTCTCGTTTTGCACATATTTGAGGTAAGCCATCATATCCTTCACTTCTGCCCGCTCGTAAAAAGAGTGGCCTGCATATATTTTATATGGAATATTCCTCTTTCTTAGCGCCTCTTCCATGGTACGGCTCTGGGCATTGGTCCTGTAGAGAATTGCAAAACTGCTGTAGGGAACATGTTCGCTGTACATGCAGTTCTGTATTGAAGCGGCCACCAGAAGCCCCTCCTCCTGCTCGGTAAAGGCGTTGATAAGCTCTATCTTGTCTCCTATCTCCTCCTCTGAAAAACACTCTTTGTTCAGGCGCATGCTGTTTTTTGAAATAAGAGAGTTTGCCGCATTCACTATTGTCTGAGTGCTGCGATAGTTCCGCTCCAGCTTATATTCGGCAGCCTGTGGATAATCTTTCCTGAAATTCAGAATATTCTCTATACGCGCCCCTCTGAAGGCATATATGCTCTGTGAATCGTCGCCGACCACCGTAATGTTTTCGTGTCTGCGTGCAAGCTTCTTTACTATAAGATACTGTGCATAGTTGGTATCCTGATACTCATCTACGAGTATGAACCTGAACCTTTCGGATATCCGTTCCAGCGCCTGCGGGAAATCTCTGAAAAGGATATTCGTATAGAGCAGGATGTCGTCGAAATCCATTGCAGCCGCAGCCTTGCATTTTTTGGCATACAGACGGTATATGTCGCATATCCTGGGTTTTCTTGCAGCCGCGTCATTCTGCAGTATGGTGCCGCTCGAGGCATAGGCGTCAGCTGTCACGAGATTGTTCTTTGCCAGCGAAATACGGGAATGGACCTCGGCAGGCTTGTAAATCTTGTCGTCGAGCTGCAGTTCCCTTACGCAACTCTTTATAAGGTTCCGGCTGTCGGAAGTGTCATATATGGTAAATGAAGATGGGAACCCGAGCAGTTCCGCCTCCTCTCTGAGAAATCTGATAAAAATGGAATGGAAAGTGCCCATCCACAATCTTCGGGAGGCGCGATAGCCTACAATTGCAGAAATCCTCTCCTTCATCTCCCGCGAAGCCTTGTTGGTAAAGGTAAGCGCAAGCACAGACTCCGGAGCATACCCTTCCTGAAGAATCCTTGCGATTTTGCAGGTAAGCACACGTGTCTTTCCAGACCCTGCTCCGGCAATAATGAGAGAGGGGCCCGAAATATTGTCTACGGCAGCCCTTTGTTCTGTGTTAAGTCCGTCAAAAATAGTCGAATCCGCGTTATTCATTTCAATTCATAAACAAGGTGCAAAAATATGAATCAAAAGTCAAAAATCTTAACATTTTAATTGAAATTTATTATGTACATTTGCGCAAATTTTTTACTAAAAATAATGTTACAAAATATTCGCTTAAAGAGAGGTCTGGACATTCCCATAGCAGGGAATGCCGAACCTACCATAAAGAAAAGCATAATTCCGGACATTATTGCAGTAAAGCCTACCGACTTCAGATGTCTCACCCCAAAACTGACAGTAAAAGAGGGTGATGCCGTCAAGGCCGGCAGTATTGTCTTTATAGACAAAAAACGTCCGGAAATAGGATTCGCATCTCCATGCAGCGGCACTGTACAGGCAATTGTCCGCGGTGAAAAGCGCAAGCTGCTGGCTGTTCTCATCAAGTCCGACAACGAAATCCAATATGTCGATTTCGGAAAGAAGGACATCTCAAGGCTCTCGGCCGACCAGGTCAGGAAAAACCTGCTGGAAAGCGGCCTGTGGGCAGCAATAATCCAGAGGCCCTACGGCATTGTAGCCAATCCGGCAGACACACCCAAAGCAATCTTCATTTCAAGCTTCAGCACTGCCCCTCTGGCTCCGGATTACAACTTCACACTTAAAGATGAAACCCATAACCTTCAGGCGGGCATAGACGCCCTCAAGAAGCTTACAAAGGGAAATGTTGTGGTAGGTCTCAGGGAAAGCGACTACGCCACCTCTCCCATGTACAAGCTCAAGGATGTAGTATACTACACGTTCGACGGTCCACATCCTGCAGGTAACGTGGGAGTTCAGATAAATCATATCTCCCCCATATCGAAAGGAGAGATTGTCTGGACAATAGATCCCGTGATGCTCGCTGCGATAGGCAGGCTCTTCAACGAAGGCATATACGACACAAGCAAGCTGGTTGCAATAACCGGCATGCGCGCAAAGGAGAGATGTTATGTAAAGACATTGCCCGGCATTTCAATGGAGCAGATTGCAGAATTCGCAAGCAGTGAGGAGGTGGAACTTTACGGCACCCCTTCACAAATCCGCTATATAAGCGGCGACATACTTACGGGTGAGAATGTCGGTGAAAAAGGTTATCTGGGATTCTATCACAACCAGATTACCCTTATATCAGAGGGTAATTACAGAGAGTGCTTCGGCTGGGCCAAACCCATAAGGCCCAAGAAGTTCAGCCTTTCAAAATCTTACTTTTCATGGCTTACGCCCAAGAAAAGATACAATATGGACACCAACCTCAACGGAGGGCAGAGAGCATTTGTTGTAACGGGGCTCTACGAAAAGGTGGTTCCAATGGACATATATCCGGTTTATCTGCTCAAGGCTATTCTTGCAGAGGATATAGACAAGATGGAGAAACTCGGAATATATGAAGTTATAGAGGAGGATTTTGCACTTTGCGAATATGTATGCCCGTCAAAGATAGACGTACAGGAGATTGTCAGCAAGGGTATAGACCTCATGATTAAAGAAATGGCTTAATTTAAAAGTATGAAAGGATTATTAAATATAGTAAACAGGCTCAAGCCGTCTTTCTCCAAGGGAGGCAAGTTCGGCTGGTTGCACTCTACCTTCGATGCGTTTGAGACATTTCTTTTTGTTCCGGGCACAGTAACGGCAAAGGGGGCTCACGTAAGAGATTGCGTAGACTTGAAAAGGGTGATGAGCGTTATGGTGCTGGCCCTGATGCCCGCCCTCGCTTTCGGTATATGGAATGTCGGAGACCAGCACTCGATAGCATTCGGTCTGGAGATGACTTTCTGGCAAAAGGTCTGGTTCGGATTCCTCAAGGTGCTTCCGCTTATTATCGTATCATATGTGGTAGGTCTGGGCATAGAGTTCATATCTGCACAGATACGCGGGCATGAAGTAAACGAAGGCTATCTGGTTACCGGTATGATCATTCCGCTTGTAATGCCGGTTGACGTTCCGCTTTGGATTCTTGCCATTGCAGTGGCTTTTGCGGTTATCATAGGAAAAGAGATTTTCGGCGGTACGGGAATGAATATATGGAATCCTGCCCTTCTAGCCAGGGCATTCGTATTCTTTGCCTACCCTTCAAAAATTTCCGGTGACACAATCTGGATTGAAGGGCTCAGCGGTGCAGACAAAAGCCTGCTCGCAGACGGCTTTTCAGGCGCAACTCCGCTTGCACAGCTTGCAAACGGTGCAGGTGCCCAGGATCTTATAACAACTACCGGAGACCACCTCAGTTTCATGCAGATGTTCATAGGCAACATTCCCGGTGCAATTGGCGAGACTTCTACAATAGCAATACTCATAGGCGCCGTTATCCTTATCTGGACAGGCGTTGCAAGCTGGAAGATTATGCTTTCATGCGTTTTGGGCGCCCTTGCAATAGGGCTCATCGTTCCCGACAATGTTCCGGTATGGTATCATCTGGTGATGGGCGGCTTTGCATTCGGTGCGATATTCATGGCCACAGACCCCGTAACTTCTGCACAGACAGAATGCGGCAAATGGATTTACGGATTCCTCATAGGAGCAATGACAATCGTAATCAGGGTATTCAACCCTGGATATCCCGAGGGCATGATGCTCGCGATTCTGCTCATGAACACATTTGCACCGCTTATAGACTACTTCGTCATCAACTCAAACATTAAGAAAAGAGCCAAAAGGGTGGCAGCGTAAGGAGGAAAGTCATGAATACAAACAATAATTTATATACGATAGTTTATGCGACGCTGATGGTCGTTGCAACTGCGGCTATCCTTGCGTTCGTTTCCATGGCGCTCAAAGAGAGACAGCAGAAGAATATAGACATGGAGACACAACTCAGTATTCTCTCTGCAGTAAGCCTTGCCGCAGATGCCAACAGTGCAGACGACAAGATAGCATATGTCCAAAACGAGTACGACAAGTACATAAAGAACAGTTATCTTGTAAACTACAAGGGAGAGACTGTTCCGGGAGATGCCTTTACCGTATCGCTCAAAAGCCAGTACGACCTTATGAAACAGATTGCCTCAGCTCCCGAGCAGGAGCAGGAAGCATTGAAGGCCAAACTCCAGCTTCCCGTATTCGAATGCACTATGGACAACGGAGAAAAGGTTTACATAGTGGCATGCTACGGAACAGGACTTTGGGGCCCTATCTGGGGGTACATAGGTCTGAAATCAGATTTCAACACCATTTACGGAGCGATGTTCGCTCATAAGGGCGAGACTCCGGGTCTTGGAGCCGAGATTGCAACCCCTGCTTTCTGCGCCCAGTTCAAGGGCAAGAGCCTTTTCGACGGCAATACCTTTACTTCTATAGCGATTGTAAAGGGAGGTGCTGAAGAGGGCAACCCTCATGAGGTAGACGCAGTATCGGGCGGAACCATTACTTCAAAGGCGCTTGATGCCTCTATCAGACAGTGGTTCGAATATTATGTCCCGTACCTGCAGCTTTCTGCAAAGGCAGGCAACGCTCCGGAAGAGACAGTCCCGATGGCAGAAATCCTCACGGAAGAAGAGACTTCAGTTGAACAATAATGGTTACGGCAATGGATAAGAAAATTTTTACTACACCTATTTTTACTGCCAATCCTGTAACGGTATTGGTTCTGGGTATCTGTTCGGCCTTAGCCGTAACAGCGAAAATGCAGCCGGCCTGCATTATGGCACTCTCTGTTACAATAGTGACCGGTTGCTCAAGTTTCCTTGTTTCTTTAATCAGAAATACGATTCCAAACAGAATAAGAATCATCATACAACTTGTGGTTGTAGCGTTGTTCGTAATTCTGGTAGACCAGATATTGAAAGCCTATGTATATGAGATAAGCAAACAGCTTTCCGTTTATGTGGGCCTTATAATTACAAACTGTATTCTTATGGGTAGAATCGAGGCTTTTGCACTTGGCAACAAGCCCATTCCTTCATTCATAGACGGTATTGCCAACGGTATGGGATACGGCATTATCCTTATAGCCATAGCATTCGTCAGGGAACTGTTCGGTTTCGGGACTCTGTTCGGACACCAGATCATACCGCTCAGCTGGTATGCAAGCAACGGCGGGTTCTATGAGAACAACGGATTGTTCAGCATGGCGCCCATGGCTCTCATACTTGTGGGAATAGTTGTCTGGATACAGAGAAGCATTCAGAAGAATTTACAGGAAAAATAATAACACATATCCGTTATGCAAGATTTAATAAGTCTATTTGTCAAGTCCATTTTTGTGGACAATATGGTATTCGCCTTCTTTTTGGGAATGTGTTCATTCCTGGCGGTATCCAAAAACGTGAAGACATCGGCGGGTCTTGGATTTGCGGTAATATTCGTACTGGGTATTACACTTCCTGTAAACTACCTGCTGAACAAATATGTATTGACACCTGGTGCACTCACATGGCTTGGAGAGGGTTTTGCAGACATAGACCTCAGCTTCTTGAGCATGATTGTCTTCATTGCCGTCATTGCATCAATGGTGCAGATAGTGGAGATGTTCGTGGAGAAGTTCTCTCCGTCTCTCTATTCGTCGCTCGGTATATTCCTGCCTCTTATCGCTGTAAACTGCGCCGTGTTCGCCGGTTCGCTCTTCATGCAGGAGAGGGGTTACGAGACTCTTGGAGAAGCTACCGTATACGGTATCGGTTCCGGTGTGGGTTGGTTCCTGGCTATAGTCACCATGGCGGCCATAAGGGAGAAACTGGCATACTCGAATGTGCCTAAACCCTTGAAAGGATTAGGTATCACCTTTATAATCACAGGTCTCATGGGTATGGCATTCATGAGTTTCATGGGTATTCAACTATAAATGGAGGAACAACTTACTATGGGCAGTAATATAACAGAACTGATTATAATTTCAGCAGTTGCCATTCTGGTTCTCATGTTGATTCTGGTGGCGCTCCTGCTCTTTATCAAGACAAAACTGACACCGAGCGGAACGGTCAAGATCAATATAAACAATGGAACGAAAAACCTTGAGGTCACTCCGGGTTCCTCGTTGCTGGCAACATTGGCAAACGAAAAGATATTCTTACCATCGGCCTGTGGCGGAAAAGGCAGTTGCGGACAGTGCAAATGCCAGGTTATCTCAGGTGGCGGTACGATTCTCCCCACTGAAGTGGGCTTCTTTAACAGAAAACAGATTCTCAATCATTGGAGACTGGGCTGTCAGGTCAAGGTAAAGGATAACCTCGACATAATAATCCCTGAATCTGCACTTAGCGTCAAGAAGTGGGAGTGCGAAGTCATTTCCAACAGGAATGTGGCCACTTTCATAAAGGAATTCTGCGTGAAGATTCCCGACGGAGAGACGCTCAACTACCGTTCAGGCGGTTATATCCAGGTAGACGTACCTGCAATGACCGTAGACTACAAAGACATAGACGTAGACGAGCAGTACAGGGCAGACTGGGAGAAGATGGGCATGTTCAACCTCAAGATGGTAAACACCACCCCTACCCTGAGAGCCTACTCGATGGCTACCTATCCGGCCGAAGGCAATATCATAAAACTGAACGTACGTATTGCCACCCCTCCCTTTGACAGGGCAAAAGGCGGATTCATGAATGTAAATCCCGGCATCTGTTCATCATACATCTTCTCGCTCAAACCGGGCGACAAGGTCATGATTTCGGGCCCTTACGGAGAATTCTTCATTCCCGACAACGCGCCTGCAGACCAGGAGTTCATATTCGTTGGAGGCGGCGCCGGCATGGCTCCGATGAGATCTCATATCATGCATCTGTTCAAGACCGAAAAGACTGCAAGAAAGGTCAACTTCTTCTATGGTGCACGCAGCCTCAAGGAAGCCTTCTATCTGGAAGACTATCATGCACTTGAGAAAGAGTTCCCCAACTTCAAGTTCCATCTTGCACTTGACAGGCCTGATCCTGAGGCAGATGCTGCGGGGGTTCCCTATGTTCCCGGCTTCGTTCACAACGTAATGTACGAGACCTATCTGAAAAATCATGAGGCTCCGGAAGATGCATTGTATCTGATGTGCGGTCCTCCTATGATGACCAAATCCGTTCTGGATTTGCTCGACAATCTTGGAGTTGCACCAGAGAACATTCTCTTCGACAATTTTGGAGGTTAATTGGAGACTCTGCATAAAAGAAAGGGGCTGTATCAAAATGAATGTTTTGAACAGCCCCTTTAAGGTGTGTAAGAATTAGCAAAATGCAAGGCTGCATTCCATCATACCAAAGCTGTATTTCTTATTCTCCTTGCAACAGGATGGAGGTTGTTCACCCTGCTGCCCAGATTTTTTACAAAACCTATGGCGCAGCCCTTATACAGCAGCATCAGATGGCCCGATGGTGCGTTTTCCAGCATGAAGGGTTCCCGTGAAAGGAATTTGAGAGCAGTTTTTCTATCTATGTCAACAGTTTTGAAGTACTTGTCTGGCAAACCGGAATTTTCTCCGTGCAGTTTGTCTGCCATAAAGGCACTTAGGGCCAAATCTGCATGTGGAATAAAATCCTTTCCCTTTATCTGTGCAACAAGCAGCCCTGATGTTACTGTCTTAAGCTGCGATGCCACCAGAAGCATCTCTGAAGCCATGCTTTTTCTATAGCCTTTTAAAAAGGTATCGTGAAGTATCAGTTCATACTCTGGAAAATCCTCACTGTATGCCTTGCATGAGGCGCCTATGGCTCTGCTATCAGACATTCTCCTTCTGCTACGCCTGACCTGGGCTTCCGAAGGAGATGATGCCCGATCCTCGGTTTTCCGCACCACTGCAAAATACTGTCCCTCGCCCTCTACCAGCCCGGGAAGGAACTGCAGGCCGCCACCGGGAGTCGGTAGCACTCCCATACGGTAAAGCCGCTCCGGATCGGCCGGTCCGACCGGCTCTGCTCCAAGGGAGAGCAGCCATTCAAGGTTTGCATCATTTTCCAACTCGTTGTATGTGCATGTAGAGTATATAAGGAAACCGCCAGGCGCAAGCGCGCCCCAGATATCGCCCAATATACGTTTTTGCCGCTCTGCACAGAGCTTCACGTTTTCAACGCTCCAGCCGGATACAGCCTCCGTGCTTTTCCGGAACATCCCCTCCCCGGAACAGGGGGCATCTACCAGGATTATGTCAAAAAAGGGGCCCAGACGTTTGAAGTCTGCCGCATCATTGTTTGTGACGACGACATTGTCTGCCCCCCAGCGGGCAATATTTTCGGCCAGTGCAGATGTCCGGCCTCCTATGGCTTCATTTGCAACAAGCATTGATTCTCTGCCGAGCAGAGAGAGCAGTTGCGTAGATTTTCCTCCGGGAGAGGCGCACAAATCCAGAACCCTTATTTTCATCTCACCCAATGAGCCTGTACCAAGTTTTTTCTCTATTGCACCAAAGGCTTCTTCCAGAAACATGGAAGAGGCGTCCTGGACATAATACAGCCCGCCATGGAAAAGAGGGTCTGAAACAAAAAGCGGCCTTTCTTCCAGATAAAAACCGTAACTGGCCCATTTTACAGGCCCCTTAATGATAAAGTCCGGCTCTTCCATACCTTTGCATGCAGCCTTTGCAGGATTGTATCTTACAGAGACAGGAGAAGGCATCTTCTCCATAGCCGCCACATAACGTTCCAGGGCACTGGCAGGAAGCCATCCTAATGAAAAGGAGAGAAAGTTTTCGGGCAGGTTATTCTTCATTAAACGGTATGAGTTCGCTCTCAAAGACGTATTTGCAACTGCTCGCTCCCCAAAGGTCGTACCTTCTGAATTGGCAAGGCATCTTCATAAGAAACAGAGGCCAGTTCTTTTTATCTGCAGCAGTCCAGTAGAGTTCCGCTATTGCAGACATTCTTGGAAATACCGCATACTCCACACTCGAAGGATAGGCAAAATATTCTGTCCACATGCACCCTTGCCCTCCTACAATATTCTCCGCAATCCCGGCCGGTATGGAATCCGGTACAGGGTCAAACTTGTATACGTCCTCAAGTGTAGTCAAGGAACGGTGGCAAAGCGAATCTTCGCCGGGACGCTGCATCCTGTTCAGATAACTTATGCGTGAAGGTGTCATAATCACCTGATGACCCTCCGCTGCAGCCTTATATCCGTTGTCTGCCCCTCTCCAGCACATCACCGTTGTACCTTCAGGCACTTTGTCTTTGGTTATGTCATCCCAGCCTACCGGTATTCTCCCCCTTTTCTTTACAATTTCACCAACGCGCCATGCAAAATAGCCGTGCAACCCCCTTTCGTCGCCCAGATTGTGCTCCCTTATAAAATCCTGCACCTTTTCACTCTCCTGCCACCAGCGCGGAGCACATTCGTCGCAACCTATATGAATGTACTTGCCGGGGAAAACATCCATAAGTTCGTTGAATACATCTTCCAGAAAACTGAAAAGTTCTTCACTGGGAGCCAGCACGTTGTTCTGCCTGTTGAAAATACCCCACGTTATGGCCGGCTTCACCTTTCTGCCGGGTTCTGTTCCAAACTGGGGATATGCAGAGAGAATAGCCATTGAATGGGCCGGAATGTCTATTTCAGGGACTATGGTTATGTAGCGGTCTGCAGCATAGTCCACAATCTCCTCAAGTTGCTCTACCGTATAATAACCGCCATATCTTGTGGAGTCTACGCCTGTACCGGGGAATATGCCGATTATCGTAGCCTCCCTGTATGAGCCATATTCATTGAGTCGTGGATGCGACCGGCTTTCCATCCTCCACCCCTGGTCGTCGGTCAGATGCCAGTGAAAGTAATTCATCTTGTGAAGCGCAAGATAATCTATGTATTTCTTTACGAATTCCACAGGAAATATATGCCTTACCACATCAAGGTGCATTCCCCTGTATGAAAAACGGGGCTCATCATAAATTTCTGCGCATGGAAGCAGGATGGCCTCTTCCCTGCCTGCCGTACCGTCGCAAGGCAACAGCTGGATCAGTGACTGGGTGGCATAAAAAAGCCCTGGCTCGTTATATCCTGAAAGTTCCACCCCTTCTTCGGTTATGGAGAGAGTATATGCCCCCTCTTTCCTTGAACTGTCAGAGGCCAGACAGAAACGCAAGTCTGCCTTGTTTTTCTTCCCGGTCTCTTTCAGTTCAATATCATAGTATTCAGAAAGGTACTTTTTCAAGAAAGAGACACTCTTGCCGCTTGCCACAGGATTTTCGGTGTAATAATAGATTATGCCGTCTTCTCCCGTACGATACCCTCCATCATTAAGTTCAACAGAAAGAGGCTGGGGAATAATTGGAAGAAAACCTTGCGTACAGTCTGCCCCAAGCGAAAAGACAGAGCCGGCAAACATGGCCAGCAACAAAAAAAACTTTTTCATTTGCACACGGCTTTTAAAGTGAAAAATCTGAAACCGGCATCTTTCCTTCGGCTGCCATTGCAAGCTGTTCAGTAATTTTGTCTATTCCTTCCTGCAGTTTTCCGCCAATCATGACTTTGAACATGAAGCTGAGTTCTGCATTGAGTTCCATATGAAAGTCTGTAGTCTGCTCATCCCTGACGGCAAAATAAAGGTTTAGCTCAAAGGGGAAGATGGGCGGCGCACCGCTTTCAGAAAAGTCTGCAATCCTTATATGCGAGAACGGAGTCCTTTCCACAATCTTCACGCCCATGGAAATACCCTTTACCGTCCCCTCTATTGTATCTTGCGTTGCCTTGATTCCCTGCTTTTTGTCTTCTGGAAGACGTTCCACAAAGTTGCGCAGGTCTGAAAAGGCGGCATAAAGAAGATGGGCCGGTTGCCTTATTGCAACCGTCTTGCCCGTAACATGCGTATCTTTCATCTACTTGACTCCCCAGGTCTCAGGATTTATACGCCACTGTTTCAAGACTTCCAGGTCTTCTGCCTTTATATAGTTGCGTTCGAGCGCCTCATCAAGCAGAGCTTCATAATGGCTCAATGTATAGAGTTCGATATTTGCATACTCGAATGCCCTTCTGGCCTTTATGAAATTATAGGTAAATATCGCAACCATGCCAAGCACGATTGCTCCGTTCTTAAGAAGAGCATCGGCTGCAGAGAGGCTGCTTCCGCCTGTTGAAATCAGATCTTCAACTATCACGACACGAGCACCCTTGGGCAACTCGCCCTCAACCTGGGCTCCGGTACCGTGGTCTTTAGGTTTGGGCCTTACATATATGAAAGGCTTGCCCATGGCTTCGGCTACAAGCACACCGTAAGCTATGGCTCCGGTTGCAACTCCGGCTATGATGTCAACATCCTTGAACTTCTCCTTGATTATATCTATAAAAGCCTCATATACCACCTTGCGTGCCGCAGGGTATGAGAGAATCTTCCTATTGTCGCAATAAATGGGAGACTTCCACCCCGAAGCCCATGTAAAGGGCTTGTCGACACTTAATTTTACAGCATTTACATCCAACAGCTGTCTTGCAACGATTTTTTCTATTGATTCCATATAACAATCTTGTGTTACTTCCTCTCAATTTGAATTTCACAACCTACAAAGTTAATTTTTATTCATAAAGAGTGCAAGCTGAATACAAAAATATCTAACTTTGACATCTCTATAAAACCGATATGTACAAAATTTTTTATAACAGCAGGGTGCTGGTGCTCTGCAGCGATTCCAAAGAGGTAAAACAGCCTGATGCAGTATATGTCTGCCCTGCCGGCAGTTCCCTTCCAAAAGAACTCCCGGAAATTTTCAGGGGAGACTCCATAATAAAGACCATTGCTGTGGTTACATGCAACCCGGAACAGACATTCAATGAACTGCGCCGCAATTTCAAAGAGATAACCGCGGCAGGCGGACTGGTACACAACGAGAAGGGTGAATTCCTGCTGATTCTCAGAAACGGAATATGGGATTTGCCTAAAGGCAAGGCGGAAGAGGGGGAAATGATACAGACTACAGCCTTAAGGGAGGTTGGCGAGGAGTGCGGCTTAAAAGGCGTTACGCTCGGGGCCCCCGTATGTATAACACGGCACTGCTACAGTCGGGGAGATGATTTTATTCTCAA
>JADINB010000066.1 GCA_017694275.1 Candidatus Egerieousia excrementavium | reverse complement strand
AGCCTGTATTTAAAATTGCTCTTCCAGTGCCTTTTTTATTTTTTGACAGGCGAGGTGATAGGAGGCCTTCAACGCGCCTACCGAAGTGTTCATTATCTGCGAAATCTCTTCATACTTCAATTCCTGAAAGTAACGGAGAGAAAAAATGGCTCTCTGCTTGTCGGGAAGCTTGAGAATCTCCCTTCTGATTGCAATCTGTAGTTTGTCTCCATCGAATGAAGGGTCTGCCTTCAGTCTCTTTTCCATGGCCGACGTATAGTTGCTGAAGAGCAGGATTTTTTCTATACGTTTCTTTTTCAGGAAAGTCAGCGCCTCGTTAGTTGCTATCCTGTAGAGCCATGTATACAGATTGGACTCTTCACGGAAGGTGGGCAGCCCTTTCCATACGCGCATCAGGGTACTCTGAAGCAAATCGTTGGTATCTTCATGCGTACATACCATCTCGCGTATGTGCCAGTAGAGCCTTTCGCCGTACTCTCTTACAATCAGATTAAAGGCTAGCTCCTCCTTCCCTTCCTGCCGGTACAGTTCCAGTATTTGCCTTTCGTCTGCCATCTATTTTCTGGAGATGGCTTTTTTTGCAGCTTCAACAATATAGACGGCATCAAGCCCGTAGTTTTTCATAAGTTCCGCCGGCGTCCCGCTCTGCCCGAATCTGTCGTCGACTGCAACAAATTCCATGGGAACCGGATGGTTCGTTACAAGTGTCTGGGCGATGCTCTCTCCCAAACCGCCTGCAATGAGATGCTCTTCGGCGCAGACCGCAGCGCCTGTTTTTGCAACAGAGGTCAGAATACTTTCTTTGTCAAGAGGCTTTATCGTATGGATGTCTATGACTTCGGCAGAGATACCCTCCTGTGCCAGAGCCTTGCATGCCTCCAGTGCTTCCCATACCAGATGTCCGGTTGCAAACAGGGTAACGTCACTGCCTTCAGAGAGAGTGAGTGCTTTCCCTATCTCAAACCTGATTCCTTCCGGTGTGAAATTGGGGACAGACGGTCTTCCGAACCTCAGATATACCGGCCCCTCATATTCTGCTACGGCAAGTGTCGCCGCTTTGGTCTGGTTATAATCGCACGGATTTATGACGACCATGTTTGGCAGCATTTTCATGAGCCCTATGTCTTCCAGAATCTGGTGTGTGGCCCCGTCTTCACCTAAAGTTATTCCTGCATGGGAGGCGCAGATTTTCACATTGGTGTTTGAGTAGGCTACTGCCTGCCTTATCTGGTCGTAGACACGGCCGGTAACAAATGCTGCAAACGAGCCTGCGAAAACGCATTTGCCGCTCAGGGCCAATCCGGCGGCTGTGCCAATCATGTTGGCTTCTGCTATTCCTGCTTCAAAAAAACGGTCGGGGAAGGCTTTTGCAAAGGCATCCATTTTGAGCGACCCGGTAAGGTCTGCGCAAAGTGCCATTATATTGCCGTTTTTCTGTCCGGCCTCGTAAAGCCCTGCTCCGAACCCAGACCTTGTATCTTTATTTCCGCTGTTGGTATATGTTGTCATCTCTGTGCTTTTTAGAATGGATAATTAAAAATCTCCGAGAGTCTCTTCCAGCTGTGCAAGAGCTTTTTCGGCCTGATCTGGCTTGGGAGCCTTTCCGTGCCATTCGCATGTCCCTTCCATAAAATCCACTCCTTTTCCCATGCATGTCTCCATGAGGATCATTACGGGGGAGCTGTTCTCACGGGCAAATTTGCGTGCTTTTGAATAGGCATCAAGGATAGATGTGAAATCATGGCCGTCTGCCACTATTACCTCCCATCCAAATGCCTTCCATTTTGTCTTAAGGTCACCCAGGCCGGCAACATCGTCTACATTGCCGTCTATCTGCTGCCTGTTCCAGTCTGTAATTGCAATAAGGTTGCCAACCTTGTTGTGTGCTGCAAACATTGCGGCTTCCCAAATCTGCCCCTCTTCACTTTCTCCGTCTCCTACAAGTACATATACGAAATTATCCTCGCCATTGGCCTTTTTTGCAAGGGCTGCTCCTATTGCAACCGAGAGCCCCTGCCCAAGGGAGCCGGAAGCGCAGTGGACACCAGGCAGGTTCACTTCAGTGGAAGGATGCCCCTGAAGCCGGCTACCAAGTTTCCTGAACGAAGCCAGTTCCTTTACGGGAAAATATCCGGCCCTGGCCAGGATGCTGTAATACATCGGGGTCATGTGGCCTGCCGAGAGAAAAAACATGTCGTTACCCTTGCCGTCTTTTCTCCAGTTTTTTGCAGCACAGTTCAAATCATTGAAAAACAGGGCAGTTACAAAATCAGTGCTGCTCAGACTCCCTCCCGGGTGGCCGCTCTGTGCAAGGGTTACCATTTTAATGATATCCCTTCTGACCTGAGAGGCTATATTCTTGAGGTCTTGTATTTGTCGCATTGTAAAAAAGATTGGTTTCAGTATAGCAAATGTAGTTTTTTTTAGAGAAAAGGCAAAATCTTTTATCTTTGCGCCTTCGTTTTAACAATGGGGTTATTTTCAATAAATTACTGAATAATGGCAACAGAGTCGAGGAAAAGTATGCTGCACGGGGTGCTGCTTGTGGCACTATTTTCATGCGCTGCGTTTTACATAGCAGAATCAGAATTTGTAAAAAGCCTTTCTTTAAGTCCGCTGATAGTCGGCATCATCCTGGGAATGCTTTATGCAAATTCTCTGAGAAACAATTTGCCTGATACATGGGTGCCGGGAATAAAATTCTGTTCGAAGCAGATACTCAGGCTCGGCATCATATTGTACGGATTCAGGCTGACATTCCAGAGTGTGATAGCCGTAGGTATGGAAGCGGTGGTCATAGACGTTATAATTGTTGCCGTGACGCTGTTTCTCGGCCTGGCTTTCGGAAGGCTTTTTAAAATGGATAAAGATATTACGTTGCTTACTGCAACAGGAAGCGCCATTTGCGGCGCCGCGGCTGTATTGGGAGCAGAATCCGTTATCAAGCCTCAGCCTTACAAGAGTGCGGTGGCCGTCTCTACCGTAGTGATATTCGGTACGGGTGCAATGTTTGTCTATCCGCTCCTCTACTCTTCAGGATTCTTCTCTTTGGAAGAGACTGAAATGGGTGTCTATACAGGCTCCACTCTGCACGAGGTGGCACATGTCGTAGGGGCCGGGAATGCCATGGGCGAGACCATTTCCGACACTGCAGTCATAGTGAAGATGATACGTGTCATGCTACTTGCCCCCGTCCTGCTGATAATGAGTTTTTTCATAAGAGGCAGGCAGGATGGAAACGAAGGTGGCAAAAGAAAGATAGCTGTCCCGTGGTTCGCATTCGGCTTTATTGCCGTAATCGGTTTCAATTCACTGAACCTGCTGCCTTTGCCGGTAGTGGCTTTTATCAACGGGTTTGATACGTTCCTGCTGACAATGGCCATGACGGCTCTGGGAGCCGAAACAAGTATCGAAAAGTTCAGGCAGGCAGGAGCCAGACCCTTTTTGCTTGCTGCGCTCCTTTTTATATGGTTGATGGGAGGCGGTTATCTGCTTGCCAAGTTTCTGGGTCCGCTGCTTTGATAAAATTCTTATCTTTGCGCTATGAAAAATATCCGGAATTTTTGCATTATTGCCCATATAGATCATGGCAAGAGCACTCTTGCCGACCGGCTGCTGGAGGCTACAAATACCCTTTCGGCACGTGAAATGGAGAACCAGGTTCTTGATTCCATGGATTTGGAGAAGGAGAAGGGCATAACAATAAAAAGTCATGCCATCCAGATGGAATACGGGCACAAAGGAGAGAAGTATATTCTGAACCTTATAGACACTCCGGGGCATGTAGACTTCTCATACGAAGTTTCAAGGGCCATTGCCTCATGTGAGGGTGCCTTGCTTGTGGTGGATGCCACGCAGGGAATACAGGCACAGACCATATCCAACCTCTATCTGGCCATCAACCATAATCTGGAGATAATACCGGTTCTTAACAAAATAGATATGGATGCCGCAATGGTGGATGTGGTCAGAGACCAGGTGGTAGAGCTCCTCGGATGCAAGGAGGAGGAGGTTCTGCTGGCCAGCGGCAAGACCGGCGAAGGCGTACCGCAGATATTGGAGGCTATTGTGGAGCGGATTCCCGCTCCTGTGGGGGATCCTTCCAAGCCCTTGCAGGCCCTGATATTTGATTCGGTATTCAATTCGTTCCGCGGAATCATTGCCTATTTCAAGGTTGTGAACGGTTCTGTCCGCAAGGGCGACAAGGTGAAATTTTTCAATACGGGCAAAGAGTATGTGGCTGAAGAGGTCGGAGTCTTGCGAATGAGGCTGTGTCCAAAGGATGAGATTACCACAGGCGATGTGGGATATATTATTTCAGGAATAAAGAGTGCCGTTGAGGTAAAAGTGGGAGATACCATTACCAAATGCAGCGAACCGTGCGAGGCCGCCATTGCAGGATTCGAAGAGGTAAAGCCGATGGTTTTTGCAGGTGTATACCCAATCGAGAGCGATGAGTACGAAGATTTGCGGGCCTCTTTGGAAAAACTGAGGCTGAATGATGCTTCGCTTGTTTTTGAGCCGGAATCTTCACTGGCGCTCGGGTTCGGTTTCCGTTGCGGCTTTTTGGGGCTGCTTCATCTGGAGATTGTACAGGAACGGCTTTTCAGGGAGTTCAACATGGACTGCATAACGACTGTCCCCAACGTCTCATATAAGGTGCATACCACACAGGGGGAAGTCCTGGATGTGCATAATCCCAGCGGACTGCCTGCAATCACCCTCATAGATCATATAGAGGAGCCGTACATAAGGGCTCAGATTATCTCGAAAAGCGAGTTTTTCGGAGCCATAATGAAGTTGTGTCTCGACAAGCGCGGGCTGCTTGTAAGCCAGCACTTTCTGACAAGCGACAGAGTGGAGCTCAATTTCGACATTCCTCTTGCGGAGATTGTCTTTGACTTTTACGACAAGCTCAAGTCGATATCGAAAGGGTATGCCTCGTTCGACTATCATATCATAGATTACCGCGACTCAGACCTTGTAAAGCTGGATATACTGCTTAACGGTGAACAGGTAGATGCGCTTTCAAGCCTCATACATCGTGACCATGCATATGATTTCGGACGCAGGATGTGCGAGAAGTTGAAGGAACTTATACCCCGCCAGCAGTTCGATATTGCAATTCAGGCTGCGATAGGCGCAAAAATAATTGCACGCGAGACAGTCAAGGCCGTAAGGAAAGACGTGACTGCAAAATGTTACGGAGGAGACATTACCCGTAAAAGAAAACTGCTGGAAAAACAGAAGCGGGGCAAACGCCGCATGAGGCAGGTAGGCAATGTCGAGGTTCCCCAGAGCGCCTTTATGGCAGTGCTCAAACTCGACTGACACTTGCGGGCAACGGCTGCTTGATCAGGCCTCTTCGAAAAGGTATACTTTGTCTGAGCGGCGCAGTTTTTCCTTTACCGGAATTGAACAGACGCCTTTTCCGGCTCTTTCCACAGGTTTGAGTTCCACCCTGATTTCAGGAATCTTCATCTCTGCCACCCCTGTCGACGGCCCTATTATGAGAATATTGTTTCCAACGGAAAGAGTGCCTGTCTCTATGAGTACCTCTGCTACCCCTATATTGGAAAAATAGTTGGTAATCTTTCCTATATATGTTTTCTTGCGTGTTGCCTTGTTGCCGTAGACACTGCTCCATTCTCCAAGTCTGGCGCCCTGGTAGTACCCGTCCCAGAACCCCCTGTTGAATACCTGTTCCAGTTCTGACTTGAGTGAACTTCCAAGTTGGGGCGTGAAACGCCCTTCCTCAACGGCATCTGCCGCCTTTCTGTAGGCCGATGCCACTTTCTTTACATATTCTGCACTGCGGGCCCTTCCTTCAATTTTGAAGACACTGACGCCGGCCTGAGCCATTTTGTCTATGAATTCAATGGTACACAAATCTTTGGGAGACATGATATATTTGTTGTCTATGTCAAGTTGTGTTCCTGTTTCAAGGTCTGTTACCCGATAGCCTCTTCTGCAGAGCTGAAAACATGAACCTCTGTTGGCAGAGGCGTTGTATTCGTGCAGGCTAAGGTAGCATTTGCCGGAAATGGCCATGCAGAGCGCGCCGTGACAGAACATTTCAATGCGAACCCTCTCTCCGGAAGGCCCTGTAATGTTTTCCCGCCTGATAAAGTCGCTTATCTCTTTTACCTGGACAAGTGTAAGTTCGCGGGCAAGTACTATTACGTCTGCAAACTGTGCAAAGAATTTCAGGCTCTCCCTGTTGGAGATATTGAGCTGGGTTGAGACATGCACCTCCATGCCTATGGAGCGGGCATACGAGATTGCCGCCATGTCTGATGCTATGACAGCGCTTACGCCAGCCTTTGCGGCTGCCGAGAGTGCCTCCTGCATGGGTGCAATGTCTGAATCGTAAAGTACGATATTGAGAGTAAGATATGTGCGTACGCCATGTTCTTTGCAGATTCTGACAATTTCTTCAATGTCGGAACTGCTGAAATTGTTGGCAGAGTGGGAGCGCATGTTAAGATTGCCCACGCCAAAGTAGACGGAATCCGCTCCGCCCTGGATAGCAGCCATGAGGGCCTCGAAATTGCCGGCAGGCGCCATTATTTCCAAATCATGCATTTCTGTTTACTTCGTTTACAATTACACTGCGTCATGGCATTGCCCGACAAGTTCCGCCACGGCTCCCGGGGTGCTTGCGGTTTATTTGATTCTGGTTATCAGCCTGTCGGCGTACTGCATGAGCAACTCGTTCTGACTCTCTGAAAGAGAGATTTTCCCCAATGATTCTGCGGCACTTGTATAATATTCCCTTATTGCCAGCTCCGCATCATCTTTAATGCCATATTCAATGTAGAGGTTGCGCATTCCTTCTATTTTCTGCGCTGCCTGCTCTTCGGTAAGTGAGAGAAGAGAGTCGAGCCTTTCCCTCTCCGTTGAGGGCACTTTCTTGAATGCCTGCACCAGAAGCCATGTCTTCTTGTTGTTTACAATGTCTCCGCCTATTTTTTTTCCGAAGATGGCACTTTTTGAAAAGGTATCCATATAGTCATCCTGAATCTGGAATGCGAGACCTATCTTGTAGCAGAATTCGTAAAGGGCATTGCATGTTTCGGGTGATGCGCCGGCAATCATGGCTCCTGTCTTTGCAGAGCAGGCAAGCAGGACTGCCGTCTTCAGCCCTATCATTTTCATGTAATCTTCCATTGTTATGTAGGGCATGGTTTCAAAATCCATGTCGTACTGCTGCCCTTCACAAACCTGCTGCACTGTCTCAGAAAAGAGGTTGAGCACTTCCGGCAGTTTTTCCCTTTTGCACTCTGCAAGCAGGCGGTAGGCCATGATTGACATTACGTCGCCGGAAAGGATGGCAACGTTGCTGTTCCATTTCGTATGGATAGTAGGCTGCCCTCTCCTTATCGATGCCTTGTCCATTATGTCATCATGTATGAGGGTGAAGCCGTGGAAAATCTCTATTGCAAGGGCCGGGTGGAGGATTGACTTGTCTATGTTGTCGTTGAACAGGGTGTAAGAGATCAGGCATGCGAGCGGCCTGATTCTTTTGCCTCCTATCGAAATCATATATCGAATCGGGTCATAGAGGTCTGCCGGATCGCGTCTGAATTCGAGCGAGGAGAGACCTTTCTCTATTATGCCTTGCAGTTGGTCGAGTGAATACATTTTTCAAGAATTATACTATAACAAAGGTAATGGATTTTGTACAAATTTGTATATTCGCGGAGGCTAAAAATTTCTCCGCTTTTATGAATATTTCAGGCTGTGCGACGGTTGTGAAACATACCGGAAGTCATTATCTGCTTACGGAATTGCCGGAATGGAACCTTTTCCCTGCCGTAATAAAGGGAAAATTGCGCCTTAAGGATTTCAATTCCACCAATCCTGTAGCAGTGGGAGACAGGGTAGAGTACAGACGCGATGCCTCGGGGGCAGCGGTCATATCGGCCGTGATGCCGCGCAAGAACTGCATAATCCGCAAATCTGCAAATCTGAGCCGGCAGGCACATGTGATAGCGGCGAATATTGATATGACCTTTTTGGTTGTAACGGTAAGCATGCCGCAAATCAAGCTCCCGTTTGTAGACAGGTTTCTGGTAACATGTCAGGCATATGGTGTTCCGGTAACATTGGTAATCAACAAAATGGATCTTTACAATGCCGATGAGACAGAGATGGCCGGGCATCTGCGCAATATATATGAAAAGGCTGGTTACATGGTGCTGGAATGTTCTGCGGTTGGCGGAGAGGGAATATGGCAGTTGCGTGAGATGTGCAAAGCGAGGATAGTGCTTTTTTCGGGGCAGTCCGGTGTAGGGAAATCATCTCTCATAAAGGCTCTGGATCCCTCTTTGGACCTTAAGATAGGCGAAATCTCTCTCTCACACAGACAGGGCAGGCATACGACCACCTTTTATCAGATGCATCCGCTCTCAGGAGGCGGATTTTTGATAGATTCACCGGGTATCCGCGGGTTCGGGCTTGTAGATTTCAACAAATACGAACTGAGCGCCTATTTCCCGGAGATGCTCAAGGTTGAGGACAATTGCAGGTTTGTCCCATGTACGCATACCCATGAACCAGGCTGTGCCGTAAAGGAAGCGTTGGAGAACGGAGATATTTCGGCAGAAAGATATGAGTCTTATTTGGGAATGTTGGAAGAGGAGGGAAAATACAGAATATGAGTTTAGTCGTAAACGGGTCAATGAACAGGAACGTATTGAGGATTGCCGTTCCCAGCATACTGGCGACCATTACCGTGCCATTGGTGGGAATGGTAGATCTTGCAATAGCCGGAAGATTGGGTGACGCTGCTATGATAGGGGGTGTGGCCATTGCCACAATGCTCTTTGACCTGCTCTACTGGAACATGAGCTTTCTCAGGGTGGGTACAAGCGGAATGGTGGCGCAGGCTTATGGACGCAGGGATTTCAGGGAGGCAATGCGCGTCTTTGTACAGGGAATATTCACCTCTACCGCGATAGCCTTCCTTATATGGATTATCCAGATGCTCTATGTCAATGCTTCCTTCGCACTTATAGAATGTTCTCCGGAGGTGGAGCAGCTGGCCCGCTCCTATTACTATGTAAGAATATGGGCAGCTCCCGCAACACTGGGCCTTTATGTGTTCAAGGGTTTCTTTATAGGAATGCAGAATGCAGTAAGCCCGATGACAGTAGATCTTGTGGTTAACGGAGTCAATTTTGTGGCGAGCGTCTTTTTTGCGCTCTATACAGATATGGGATTTGCGGGCATTGCCATGGGTACGGTCGTGGCGCAATATACCGGACTTGTACTCTCAATAATCCTGATGGCGGTTTACTACAGAAAACTCTTCAAATATATAAGTCTCAAATCCAGCATACAGATGAAGAGCGTAAAGAAGTTTTTCTCTCTCAATACAGATCTTTTCGTACGCTCCATCTGTTTCCTGTGCATCTACTCAGGGTTTACGGCACTTTCAGCCACGTTCGGAGATCTTATGCTGGCAGTATGTACGATAATGATGAAACTCCTGTTGCTCTACTCATATTTTATAGATGGGTTCGCCTATGCAGGCGAGGCCCTGGTAGGAAGATATACAGGAGCAAACGATGGCCAGTCACTCAGGAAGGCCGTAAAGGTGATTTTTATATGGTGCCTTTCGATAGCTGCGGTCTCTACATTGGCTTACGCTCTGGAAGGAGAGATGTTTGTCAGGATTCTTACGAACGATACCCAGGTAATAGAGGCTACCGGCCCCTTCATGCCCTGGCTGCTTATAATGCCTCTGATGAGTTGCATTGCCTTTACATGGGACGGAATCTTCATAGGGGCCACAGCTTCAAAAACTATCAGAAACAGTATGATATATTCTGTGGTAGGTTTTTTTGCCGCATATTTCCTGCTTAAAAACTCAATAGGTGTCCAGGCGCTTATGGTTGCGTTCATGGTACACCTATTGGTCAGAAGTCTTTACCTTTCCATGTTTGCAAAAAGAAAGGTGTTTCATATAGGGGCCTGACAGGCATCGTGCTATTCGAATCTCTTCTCTACAATGCTCCAGTCAATAATGTCCCAGAGTTTCTTTACATATTCGGCACGCCTGTTCTGGCAGTCGAGATAATAGGCATGTTCCCATACGTCTATTGTGAGAAGGGGCACAAGCCCAGATGTCAGCGGGCAGCCCGCATTGGATTCCTTGGTTATTGTCAGCTCCCCGTCTGCATTTTTGCTGAGCCATGACCATCCGCTTCCGAAGAGCGATACGGCAGCGGCAGAGAACTCCTCCCTGAAGGCTTCAAAGTTTCCCCATTTCTTTTCGATGGCTTTTGCCAGTTTCCCCTCCGGATGTCTTTGCCCGTTCGGAGAGAATGTCTCAAAGTAGAAAGTGTGGTTGAACGTCTGGGCTGCATTGTTGAAAATTCCTCCGTCGGACTGCTTTACAATCTGCTCCAACGGCATTTCTGCGAAAGGTGTGCCCTCGATAAGCTTGTTAAGGTTGTCGATGTAGGTCTGCAGGTGCTTTCCGTAATGGAATTCCATGGTTTGTCTGGATATTGCCGGCTCAAGACTTCCCTGTGCGTACGGCAATTCTGGTAATTTGAATTTCATGGCAGTAAATTTTATATACAAATATAAAAATAATGTTTATATTAGTTTTGCATTTTTGGAATTTTTCAGATGAAACGAGATTTGAAATATCTGCAACTGTTGGCGAAAAGCTTCCCGACCGTTCAGGCAGCAAGTACTGAAATCATAAATCTGGAGGCAATATTGAACCTCCCCAAGGGTACGGAGCACTTTGTTACCGATCTGCATGGTGAAAACGAAGCCTTTGACCATGTGCTCAGAACTGCATCGGGAGTTATAAAGCGGAAGGTGGAGGAACTGTTCGGCAATACTCTTAGAGAGGTTGAGAAGCGAGACCTGTGCACTCTTATATACTATCCCGAAGGGAAACTCAAAATAGTGAAGCAGAAGGAAAAGGCCATGACCGAGTGGTATAAGGTAGAGTTGATGAGGCTTATCAAGGTGTGTGCAGTAGTCTCCTCAAAATATACCCGCTCCAAGGTAAGGAAAGCCCTTCCGCCAGAATACTCCTATATAATAGAGGAGCTGTTGCATGAATCCAAGGCAGAAGAGGCAAACAAGCATGCCTATATAATGGCAATACTCGAGACAATAGTCTCGACAGGGAGGGCAGACCATTTCATCATAGCAATCTGCAATCTCATAAAGAGACTTACGATAGATTCGCTCCATATAATAGGTGATATTTATGACCGTGGCCCGGGTGCGCACATAATCCTGGATACGCTATGTAATTACCATAATTTCGACATTCAGTGGGGAAACCATGACCTTGTATGGATGGGGGCCGCCTGCGGAAGCGAAGCCTGTGTCGCAAACGTGTTGAGAATGTGTTTCAGGTATGCGAATTTCGCGACACTGGAAGAGGGGTACGGCATCAACCTGCTGCCGCTGGCTACCTTTGCAATGGATATTTACAAAGATGATCCATGTACGGTTTTCCGTCCGAAAATCAATGAAGACGAACCTATCAACTCGCGTCAGGAACATCTTGTGTCAAAAATGCACAAGGCAATATCGGTAATACAGTTCAAGCTGGAAGGACAGATTATCGCACGCAGGGAAGAGTTCGGGATGGAAGACAGGCGCCTTCTGCATCTTATAGACTATGACAGGGGAACCATATCAATAAACGGCGCGGAGTACCGGCTTAAGGATGCGAATTTCCCTACAATAGACCCTGAAAGGCCTTACGAGCTTACGGCAGAAGAGAGAGATGTCATTGAGCAGCTGACCCACAGCTTTACAACAAGTTCAAAGCTTGCAAGGCACATGCATTGTCTCTATGACCATGGTTCACTCTATCTTGTGAGGAATTCCAACCTGCTCTATCACGGCTCCGTGCCATTGAATGAAGACGGTTCTTTCAAGGTGGTAAGAATAGAGGGGCGCGACTATTCGGGAAAGAGCCTTTTCGACAAGATCGAGCAGCTTGTGCGCAGCGCCTATTTCGGTGATGAGGGCTCCGTAGCCAAAAATTACGGCAAGGATTTCATTTGGTACCTGTGGTGCGGCCCGGCTTCTCCTCCGTTCGACAAAGACAGAATGGCCACTTTTGAAAGATATTTCCTTGCGGAAAAAGAGTTGCAGAAGGAAAACAAGGGAGTTTACTACACCTTGAAGAACAACAGGGAAATATGCGAGAAGATTCTGCTGGAGTTCGGAATAACCCAGCTCGAAAATTCGCATATAATAAACGGTCACATACCGGTCAAGACAAAGAAGGGTGAGACCCCCATAAAGGCTGGAGGGAAACTGCTTGTCATAGACGGTGGCTTTTCAAAACCATATAGAGAAGAGACCGGTATTGCCGGCTATACCTTGATATACAACTCTTACGGGCTTAAACTTGTACAGCATGTGCCGTTTGAATCCATAGAAAAAGCCATAGAAGAGGGCATTGACATTATTTCGGAGACCAAGGTGGTGGAATTTGCCGAAAACAGGAAACTTGTAAGGGATACAGACATAGGGAAAAGCCTTATAGAACAGATAGAAGATCTCAAACAACTTTTGCGCGCATATAGAAACGGTTTGATAAGAAAATAAATAATATTACTTTTGCCGCGCAAAAGGAATAAGGATGAGTTGGTTTTTACAATTGGTAACAGGCAGTGGAATAGCGCATTCTATCTTTATTATAGCTATAACCATTGCTGTCGGAATATTATTGGGTAAAATAAAAATCGGCGGAATCTCTCTTGGTGTCACGCTGATTCTCTTTACCGGAATTGCCCTGAGCCACTTCAAGATTCTGGTAGATGCGGCCATTCTGGATTTCGTAAAGGAGTTCGGTCTCATATTGTTTGTGTTTTCCATAGGAATGCAGGTGGGGCCCGGATTCTTTTCCTCATTTAAAAAGGGCGGGGTGACAATGAACCTGCTGGCAACAATGATAGTGCTGCTCGGTTGTGCCACAGCCATAATAATTCATTTTGTAACTGGAGAAGACCTGGTTGTGATGACCGGCATTCTGTGCGGCGCCGTTACAAATACGCCCGGTCTTGGTGCGGCGCAGCAGACATACAGCGATGTCATGGGTTCTGCAAATCCAGACATAGCGCTGGGCTACGCAATGGCTTATCCGCTTGGTGTGCTTGGCATCATAGGCTCCATGGTGGCCATAAGGTATATTTTCAGGATAAAGCTCGACAGGGAGAATTATAAGATCGACCAGGAGAGCGCAAAGGCAGGCGGGGTCACGACCAAAATATCTGTAGAGGTGCATAACAATGCGATATTCGGGAAAAGTATTGAGCAGCTTCACGGTCTGATAGAAAAGAGTTTTGTAATATCACGCATGTACCATTCAAGCGGCAGGATAGAAATCCCTACCTCGCAATCTGTATTGAGCGAGGGCGACAAGCTGCTGATAATAACCTCGTCAGATTCGGTAGAGGCAATAACCTCATTTATCGGGAAATCCATTGACATGACATTCGACCAGTGGCTTGATCTGGATTCGCAGCTTATAATGAAGAAGGTTGTCATAACCCGTTCCGAGATAAACGGAAAGACATTGAGCGAACTCAAGGTGCGTTCTCTGTTCGGGGTGAACATAACCCGTGTTACCCGTTCTGGCGTAGACCTTGTGGCCGACGGAGAACTGGAACTGCAGATAGGAGACAGGGTCCTGGTTGTGGGCGACGAATCGAGCGTGGAGGGGCTGGCCCGCTATTTCGGCAACTCGCTGAAAAGGTTGAGAGAGCCTCATCTGATTACGATTTTCTTTGGCATAGCGGTGGGAGTGCTGTTCGGTTCGATTCCTTTCATGCTGCCCGGAATTCCTCAGCCCGTCAAACTCGGA
This sequence comes from Candidatus Egerieousia excrementavium, assembly GCA_017694275.1. Taxonomy (GTDB): domain Bacteria; phylum Bacteroidota; class Bacteroidia; order Bacteroidales; family UBA932; genus Egerieousia; species Egerieousia excrementavium. The sequence continues at coordinate 18,432 of JADINB010000066.1, read as the reverse complement.
CTGGCCGGCGGACCTCTGATAATCGCCATTCTCATAAGCCGTTTCGGCTACAAGCTAGGTTTTATAACATATACTACACAAAGCGCCAACATAATGTTGCGTGAGGTGGGCATATCGCTTTTCCTTGCGGCTGTCGGTCTGGGAGCGGGAGAAAACTTTGTGGAGACTCTGCTCGAGGGAGGATATAAATGGGTAGGATACGGTTTTATGATAACCGTGATACCTTTGCTGATAGTTTCCGTTCTGGCCAGGTTCATATACAAGCAGAATTACTTTACAATCATAGGTCTGATAGCGGGAAGCACCACTGACCCCCCTGCACTTGCCTATTCAAACTCCATATCTGCAAGCAACTATCCGGCTGTGGCTTATGCTACCGTATATCCTCTCGTAATGTTCTTGAGGGTGCTTACGGCCCAGCTGATAGTCCTGTATGCCCTGTAAAAATTTCTTTGAATTTTGGCATTCAAGAAATTAATTGTATCTTTGCAACCCGTTTTATATACGGATGTTTAGGTAAAATAAAGATTAACAATTAATTATGCCAACAATTCAACAGTTAGTACGCAACGGTCGCGAGACTATCGTAGAGAAATCAAAGTCTCGTGCGCTGGATGCATGTCCTCAAAGACGCGGAGTATGTGTACGTGTTTACACTACAACTCCCAAGAAGCCTAACTCGGCAATGCGCAAGGTTGCCCGCGTGAGGTTGACAAATCAGAAAGAGGTGAATGCCTACATCCCGGGAGAAGGACACAACTTGCAGGAACACTCTATTGTTCTTGTTCGTGGCGGTCGTGTAAAGGACCTTCCCGGAGTACGTTATCACATTCTTAGAGGGGCGTTGGATACTGCAGGCGTAGACGGGCGCAAACAGTCGCGTTCGCTTTACGGTGCAAAGAGACCGAAGCCGGCTAAGAAGTAAGTCATTAATCATTTAAAATTTCAAAAAAATGAGAAAAACGAAGCCGAAAAGAAGGATTCTACTTCCTGATCCGAAATTTCACGATGTAATGGTTACCCGTTTCGTGAACAATCTTATGTTGCAGGGGAAGAAGAGTATCGCTTACGCTATTTTTTACAAATCAATCGACTTGATTGGCGAGAAGATGAAAGATTCTGACAAGGCTCCACTGGAAATTTGGAAGAAGGCATTGGAAAACGTAACCCCCCAGGTAGAGGTAAAGAGCCGCAGGGTGGGTGGTGCAAACTTCCAGGTTCCTACAGAGGTGCGTCCCGAAAGGAAGATTTCATTGAGTATGAAGAATATGATACTTTATGCTCGTAAACGCTCGGGCCACTCAATGGCTGAAAAATTAGCTGCAGAGATACTGGCTGCATACAATAACGAAGGTGCTGCCTTCAAGAGAAAGGAGGACATGCACAAGATGGCTGAGGCCAACAAAGCATTTGCTCATTTCCGTTTTTAATTAAAAATTAAATGGCAAGAGATTTAAAATACACCAGAAATATCGGTATCATGGCCCATATTGATGCCGGTAAAACTACAACTTCAGAGAGAATTTTGTACTACACCGGAAAGACCCACAAAATCGGAGAGGTTCATGAAGGTGCCGCTACAATGGACTGGATGGTTCAGGAGCAGGAGAGAGGCATTACAATCACTTCTGCTGCAACTACAGCATTCTGGCACTATCTGAACGAGACATATCAGATCAACCTGATTGACACTCCGGGCCACGTAGACTTTACGGTCGAAGTAGAGAGGTCTTTGCGTGTATTGGACGGAACTGTTGCCACATTCTGTGCTGTAGGCCGCGTACAGCCGCAGTCTGAGACAGTATGGAGACAGGCCGACAAATACAAGGTTCCCAAAATCGCCTACGTGAACAAGATGGACCGTATCGGTGCCGATTTTCTTGCAGTTGTAAGCGAAATAAAAGAGAAGCTTGGTGCAAATGCTGTTCCTATCTGCCTTCCTATCGGAGCGGAAGACAAGTTCCAGGGTATTATAGACCTTATAGCCATGAAGGGCTATTTCTACGATCAGGAGAGCAAGGATCTGGTAAATTATGAAGTGAGAGAGATTCCCGAGCATCTTCGCGCAGAGGCAGAAGAGTGGAGGGGCAAACTTATAGAGTCTGTTGCGGAGTATGACGACGCTCTGATGGAGAAGTTCTTTGATGATCCTGCAAAAATTACGGACGAGGAGATTATTGCAGCCTTGAGAAAGGCTACCATAGATATGGCCGCCGTTCCGGTTTGCTGCGGTTCTTCATTCAAGAACAAAGGTGTTCAGTTCCTGCTTGACGCAATTATAAGGTATCTTCCTTCTCCTCTCGACAAAAATGCGGTGGAGGGTGTAAATCCCAAGACAAACGAGCCTGAGGTCCGTCATTCTACCGTTAAGGAGCCGTTCTGCGCTCTGGTTTTCAAGATTGCAACAGACCCGTTTGTGGGAAGACTTGCATTCATGAGAGCCTATTCGGGAAAACTGGATGCTGGAAGTTATGTGCTCAATACCCGTTCCGACAAAAAAGAGCGTGTGGCCCGTCTTTATCAGATGCACTCAAACAAGCAGAATCCGATAGATTTTGTAGAGGCTGGCGATATATGTGCCGCAGTGGGCTTCAAGGATTTGAGAACCGGAGATACGATTTGCGACGAAAACCATCCTATAGTTCTGGAGTCTATGACTTTCCCCGATCCGGTCATCGGACTGGCGGTAGAGCCCAAGACCCAGAAAGATCTTGACAAGCTCGGAATCGCTTTGGGCAAGCTCGCAGAGGAAGACCCTACGTTTACCGTAAAGTCAGACCATGAGACTGGCCAGACAATCATAAGCGGTATGGGTGAGCTTCACCTCGATATTATCGTAGACCGTCTCAAGAGGGAGTTTGGCGTGGAGATTAACCAGGGTGCGCCTCAGGTTAACTATAAGGAGGCTATTCTCTCAACCGTGCAGCATAGAGAGGTGTTCAAGAAACAGACCGGTGGTAGAGGTAAGTTTGCCGATATCATCGTAGAGATAGGTCCCGCAGACGAAGGCGTTACCGGATTGCAGTTCGTAGACGAGGTCAAGGGCGGAAATATTCCCAAGGAGTTTATTCCTGCCGTAGAGAAAGGATTCAAGTCTGCAATGGCAAACGGTGTGCTTGCAGGTTATGAGGTGACTTCAATGAAGGTTGTGCTTAAGGACGGTTCGTTCCACCCTGTGGATTCAGATGCGCTCTCATTCGAGATATGTGCCCGCCAGGCCTTCAGAAAGGCACTGCCAAAGGCATCTCCCGTAATCATGGAGCCTATCATGTCTCTTGAAGTTGTAACTCCCGAGGAGTATATGGGTGACGTTATCGGTGACTTGAACAAGCGCCGCGGACAGATTACCAGCATGGATTCCAAGGGTAATGCGAGAATTGTAAATGCCAAAGTTCCGCTCTCAGAGCAGTTTGGTTATGTAACTATATTGAGAACTCTTACGTCTGGAAGGGCAACAAGTACAATGACATTCTCTCATTATGCAGAGTTGCCTGCTACATTGGCCAAGGAGGTTATCGAGAAATCAGGTAACAGAAGAGTAGCCGACGATGAGGAATAATTTACGATTTAAACTGGTATAAGAAAATGAGCCAAAAAATAAGAATAAAATTGAAATCTTACGATCATGCTCTGGTAGACAAGTCTGCCGACAAGATTGTAAAAACAGTAAAGGCTACTGGCGCGGTTGTAAGCGGGCCTATTCCCCTTCCGACCGACAAAAAGATCTTTACCGTGAACCGCTCTACTTTTGTGAACAAGAAATCACGCGAGCAGTTCGAATTGAATTCTTTCCGCCGCTTGCTGGATATTTACAGTTCTACTCCAAAGACTGTGGATGCCCTTATGAAGCTTGAACTTCCGAGCGGAGTTGAGGTAGAAATCAAGGTCTGATTTTGATAAATAAAAATATTCACTATCTTTGCATCTGCAATTCCCGAAAGGGGGTTGCAGCCGCTTAGATGTGGCAAGGGCCCATAGCTCAGTTGGTTAGTAGCACCTGACTCATAATCAGGGGGTCACAGGTTCAAGCCCTGTTGGGCCCACAAAAAAGGGGACTTCGTTGCAGCGAAGTCCTTTTTTTTATGCATACAGTAGCATGCAGCGCAATATGCCGGTTCTATATTTTGTCCAGCCCCTTGACTATCTTGTACCAATAATATTTTAAAGGAGAACTGTACTTGAGCTGCTTCCATGGTCTGCTTGCATGAGGTCTGTGCCAGACAGGAAGTGAAAGAAACAGATAGTTCCTGTACCCCATTTTGAGCGCCGTCTGTGAGATTGAAACGTCATACCAGTTTTTCGAAGGGTCGAGCCGGTTGAAGTCGTACTCTTTCAGGAATCTGTTTGTAAGTATCGAACAGCAGAAACTGCAATGGTTCCTTACCGGAACAACATCTTTTCTGATTTTCTTTGCAAAAAGGTAAGGATAGTTTATCTCTCCGTTCCCGTCTACTGTTACTGATGCCGCAATGGCACAGTCGGGCTTTTCTTTGGAACCGTCGTACAGTTTCTGGACTGTATCAGCCCTTACGACAACGTCGCTCTCGACTATAAGAAGCGATGCACCCTCCTCCAGCGCCTTTTTTTGCGCAAGCCTCAGGGTAAGGCGGTAATTTGGAGAGGGAGTGGAGGTTATCTCCTGCAGGTTTACAAGTTCAAACCCCAGTTCTTTTGAAAGGGATGAGAGCCGTGCGGTATTCTCTTGAGTTGAGAAATCGTTGTATACCGTATATTTGAACGGGAAATTTGTCTCAGACCCCAATATGGATTTTATTGTTTGGACAGTCAGGTCCAGTGAGTCTTTTACGGGGGTTATGATATGCAACGGTTCCATATTCTAAAAATCATACAAAAATAAAAAATGTATCTTAAAAATATTAACTTTGCTTATGTTTTAGCCTACGGAGGTTATCATGAGAAAGTTTTTTATTATGTGCGCAGTTATCTTTTCAACCATTTCGGTTTCATGTTCACAGGGGGAGAATACCAGGGAAAAGTACGATTCTCAGATTTCGCAGATGATAAAGGATGCAGATATTCCTTTTATAGATCTGATTTACCATTCTCCCGAGACTGATTACAGAATTCAGTGTATAAACCCCGATTTTTATGACTCAACCAGGATTGCAGACGGAACGGCAATAAAACAGCCGCCCATAATGCAGGCCGCGTCACTCAGCAAGGTTGTCTTCTCCTATATAGTGATGAAGGCTGTCCAGAATGGCGAAATAGATTTGGATACACCTTTATACAAATATACCGATATCGACAGGTTCAAAGACAAGGAGACTGCAAGGAAACTTACGGCCAGAATGGTGCTAAGGCATAGAAGCGGCCTTCCCAACTGGAGTGTGGCCGCATCGTCTGCAGAGTGGCCGACTTCTGAAATAACGTTCAAGTTCCCGCCGGATTCCTGCTATGACTATTCTGGAGAAGGCTTTGCCTTTCTGCAAAGAGCCATTGAAGCCATAAAGGGAAAGGATATCGAAACCATAGCAGAGGAGGAGGTCTTCAACCCGCTTGGAATGACAAACAGCAGTTATGCATGGCGAAGCGAGTATGACACGCTGGCCGTCTACGGATATAAAGACAGAGTTTGCGAGGGGCTCAGACGCCATCCCAGGGCAAATGTAGGCTATACCCTGAGAACCACGGCAGAAGATTATGCCAAATTCCTCAATGAACTTATGACCGGCACCACCCTAAGGCCCGAAATAAAAGAGATGATGTTTACTCCTGATACAAACAGGGCGGTAAGGTTTGCAGGTTTGGAAAGACCATGCGATTCTTCAATATTCTGGGGGCTTGGCATAGGCGTGGAGAAGAATGCAAGACATGGCAACATACTATGGCACTGGGGTGACAACGACACCTTCAGGGCGCTGTTCATTCTTATACCTCAGGAGCAGACCTATCTTTTATACTTTACAAACAGTAATCACGGGCATGATATCGTAGATAGAATGACTGCCCTTTTCTTCGACGACAGCGAGCCGTTCGCCCTCTCTTCATGGGTGAGAGATGAAATCGGAGAAGAATAAGGCACAGGTTTGACAACCGGAAACCGGTAAAAAAAATCCGGATTGGCCAGAGCCGATCCGGATTTTTGGTATAAAACTTAAAACATATGAAAACTTCTGTACAGGATAGGAGAATCGAACTCCTATTTGAAGATTGAGAATCTTCTGTCCTAACCGTTAGACGAATCCTGCGTTTGGGACTGCAAAGATAGTAAAATTTTATATAAAAAAAAATAAATCAAAAATTTTGTCGGAACTATAAAAATAGTACATTTGCAAGCGTAATTGGTTTCCTGGTCATGTCAATTTAGTCTCATGACCGGAATTAAAAGGGAATGCAGTGAAAATCTGCAACAGTTCCCGCTGCTGTGAGTTCCTTAATGTGTTTAGCACTCTTTGCCACTGGATCAAACCGGGAAGGCGCTAAACAGGGACAAGTCAGAAGACCTGCCGTTACGGTTTAAAAGTTACTCCTGCGGAGAATGGGAGGAATGAGAACAATAGAGTTGAATCGTAGGTTTCTCTTTTGATTTGTCTTATGATATGCGCTCCGGCGCAGTATTGCCGAATGTGCGGTACTGTTACGGACGCAAATGAGAGGTGAATGTTATCCGCAGGTGTAATGATTGATTTAAAATTAATTGTTATGCCTGATTGCAGAGGATTGTCATTCGCCCTTTTTTTGTCTGTTGTGCCGTTGGCTGCAACAATATCTGCTGCTTCCGTGCCGGTTTATGAAGGGCATACCATGCCGGACGGCTTTGATGCGGATTCGGTGCAGCAGCTGGAAAGCGTATATGTCACGGCGCATAAGAGCGTACCTAAAATCATACCGGCCCAAAGGCTGGCCGGAGAGCGGCTCCAGAGGTTAAGCGCCCATTCGGTAGCAGATGCCATACGCTATTTTTCCGGCGTGCAGATAAAGGACTACGGAGGTGTGGGCGGTCTCAAAAGCGTAAATATCCGCAGTCTGGGAAGCCAGCATGTAGGAGTTTTTTATGACGGAGTGGAGATAGGGAATGCCCAGAACGGGATAGTCGATTTGGGCAAATTTTCATTGGACAATATGGAAGCGGTCTCCCTCTACAATGGCCAGAAAAGCTCCATATTCCAAAGCGCAAAGGACTTTGCATCGGCCGGCTCCATTTATCTGCAATCCAGGACTCCGTTCTTCGGGGAGGGAAAGAAGAATAATTTCAAGGCTGCGGTCAAAGGCGGGTCGTTCGGGACCGTAAACCCGTCATTGTTGTGGGAGAGGAGAATCGGGGAGAATCTCTCCATGCAGATAAGTACGGAGTATCTTTATACAACTGGCAAATATAAATTCAGCTATTCAAAGAGAGACGGTTATGATACCACCGAGGTAAGAAAAAACGGCGATGTCAGGTATTACAGGGCGGAAGCCTCTCTCTTTGGGAATATAGAAGACGGAAGATGGCAGGCGAAAGCCTACTTTTATGATTCCGAAAGAGGGTATCCCGGAGCGTCCGTAAGGGAAGAGCCGGGTAAATACAGGCATCAGGACCGGCAATGGGACAGGAATTTTTTCCTGCAGGGGAGATTCCATAAAGAGATTTCCAGGTTTTACAGAATGCAGCTGAATGCCAAATATGCATACGATTATCTGCATTATCTGTCGGACCCGAGGCTGGACGTTACCACAATGTATGTAGACAACCGATACAGGCAGCAGGAACTCTATTTTTCATCGGTAAACGGGTTCAGGCTTTTTGAATGGTGGAGCATGAATCTGTCGGCAGACCTGCAATACAATACTCTCAATGCAGACTTGACGGATTTTGCCTATCCCGACAGATATACCCTCCTTGCAGCTCTTGCCACCTCATTCGATTGGGGAAAATTAAAGGTTCAGGGAAGCCTGCTCAATACCTTTGTTACGGAGAGCGTGAAAAGGGGGAAACCGGCTCCTGATAAAAGCGAACTGACCCCGACAGTTGTAGCCTCTTACAGACCGTTCGATAATAGCGGTCTCACTTTCAGGGCCTTCTATAAGCGGATATTCAGGATGCCTACCCTGAATGATCTCTACTATACCTTTATCGGAAACAAACAGCTCAATCCCGAATATACTACCCAATATAATATCGGCGCCTGCTATGAAAAGAGCCTGAACGGCAGATTCTGGAAAAAAGTAAAGGTACAGGCGGATCTCTATTACAATGAAGTTGAAGACAAGATAATTGCAGTGCCTGCATCGAACCAGTTCCGGTGGACGATGCTGAATCTGGGCTATGTGGAGATTCGCGGTGCAGATGTTTCGGCGGAAATTTCAGCCAGTATAGCTAAGGTTTCCCTCAACTTGCTTGCGAGCTACACATATCAGAAGGCACAGGATTTTACAGACCGCGAAAGCAGCTATTATGGCGGGCAGATTCCGTATATTCCGTGGCACAGCGGTTCTCTGATATTGGGCGCAGCATACAGGTCGTGGAGTTTTAACTACAGTTTTATCTATACGGGTGAAAGGTATGAGTCGTCTGCGAATATACCGGAAAATTATGCCCAGCCATGGTACACGAGCGACCTGTCTCTCTCAAAAGGCTTTGAAATCAAAAAATGCAGGTTGCATCTCTCGGCAGAGGTAAACAATATATTCGACCAGCAGTATGAAGTAGTGCAGTGTTACCCCATGCCGGGAACCAATTTCAGGATAACGGCATCGGTTATGTTTTAATGTGAATTTGTACGAAATGAATATGATAATGATTAACAGAGTTCCGACATTTATTTTAGCATTGTTGCTTCTTTTTTCATGCAGAAAAGCAGATGTGATTGTTCCGCCGGAAGAGAAACCGGTTGCACCTGGCGGCGAGGGCAACGAAATAACCGGCTTTTATCTTCTGAACGAAGGCAATATGGGCAGCAACAAGGCTACCATAGATTACTTCGATTACGAATCGGGCATTTATTCCAAAAACATTTTCGCAGAGAGAAATCCCGGTGTAGTGAAGGAATTGGGAGATGTGGGCAATGATATTCAGATTTACGGAAACAAGTTGTATGTAGTCGTAAACTGTTCCCATTTTGTTGAGGTAATGGATTCAAAGACAGCAAAACACATTGCCACTATCCCGATTCCCAACTGCCGGTATATAGAGTTTGAAGGCAGATATGCCTATGTTACATCTTATGCCGGTCCGGTGGAGATAGACCCCAATGCCCGTCTGGGGTATGTTGCCAAAGTCGATACGGCCACGCTTGAAGTGGTAGCGGAGTGTACGGTGGGTTATCAGCCGGAAGATATGGTTATATGCAACGGCAAACTCTATGTGGCCAATTCGGGTGGATACCGGGTGCCAGACTACGACAACAGGGTCTTTGTTATAGATCTGGAGAGTTTTCAGGTAGTCAAAACTATGGAGGTCGGGATAAACCTGCACAGAATGGTGCAGGATGCCTATGGCAATATCTATATCTCCTCGCGTGGCGATTATTACGGAACACCGTCGAAAACCTTTATCATAGATTCCAACAGAGATATTGTGACAGATACCCTGCATACTCTGCCAAACAGCAATATGGTTGCAGGAGGAGATTCGCTTTATGTGCTGGGTAATGAATTTAATTATACTACAAATAGTTACACGATTTCGTATGCGATTTACGATATGGTGCAGAAGCGCATTGTTTCAAGAAATTTCATATCTGACGGCACCGAAAAGAAGATAAAGACCCCGTACGGGCTGGCAGTCAATCCTCAGACAAGGGAGATTTTCGTGACAGATGCCGGAGACTATGTAACTCCGGGAGTGCTTTACTGTTTCGACAGATACGGCAAACTGAAATGGACTGCAGTTACTGGAGACATACCGGCCCATTTTGCATTTACAGAATCGAAGGTGGATTTAGACAGTTAACCATAAACACAATAGAAATGAAAAGAATCATGAAATCCGGCATTATAGTAATGTCATTGTTTTTGGGAATTCTCCTCACCTGTTGCGAGGATGAACCCGCCGGAGGGAAACCTCCCGTAATTTCTTTAGACAACCAGGAAGCATCCTACAGCGTAAAGGCCGGCAGGCAGATAACGATTGTTCCTGAGTATGAGAATGCGGAAGATGCTGTCTTCGCTTGGAAATTAGACGGAAACATTATCTCTACCGAGCCCTCGCTCGTATTCTCTTCTGCAGAGACTGGGGTATATTACATAGAGTTATGTGTAGCCAATGGTTGCGGCACGGCTTATTCTGAAGTTCAGATTTCCGTAGTGGAGCTTGCCGTGCCGCAAATTTCGCTTGCCGTGCCGCAAGACGGATATGTTACCATAGAGGGGGGAACGCTTCTGCTGGAACCTGTCATAGAAAACGGAGAAGGAGCAACATTTGTCTGGTATGTAGACGGAGTTGAAACAGCCTCGACCCGGAGCTTCTCCTTTGTGGCCGAAAAGGCGGGTACTTATAATCTGAAACTGGTGGCAAGTTCCGAAGACGGTTCTTCGGAAGCAGAATTTGCGGTGAGGGTCTGTACTGCGGAGGAAATGCCGTTCAGCTGGAATTTCGAATATGATACGTTCAATGTTTCGGCAGGACGTACGATACGTATCAAGGCATTTGACGTGAAAAACGATTTTGGAGCCGAATATATATGGAAGGTAGACGGGACAGAAGTCCAGCGCGGAACCTCTACGGAGTATCTCTATACTGCTCCATCGGCCTCTGAAACAAAATCCGGCAGTGTTACAGCCGTTTCCGTAACCATGAAAAATCCGTATGCGGAGGTTACCAAAGAACTGAAGGTAAACAACTGTCCTGCAGAAGGAGAGTACAAGAGAACGGCAACCGGGGCGAGCAATGCCAAGTTCAACAGGGTTTATGAATTTTTGCCGGCTCCAGGCCAGTTCATAAATGAAGGTTATGTTGCACAAACCATGGATGAAGCGACAGAGTATGCAGAAAGCAGGCTGCAGTCAGGGAACTCCTATGTAAGCCTTGGCGGTTTTGGCGGCTATATAGTGGTAGGGTTCGACCACAGTATAGAGAATGACGGGGACTACAACATCCAGATAAAGGGAAACTCCTTTTCCGGTTCATCGGAACCCGGCATAGTATGGGTCATGCAGGATGAGAACGGAGACGGCCTTCCCAACGATACATGGTATGAGCTTAAAGGAAGCGAATTCGGAACCGGTACGGAGATTCGCGACTACTGCATTACCTATTACAGACCGAAGGGTGCCCAGATGCCCGTTTTATGGGAGGACAACCAGGGCGGCAGCGGCTATATAGATTATCTGGGCTCTTTCCACAGGCAGGATTATTATTATCCTGAATGGGTCGAGGAGGATTCCTATACCTTGCGCGGGACATGTATCTCTCCAAAGAACGAGGAGGTTCGCCCAGGATACTGGTTTAACGGAGATTTCGAATGGGGATACGCAGACAATTTCGGATCCGACAGGCTGACCGACGATGACAATTATGCTGCTGCCGCCAATGGCAACCATTTCAGGATAAGCGATGCGGTAACTTTTGACGGGCAACCGGCAAATCTGAAATATATAGACTTTGTAAAGGTCCAGTGTGCGGTAAACGCCAAATCGGGCTGGTTGGGAGAAATCTCTACCGAGGTTTTGGATTTCAATGATTTCAATCTGCTGAAGAACTGAAAGATTTACTAAAACATGATTTTATGAAACAGACATTCAACATTATGCTTCTCTGTGCAATTCTCTCTCTCTTTGCAGGGTGTGACAAGGAAGAATCTCCTTTTGAGGGAAGCGATACACATATCCTCTCTTTTGCGCTTACAACTGCCGATGGCGCAAGATACGTTGCGTCCATAGATGCCGGCAATATCCTGCTTGCAGTGCCTTACGGCGTTTCGCTTTCAGGAGCGGCGGCGGAGTACATGTTGTGTGAAAATGCAAGCATAAATCCGGACCCCGCTTCAATTTCCGACTGGGGCAACGACCATCTGTTCAGGGTCGAGGCGTATGGCGGAAGTTATGAAAGCTACAGGTATAGCGTGAAATACACGGAAAACATAGAGAGCGGAACACTTCTCTTTACAACGCAGGAAGAGGTAGACGCCTTTGCCTCATCCGGTACGACAACTGTCAGCGGTTCAGTTATAATCGGTGCGGAAAAGGAGCCCTCTTTCCAATATGATACAATCAAAAACGTGGATGCGCTCGCCTCCTTGAAGGAGATAGGCGCCAACCTTGTCATAAGAGACACTTACAAGGGGAGCAATATCGACGGGCTGGCAAATCTCGAGAAGGCCGGCGGCATCCATGCAGGCAGGGAAGATGAAAAATGCGCCCTTGAAGGCGGTTTCAGCCTTTCTCTCCCGAAATTGGCTTCTGCAACAGATATAGTCATAGTCAGCGACAGCATTGCCAAAATCTCTTTTCCCTCTCTTGAAACAGTGAACAATGCATTTTATGTAAACTCCAGGTCGGTGGAGGAGATTGAAGCCGGTCTGTTGCAGGAGTGTTTCGGAGATATTACGGTCGAAGGCAAGTCGCAAGGTGCTTCATCCGGTAGCGGAACGAATGTGAACCGAAAACTTGCGGAACTTTCGTTTCCCGCTTTGGAAACCGTTTACGGAAACCTCTCGGTAAATAATATATGGAGCCTTTCCTGTGCGGATTTCCCTCTGCTTTCAGAGGTGAAAGGTTCGCTCTCCCTTACATATCTGTACGGTCTTAAAGAGCTGGAACTTCCATCGCTGCGGATGACAGGCGGAGATATGAAAATAACTTCCAATGATGCAATGGTTTCATTCTCTGCGCCATTGCTTAAAGGCGCAGGGTCGCTTTCCGTTGCCTCGTCGGGGAGCTCATACATAAATCTGACAGATATTGTGCTTGGTTCCATTGAAGAAGTCAATGGCAATTTTTCCATTAAATACGGCTCAATGGAGAATCTCTCGTTTCCAAAATTGAGGAAAATTGCAGGAAAACTCGAGCTTTCTACCTTTTATTTTTTGGAAACCCTCTCTTTTGGCTCTTTGGAAGAGTGCGGAGAACTTTCGATTACATCCATTGCCAATGTAAGGGAACTGGATTTTTCAAAGGTGGCGCAGACAGGGGCCATTGCGTTAAGCGGCTGCACTGGGCTGGTGAGGATGAACTCTCCGAAGATCGTGACAGGCAATCTTTCCATTACCAATGCATCTGCAAATGCGGAGGATATGTTCCTGACAGAAATGACGGGGCTCGATACCGTAAGGGGAACTCTCAGGATTACAGCGGCCAACTTTACCGAAATAGAGATTCCCCATATAAAATCGATAGGAGCGTTTTCACATACAAGCGGAACAAAACTTGCGGCCTTGCGCCTGCCCGATGCAGATACCATAGGCACTCTTACGTTAAGCAACCTTACTGCATTGACAACATTCGAGGCGCCTGTGCTCAGATGTGCCGGTTCGTTTTCGATGAGCAATCTGCAAAAGATTGAAAATATCAATGTGCCGCTTTTGGAGTCTGCCGGCACACTGTTCAAATTTTACGGGGGGAGCTCCTCATCGACGGCTTCGCGAAGTGCGGTTACAAAATTGGACTGGTTCGCCTCCCTAAAAAAGGCAGACAGGGTCGAAGTCCGCTATTGCGGAAACCTTACGGACTTTACCGGACTCTCCTCTTTGGCAGACAACCTTTCGGATGAAAGCGCATGGGCGGTAAGCGGAAACAGATACAATCCCACCCTTGCAGATATGAAAAACGGAAAATATACCATGCAATAGAACAGACAAGATGAAAAAGATATCAATAATAATGTTTTTGTCGCTCGCTGCCTCTCTTTTTACAGCTTGCGACAAAGAAAACAATGATTTTATCGGCAGCGACAACTATTTGAATTCGTTCTCTCTGGAAAAAGACGGAGTTGTGTACCATGCAGAAATCATAAACAATCTTATTACCCTGACAGTTCCTCAGGAGGCGGATTTGCAGGGTGCAACTGCCAGATATGAGATATGCGAACTGGCTACGATATCGCCGGACCCTGCAACCGTTGAGGAATGGAATCAGGCATGCCTTTTTACCGTTACCTCGTATAGCGGACAGGCAAGGAACTATAACTATTCCGTGGTGCGTGACGAAAAGGTTTCCGGCGGAAATGTGATACTGGCCACGCAGGCGGAACTGGAGGCCTTTGCCGCAGAGAAGGTAAAGATCCTTGAAGGCAATCTTATAATAGGCGAAAAAACGGTTCCGGCAACGGAATACGATACCGTAAAGAACCTCTCTTCTCTGGCTTCTCTTACGGAGGTCAGGGGAAATATAGTAATCAACAATTCTTTCGGAGGAATGAACCTCGACGGGCTGCATAATGTCAGGTATGCGGGAAATCTTTATATAGGCGATGAGGAGAATGCTTTCGACAACGGAAAAGAGAGCCTCCTTTCCATTGAACTGCCTGCCCTTGAAACGGTTGCCGGCCAGATAACGGTAAATTCGGAAAAGGTCGGCCGGATTTGTCTGAATGCCCTTTCGGAAGTCATGTCTTTATATGTAAACGGCAAGAGTGTCAATGAAATTTCCCTGCCCCTTCTGAAAACAGTATATGGAAATCTTACAGTTTCGTCTGGGACGACTGCTTCTGGTGCAAATGGCGAAATTACGGAGTTTTCACTGCCGGCACTGGAGAATGTAGGAGGTAACCTTACTCTGCAAACTTTGTCCAATCTCTCCTCCCTCTCCTTGCCGGTGCTGAAAACCATATCGGGAAAACTCAATTTTAAATTGCTGCCTTTGGTAGAGATTATCTCTTTTCCTGCTCTGGAGCGCGTCGGAGGGACTATTGCAGTCCCTTATGACATGAGCGGGTTGAAGAGTCTGCAAATGCCGGGGCTGAAAGAGGCCGGGGCCATAGATATAGACGGAAGAAACAACGCTCCCATAATCGAAACTCTCGATTTCTCTTCGCTCGAGCAGGTAAACGGAGCTTTTGCGCTCTCGTATCTGAATATCGCATCGCTTTCTCTGACATCCCTGTTCTCTGTGGATGGAACATTTGATTTGCGTTACATGCAATCGCTCAAGGAGTTGGATTTGCCTCTTCTTAAAACATGCAACGGGACATTTTACCTCTATTATATGGAAGGGCCGGAGATATTGGATATTTCAACTGTCGAAAATCTGTCTGAACTGTCGATAACAGGTTCACCTGCAATAAAAAAATGCAAGGTCCCCGCAAAAGTAGGAGAGATAGTGATTAATGCGGCCAGCCAGGTGGCAGAGGCTATTCCCATGGAGGGACTGGAAGAGGTGGAAAATTTTACATTGAGCAATTTCAGGAACACGGAACTGACGCTGGAAGGTTATGCAACGGCAATAAAGGGCGAACTTAAGATAAGTGCTGCCTATGCAAGCAGAATTTCAATGCCGGACATAAAGACATTGGGAAAACTTTCACTCTCTTTTTCTTCTACTTTGAAGAATCTTGAAATGCCATCTCTGGAGAAGATAGGGATATTCGAGATAAAAACGCCGTTGGATGTAGAGAGTATAAATGTTCCCAGATTGGAAGAGGTTACCGAATCGCTGCTAATAAGCGGAGTATCGTCGTACAATCAGAGCCGGGTTTCAATTACGGATCTGGATTTTCTCAGTTCACTTAAAGTTGCCGGTTCGGTAACAATCGAGTATTGCGGGAATCTTACCGATTTTTCCGGGCTGAAGAATATATTGGATTCCATATCCGGAGAGAGATGGAGCGTGACGAATTGTGCCTATAACCCTACCTACGAAGATATGGTTGCCGGAAAATATATCCTTGAATGATTTTATGACAGATGCGGCGGTGCGATTTGGCTTTATCGTGCCCGGCTGCTATCTTTGTCATAAAAACCGGATATTATTATGAAGAGCGACATTCAGATAGCACAGGAAAGCAGGCTTCTTCCAATAGTGGAGGTTGCTAAAAAGATAGGTATTCCCGAGGAAGACCTGGAACTGTACGGGAAATATAAGGCAAAAGTCCCGCTCTCCTATAAAGACAGGGATATTTCAAGGTCAAAACTGATTCTGGTTTCGGCAATCTCTCCCACTCCGGCGGGAGAAGGGAAGACAACAGTCTCAATCGGCCTTGCACAGGCTTTCAACCGTCTGGGCAAAAATGCTGTTTTGGCACTCAGGGAACCGTCGTTGGGCCCTGTGTTTGGAATCAAGGGAGGCGCTACCGGAGGCGGGTATTCCCAAGTTGTCCCCATGGAAGATATTAACCTTCATTTTACTGGAGATTTTGCTGCTGTGGAAAAGGCGCACAATCTGCTTGCAGCCATGATTGACAACAACATCCAGAGCAAGAGACGTTCGCTTCATCTGGATCCCCGTACAATTTCATGGAAAAGGGTGATGGACATGAATGACAGGTCGCTCAGGAAAATTGTGGCAGGGCTTGGCGGCACCTCTTCGGGCGTGCCGCGGGAGACAGGGTTCGATATTACTGCAGCCTCAGAGGTGATGGCCATACTGTGCCTTGCATCAGATATAAAAGATCTCAAGGAGAGGCTTGGAAATATATTTGTCGGATATACGTTCGACAGAAAACCGGTCTATGCCCGTGACCTGAATGCCAACGGAGCAATGGCAGCGCTACTGAAAGATGCAATAAAACCCAATCTGGTCCAGACTCTGGAAGGAACGGCAGCCTTTGTGCATGGAGGCCCGTTTGCAAATATAGCCCAGGGGACAAATACTGTAATAGCAACGAAGACGGCAATGGCAACATCTGAATATGCCATTACCGAGGCAGGATTCGGGTTTGACTTGGGCGCGGAAAAGTTCCTCGACATCAAATGCCGCGCCGCGTCGCTCAATCCTCAGGCCGTAGTGCTTGTGGCAACGGTAAGAGCCATGAAATATCATGGCGGAATGTCGCTTGGAGCTCTCAGGGAGGAGACCGATGCCTGTGCAGACGGACACTGCTCGCCAGAAGAGCTTTCAGGCCGGATAGAGTCTCTGAAAAGAGGAATGGAAAATCTCCAGAAGCATATAGAGAACATAAGGCAGTTCAATCTCGTGCCGGTCGTGGCCATCAACAGGTTTGTCACGGACGCGCCACAGGAACTTGAACTTATCAAGGAGTACTGCGCTTCTATGGGAGTCAGGGCCTCTATAGTGGATGTGTGGAGCAAGGGAGGGGCCGGAGCCATTGAACTGGCGGAACTTCTTATGGAGCAGATTGCCATGAATCCTGCAGACCATACATACAAACCTCTTTATGACCTGAATCTGCCAGTAAGAGAGAAAATTGAGATAATAGCCAAGAAGATATACGGGGCGCAGGCTGTAGATTATACGGCTAAAGCCAGAGCCGATTTGAAGAAAATTGCAGATCTGGGCCTCGAGCATCTGGCTATCTGTATGGCCAAGACGCAGAAGTCGCTTTCCGACAATCCGGAATTGCTGGGCCGGCCCAAGGACTTTGTGGTTACAGTGCGTGAAATAGAGGTGGCTTCCGGTGCCGGATTCATAATCCCCATTACGGGAGAGATAATGCGAATGCCGGGCCTTCCGGAAGAACCGGCCGCAGAGAGGATAGACATAGATGAAAACGGAGTGATTTCAGGCCTGTTTTAGCATTATAGACTGTTCTTCCGATGCTCCCGTTTACAATCAGAAAGTTAGACAAGCGTTACCATGCTGCCGACATTCCGCAGCATCCTACCCGGCTGCAGGCCTGTTCTTTCTTTTTCCTGCTCGGCGGAACCGTTCTGGCCGAAATAGGAGAAAAGGGATATCTCATAAAGCCGGGTGAACTGGTTATAATACCTGTCGGACAATATTTTTCAATAAAATATTTCGACAGGAGCGAAGGCTATATGGGCAGTTTTTCTCCCGGCTATTTTGGAGAACAGACTCTGGAAATGAATATCTTCAAAAGGTTCGATTTCCTCAAGGTGTGGGGTTATCCGGTAATGGAGTTTTGCGAGGCAAGGGCGGAGGGCATTGCCAGGCTTTTTGAGAGGATTCTTGAAGAGCACGCATCTTCTTCCGGCAGCGAAGAGATTATAAAGGTATACCTTATGGCCATTCTGCTTGAGGCCGATATAGTCTACAGAAAAAGCGCGGAAGAGAATTTTTCCGAAAACCTGAACAGTGTCGCTCACAAGTTCCTTGACCTGCTTTTCGGAGAAAGGCAGATAAAGCGTAATGTTGCCGATTATGCCAGGATGCTGAATGTCTCTCCCAACCATCTGAACAAAATGGTGAAAAGGCTCACTTCCAAATCTCCTTCGCACTGGATAGGTGAGGCGCTTATGAAGGAGGCCAGGATGCTGTTGCGCAATACAGACATGCCGCTCGGGGCCGTTGCTGAGAGCATCGGGGTGTACGATCAGTCCTATTTTGCCAGGCTGTTCAAAAAATCTGAAGGGATATCGCCCTCGCAATACAGGTCTATGTGTAAGAAGGGAGTCCGGCCAGGTGATTGATTTG
>JADINB010000065.1 GCA_017694275.1 Candidatus Egerieousia excrementavium | reverse complement strand
ACTTCCTGCATTTACAATAGTTTCTGCCAATTCATCTGCATTTTCTGTTGAAATAATGAGATGTTCAGGTGCATATTCGTTGGCTACTGTTGTCAAATCCTGTTTTTGCCCTACTAGGACAATCCTGCTGTTTTTTGCAGATTCCAGAATATAGCCTTTCCTGCCAAGTCTGGCTGTCTGTTCGGTAAAAAGTTCCGCTACCTTTTCTGCCATACCCTTGCTTGTGGTAACCAGAACAGCCTGGCTCTCCGGTCCATGTTCAAGCTGTGAGATGAAATCTGCCGCAACAAATCCGGGATTTGCACTTTCATCTGCCAGAATCATTACCTCAGAGGGGCCTGCAGGCATGTCTATCGCGCATACTGCCTTTGAAACATATTGCTTTGCCGCAGTCACATAACTGTTGCCAGGCCCGAAAATCTTGTAGACCCTTTCCACATGTTCGGTCCCGAACGCCATTGCACCTATTGCTGCGGCACCCCCGATTTTATAGACTTTGTCTACGCCGCATCTTCTCGCACAATAGAGCACTTCGGGAGCGATAACCCCGTTTTTGTTTACAGGCGTGCACATTATGATTTTCCTGCATCCTGCAATCTTCGCAGGCACGGCAAGCATTATTACGGTGGAAAAGAGAGGGGCCGTACCGCCGGGGACATATAGCCCTACCTTTTCTATCGGGACGCTTTTCTGCCTGCATATAACACCAGGCATGGTTTCAACTTCTATATCTGCAACCTGTTGGGCCTGATGGAATTTTCTCACATTGGAAATGGCAATTCCAATAGCCTTGGCAAGTTCGGGGCTGATTTGTCTCTCTGCCAGTTCATACTCCTTTTCGCTTACAAGCAACTGCTCTGCCGTACATTCAAGATTATCGAACTTCCTCAGGCAGGAGAGAACCGCTTCATCGCCTTTCTCTCTTATCTGTTCGACAATTTCCATCGAACTCTTTTCGGCATTCTCTTCCTGTCTGCGGCTTCCGCTTCTCAATAATGCGCCTATATCGGTCCCAGAGACATACGGTATTATCCTTATGCAATTTTCCATTTTAATAATACTTGATATTCTGACAGTTGTAATTATAATATCATTTTTTCCAAAGAGAGAATGAGAATGTCTTCCGCCCCTATCTTTTTAAGCTGGTAGCACTTGTCCCATATTTCATCTTCATCCACGACTGTATGGATGGCGCTCCAGTTTTTGTCTGCCAGCGGCAGCAACGTAGGGCTTTTCATGCTGGGAATGATTTTGAGCGCCTCATCTATCTTGTCGTTTGGAATATTGACCAGAATATATTTTTTCCCTCTGCTGCGTTTTACCGATTCGAATCTGAATATGAGATCTGCGACAGCGGCCTCCTTTTCTGCGTCCATTTCCGGTGCGGCTACAACAACAGCCTCCGAGTCCAGTACCTTTTCAACTTCTGTCAGTCCATTGGATATTAATGTGCTTCCACTGCTTACAATATCGAATATACTGTCTGTAAGCCCTATGGAGGGCGCAATTTCCACACTGCCGGCAATCTCCTCTATTACTGCATCTATGCCGTTGCTGTCAAAGAATTTCTTTAGAATTGCCGGATAGGAGGTAGCCACCTTCTTGCCGTTGAAATATGAGAGCCCTGTATAGTTTTCGGTTTTTGGTATTGCCAGTGACAATCTGCATTTTCCAAACCCCAACTTGAAGATTTCCTTTACGTTTTCCCCTTTTTCCATGACCTCGTTATGGCCGACTATTCCAAGATCCGCGATTCCCGAGGCAACGGCATGGGGAATGTCGTCATCTCTGAGATAGATTACCTCTATGGGGTAGTTTAGTGCCTTGGAGAGCAGTTTTCTCTTGCTCTCTTCTACTTTTATGCCTGAATCTCTCAATATTCCGAGACTCTCTTCGTTCAGCCGTCCTTTGGACTGTAATGCGATTCTCAACATATTAGTCTTGATTTAAATTAAAAAAGGCTCACCTTTGCGGCAAGCCTTTATAAATATGATTTTAACTCCCATTTACAAAAACAACCTGCCATCAATGATTTTGACGGTGATGGTGATGCATATGGCGAGTTGAATTACAAATCATAACTTCTATTGTTTCTGCAAATATAAAAAAAGTTGTTCAAACGCAATGGCTTTATCTGATTTTTTTTGTCACATTATAAATCAAAACTATTTTCTCACGGAGTATTTTGTTGATAATCACAGATTCTGCAATTCTTCAAAAGATATGTCCAGAAGCGGAAAACGCTTGTTGTCTTTCAGATTGTAATGCCACCACTCATCGCTGTTGATTATGAAGCCGTGTTTTTCCATTACCCCGCGCAGTTTTTCACGGTTGGCCAGTTGTTCTGCCGTGATGTCGGGATAGTCTGCAGAGGCCTTTTCCGTAAAATTGTCGAATTCCGTAGGCATGACAAGATACTCTCCGGTCTTTATATGCACAAGTGCAAGATCCACGGCGCAGCCTCTGTTATGTATGGAGCCGGTTGTGGGGCTTGCCACGAATGTGGTGTCGTGATACACTTCCCTGAAATAGAAAGTGGCGGCATACGGCCTGTATGCATCATATATGACAAAGCCGAGCCCTTCCTTTCTCAATTCACGCTGTGCCTTTCTGAGTGCCTTGGCCGCCTCCTTTACAAGATATGCCTTGGGCATGGTATATACCTGAGTACCCGTAAAATTGTTTGGTGTGGCGTACCTTATATCCAGCCTGATACCAGGAATATACTTCTCAAGGTCTACAAGCCTGTTTTTTCTCTTCTCTCTGACAAGTGCATTATAACTCTCCACATTGTCTATAATGGGCAGGTTGTAAGGGTTTCTTTTCTGTGTCATCTTCTCATATACCTCCTGCTGGGTAAACTGCCTGCTGTTTTGTGCAAATGTGGCAGATGAGATGAGAAGTGCTGCTGCAAGGAACAGCGCTGTCGGTATTCTATACATTGCTAAAAAGGTTAAAATCGTCATCGCAAAAAGATTTTCCTGAACCATTCTCCTCTTTTTCTGCCGCGAAGTTATATGGCATGGTTTCCATGAGTGCCATGGCTCTGGAGTTCGCTTCCATTCCTATGTCACGGGGCGAAAGAATCTGGATATCGGGCAGCAGTTCCATTATTCTGGTATAGAATTCTCTGTTGGGGACTATCTTTACAGAAATTTTCATGTCGCCGTTCTCCAACTCTTCCAGAATAGTCTGCGAGCGGTGCAGTAGATTCAGTTTCAAATATGGTGCAATCCTGTTTTTTACCAACAGGATAATGTCCCGCACTTCTGAGGTGAGTTTTGTAACTCCGATAATGTCCTTGAAGTAGCTTTCCGGGTCGAAATCCAGCTCTTCCGGAAAAGGCAGGATAGAGTATGAGAAGTCTCTGATTCTGTCTAACGGCAGCCGATAGACCCCTTTTATGCCATCCTTGTAGCCAAGCGCAAACCACCGTCCGCGATACTCCTTCAGATACATGGGATAGAAAATCATGGAGATGACATTGTTCGAGCGGGATGAGTGATAGCCTATGCACAGGACCTTTTTGTTGATTATTGCATCGTAAATCGTATCGAAATATTCTATACCCGCAAAATTTTCCCTGGATTCGCAACAGATTACACTTTCGCGTTTCTCAACAATTGACGCAATTTCTTCTTCTATTATGTTTACGGCGCTTTTGAGGTTGCAGAACTCCTTGAACGCCACATACTGGCCCAATGTGGCAGCCATCTCCTGCAGCGAGGCGATGTCGCGCTTTTTGATTACGCTGTCGGTAAGCGAATAACTGGGATTCCTGTATCTGTAGTATTTGTTTTCGTAGACCGTAACAGGAGCTCCGTATCCCTCTTTTTTGTTGCGCATGAACTGTATGTCAAGCTGTACGGTTCTGGTTGAAACCCTGCGCCCCAATACGGCAGAACACTCGTTTATAAGATCTTTGAGAGAATATTTTCTTGTCGTGTCTCTCAGGCAGGAGTCGATGGTCTTGTACCTGAGCAGAGCATCTGATCTTGCTGCCATACTCTATCTGTTTTGTTATATTGCAAACTTATTTCTCTTCTTCCCTGCTTTTTATAAGGGAAGTGAGCCATTTCCTGGCCTTGTAGTAATCCTGCGATTCCGTATGTCCCAGAGGGTCGGAGAATGAGGTAAAGTCCTTGTCTGTAGCAAACTGCTCGGGATATATGACAATCAGATTGCTCTCTGCAAAATATCTGTCTCTTACACACATCTGACGCTGCCGACGACATATC